>CAYNRH010000042.1:0-2560 GCA_964399605.1 uncultured archaeon | reverse complement strand
AGAGCAGAATAATTAATATAATAAAAATAAAAAAAGAATTAGGCGATTGATATGGATGTTGTAAAACTGACACAGGAACTGGTGAAGATAAATTCAGAGGACCCGCCGGGAAATGAAGAAAATGTGGCAAGGTTCATAGAGAATTTTATGAAAGGCACGGATTTCAAGCTCACCAAAATTTATCCTGAAAAAAACAGGCCCATCCTCATTTTTGAGAAAGGAAAAGGAGAAGGTTTGATGCTTAATGGTCACATGGATACGGTTCCCGTAGGGAATAACTGGAAGTATGATCCCTTTGGCGGAAAGTTAGTTAAGGGAAAATTATATGGCAGAGGAGCAGTTGATATGAAGGGGGGGTTAGCTTCTATATTGATTGCAGCAAAAAAATTTTCAGGAAAAAAGTTCAAAAGGAGACTTGTGCTGGTGTTTGTCCCGGGAGAAGAGGTAAACCTATTAGGTTCAGACTATTTGACATCTAAGAAAAGAGAGTTGATTAGTGGCATAAAGTATGGTCTCATAGCAGAGCCAACAGGAATGAATATAGAGATAGCTCAGAAAGGTATTGTTCAGGTGAATGTTATTTTTAAGGGGAAATCTGCTCATGGCTCAATGCCTGAGTTGGGTGATAATGCGATATTGAAGGCGGTTAAATTCATAAATGAACTGGAGAAGCTAACGAAAAAGCTGAAAAGAAAAAAGAATAAGATTTTAGGCAGTGGCACGATAAACGTGGGAAAAATAAACGGTGGAATAAAGGTAAACATGGTTCCAGATTTTTGTAAAGTTGAGATAGACAGGAGAATTATTCCAGGTGAAACCATAAATCTTGCAAAAAAACAGATAAGGGAAATTTTGAAAAGGCTGAACCTAAAAGCAAAAGTTGAATTTGTTGCAGGCAGACCGGCTATGGTAATATCAAAAAAATCTAAGATAGTTAACATAATGAAAGGAATATTAAAGAAGAAATTTATCGGCAGTTCAGGATACACAGAAGCCGAGCTGTATTACACCAGGTGCGAAATAGACTGTGTTGTTTGTGGCCCCGGAAATGAAAAACTTTGTCATGTTGCAAACGAGTATAACGAGGTAAAGCAGTTGAGGAACGCAGTTGAGGCGTATGAAAAATTAATCAAGATGTGGTGTTTATGAGAGAGGAATTTCAACCAGTCAAAGGAACAAGGGATTTTTTGCCAGAAGAAAAAATAATGAGGCAAAAGATAGTTGATACACTAAAGGGGGTTTTTGAAACATTTGGATTCAGTCCGTTGGAGACACCTTCCCTTGAGAAATGGGAAATATTGTCAAGAAAGTATGCAGGAGGTGAGGAGATACTCAAAGAGACTTATAGGCTGAAGGACCAGGGTGGCAGGGAACTTGGCTTAAGGTATGATTTGACTGTTCCATTATGCAGGATTATTTCATTAAATCCAGATTTGGCAAAGCCCTTTAAGAGGTATCAAATAGGAAAAGTATGGAGGGACGGCCCTATCAAAATGGGAAGATATAGGGAGTTTTGGCAGTGTGACGTTGATACCGTTGGGTCAGATTCAATGATTGCAGATGCAGAGTTTTTAAAGATAATAGATATTGTTTCCCAGAAGCTTGGCTTTAAGGCAGAAATAAAAATAAACAACAGAAAGATTTTGAACGGAGTTTTAGATTATTTTGAAATAGAAAAAGAAAAAAGGGATTCTGTGATACTTTCTCTGGATAAGCTGGAGAAAATTGGAGAAAGTGGTGTTAGAGAAGAATTAATAGAAAAGGGAATTGAAAAAGAAAAAATAACCAGTATTTTGAATTTGTTGAAAGCCAGTGGAACAAATGATGAGATAATTAAGAGATTGAAAAAAATAAAGGAAGCCGAGGAAGGCGTTAAAGAGATAGAGTCAGTTTTGAGGTATTCAAAATATTTAGGTGTAAAGGAAATTAGTATTGTTCCAAGCCTTGCGAGGGGGCTTGTGTATTATACCGGAACAATCTTTGAGGCATATTTTAAGGACTCAAAAATAACATCTTCATTTGCAGCAGGCGGGAGATACGACAATCTGATTGGCAGGTTCACCGGTTTGGAAAAAGTGCCTGCAGTTGGTATATCCTTCGGTTTAGATGTCCTATCTGATGCACTAAAAGAAAAAATGGAAAGCGAGAAAACAGTTGTAAAGGTTTTTGTCATACCCATAAAGACAGAGAAAGAATCCATAGAGATAACCACGAAGTTGAGAGAGTCGGGGATAAAAACAAATATTGATATGATGGATAGGGGAATAAGCAAGAATTTGAATTATGCCAATTCCCAGGGAATCCCATATTGTTTAATAATCGGAAAAAAAGAACTGGATGAAAATTCAGTTAAATTAAGGGATATGGAAACGGGAGAGGAAAAGTTAATAAAGATTAAAAACATAGTGAATGATTTAAAAGAGTTAATGGAATGACTTGCGCGAGAGTGTAAGTTTTTTATTGATTGAAAATCTTTGATTTTCAAGATGGCCGCGTTGGTGTAACGGCAGCATACGGGCCTGTGGACTCTATGCGGAAAGCCTTTGGTCCGGGTTCAAAA
>CAYNRH010000041.1:0-2942 GCA_964399605.1 uncultured archaeon | reverse complement strand
AATTCATGGCAAAATCTTGGAAATTTTAAAATAATCTTTTTATACATCTAATAGCATTATTTCATTTGATTGTCATGATATTCATAACATACTCCACAATTGGTGTCTTTGCTTTAGACCAAAAGAAAAACATTATAGAAAATGTTCTTTTTCCCAAAGACCCAGAAAAAATAATTGAGAAAATTGAGAAAATAAAAAAAGGTGAAGCCATACATGAACTTAAAGAAATTCTCAAAAAAATCAAGGATAAGGACATAGTTACAGATATTCCGTTTAATGACAATAACTTCAACATTGAATACAAGAAAAAATTATCTGCTCATGAATATATAAAAGAAAACCAAAGGGACCTGGCACTTAAATTTAATTTTACAAAGAGTCACGGCGAATTCAATAAAATACTCTCAGAGATGCAGATAATCAAAACAAAGAGGAAAATAAAACTTGTTGAGAAAAAAGACAAAATAGCAATGCAGGCTGTTTCTGCAATAGACGAGCTCATAGATATATCCAACCGCCTCTCGGAAAGACTCCACGAATGGTATGGTTTGTATTATCCAGAACTTGAAAGGAAAATAAAGGATAATAAAAAATATGCAGAAGTTATATCTGAAAATATGACCAGAGAAAATATTGAGAATTTCTCAGAAACCATGGGAACGGATTTAGACGAAGATGATTTAAAAATTCTTAACCATTTTTCAAAAGAAACAAAAAATATATTTGAATTGAATGAAGAATTGGAGAAATACATAGAAGGAATTATGAATGATATTGCCCCTAATGTAACGGGGTTAGTTGGAGCAAAACTTGGAGCAAAACTAATTCTTTTGGCGGGAGGCCTTGAAAAACTTGCAAAACTGCCATCTTCAACAATACAACTCTTGGGAGCAGAGAAAGCGCTGTTCAGGTTCATGAAATCCAAAAAGAAATCAAGACCCCCAAAATATGGAATAATATTTCTTCATCCTGATATTACAAATGCACCGGACAACATGAAAGGAAAAATTGCGAGGATAATAGCAAGCTTTGTTTCAAAAGCCGTTAAAACTGATTTTTACATAAAAGAGAACAGAGCTGACGAATACAAAAAAGAACTTGACAAAAAACTGAGGGAAATAACTAAGAGACAAATATAGAAGTTCCCAACTTTTCTCCAAGTAAAACTCTTTTGGTTAAACCACTTCTATTCGCATTATACACTAAACTTTCTATTCCACCTGCTATATCTATCATCTTTTTTAACTTGTCTCTCATGCCACCGGTTACATCTACTGAAGCAGAGCTGGACACCATATTCAAAACATCTTCATAATTCTTGTTATTTATATCCCTTATGAGTTTGGCATCTCTAAACAATTTTGGATTCTTATCAAAAATGCCGTCAGTATCTGTTCCCATTAAAATTTTGTCTGCATTTAATTTTTTAGCAAGATAAGGAACTATATCATCTCCAGATATTATCGAACAGCCACGCTTTAAATCAACAACCATATCTCCATATAAAAGGGGTATTATGTTCATATCAAGCATCTTTTCAATTTGTTTTGTTTCAAAAAGAACTATATTTCCATCATCATGAACTATAAAACTCATTGGATGCACAGGCACTGCGCTGACGTTATTTTTTAAAAATTCTTCCCAAATGATTCTGTTCAAATCCTCAACAAATTTGTGAACCATAGCCATTCCTATTTTTGTCTTCTCGTCTCTTATTCCATTCTCAAGTCCATACTTCTTCACGGGCATATGGCCAAAACTGCCTGCCCCATTAACAAGAATTAACCTGAAATCTTTTTCCTCTCTTGCGCTGATTATCTCCCTCACGAGCGACCTGATAGCCTTTTTTCTGGGAGTTGCATATCTGTTTTTATCTGTTATTACACTTCCGCCTAATTTCAGAATTTGCAGCATAAAATCACAAATGGTGCGGAGGGCCGGATTCTCACGTGACCCGTGGGAACCTAAGGTTCCCCCAGTTCTCCGTCACTCCTACCCCTTCCTCTAAAAATTGGCAAGCATGAAATGCTTGCAACAACATTTTCTTTAGGGAATTCCGAGACTTTGTTTCGTCTTTTCGGAATTTAGGAAATGTTCCCATTTCCGAAAATACAAAGACCTTTCTTTTAAGAAAGGGGTCTTGTTTCGAACCGACGAACACACTAAGTGACTGGATTTCTCAAATATTTTTGAGAAACCTGAAATTTCAATTTCTGGATTTCTCTTTTTCACAGTCTGCCATGCAAACTCAACACTCAGGAACTTAATCTTGAGTCCAGCGCCTTTAGTCCACTTAGTTTGGCCACTTTGTCGCCTCGGCAAAGTTCAAGACGATAGTATTGACCACTTGGCTACCTCCGCTTTAAATAAATAATACAAAATAAGAAATAAATAAATTACTTGATTTGAGTTATCTCTTTTCTAAGATGTTTCAACTCTTCCTCTAAGTCATATATCTGCTCTTCAACATCAGACCTTTCTCCACTATGGAAGTTTATTCTTGGTTTACCCGGCTCAACAAAAATTTCATCTAAAGATATCAAAGTATCTGTAAGCTTCGCCGTAGAGTTCTTTATTCTTGTTTTTATATCTGTCTTCAATTCATCAACTTCATTGGAGAATGAAATCAATCTTGTTAACGTTTTTAATGAAGACTTCAGTTCATTTAATTTTTTAATAACATCCTCGTATCTGTCTATTTTAACAAAAAGTGGAGCAGAAGCTTCTCGTGGGGGCTCCGAAACAGCTGGAGGAGCAAGAACTTCATGAGGTGGTGGAGGCGGTGCTGGCATCGGGCTGTTGCCTTCTATTTTATTTTTTATTTCTTCCATCTCTTTTTTCTTGTCATTGCTCTTCTTCCAAAAAGCCATAAAACCACAATAATATTAAAAATTTGTTATATAAATGTTTTTCTTTTAATTGAAGTGGTGCGCCAGCCGGGA
>CAYNRH010000040.1:0-3334 GCA_964399605.1 uncultured archaeon | reverse complement strand
TCTGCATAAACCCTGATTGTCCAAGCAAGAAGGACTGGAAGAAAAAAGAAACACACTAAAATATTGGCCTTCAGAGAATTTAAAACTAATCCAAATATTTTATATTTAAGTTACTACAAACAATAGTCGGGTTTTGTGGAACTCAAAGAAGTTAAGATAACAAATGCTTCTGGTATTTATTCTTCTTCTTTTCATTCTTTAGAGAGCTGGATAAAATCTGGTGTTGATGGCATTGTTCTAAAGACGTCTACTTATAGACCAAGAGAAGGATATGTTTCTCCGAATGTAGCCATAGACGGTGAAAAAGTTGTCCAAGCCATGGGCCTTCCGAATCCTGGTTTCAAAAAGATGGGTAAAATTGCCGAGATTATAAAAGAAAAAAATCCTGATGTTTTTGTTATAGCGTCCCTTACCAGCGGGGATAAAACAGAATTAACTGAAATGGTGAAATACCTCGAAAAATATACAGACGCACTGGAATACAACATATCGTGCCCCCATGCTAAGGGTCTCGGAAGCGCAATAGGATATGATTTTGAATTGCTTGAAGACATGTGTGAAACTATTTTCGATAACACCGACAAGCCATTTGGGCTTAAAATGCCATACTATCCTACAGACGAACTTCTGAGAAAATGTGTTGAGTCATCGGAAAAGGCTGATTTCTATACAAACATAAACTCCGTAGGAAAAGCAATGATGATGGGAAAAGATTTTGGAGTGTCAAACAAATTAGGCGGGCTTTCAGGGCCTGCGATAAAGCCGTTGGCAATAGGTCAAGTGTACAGGACCAGAAAATTAACTAACAAACAAATATTTGGATGCGGGGGTATTAGAGATAGAAAAGATGTAGCCGAGTTTTTGAAGGCTGGCGCTGACAGTATTCAGCTTGGGTCTGGGATTCTTTACTACCAGTCTAGGAGCAACTTTGTAAAAGAAGCTAGGATTGGATTTAACTATAAACTAAAAAATTATTTTGAAAATATTGGTAAATGGGAATAAACTTTATAAAACTTAAAGTAGAAACTAAACACAGGGGTGGAATGATGAATAATTTTGCTGACGTGTTGATAGACAAAATAAATGAAAAACAAAATCCTTCTGTTGTCGGATTGGATCCGAGATTTAATAAAATACCTAAATTTATTGTAGATGAAATGATTGGTAAATTTGGAAAAAACTTTCAAGCAATCGGTATGAGTTTTTTTGAGTTTAACAAAGGAATAATAAATGCTGTCAAAGATATTGTTCCTGCTGTAAAACCACAAATGGCATTTTACGAACAGTATGGACTCTACGGAGTTAAAGCATTTGAAGACACTGTCAGATATGCAAAATCTAAAGGACTCATAGTTATAGAAGATGCAAAAAGAAATGATATAGGAAGCACCGCACAGGCATATTCAGATGGACATATTGGTATGGTAGATTCCTTTGATGGTAAAGAAAAATCTTTTGACGTTGACTGCATAACAGTTAATCCATACCTGGGTTCGGATGGAATAAAACCATTCATAGAATCTATAAAGAACTATGGCAAAGGTATATTTGTTTTAGTAAAGACTTCTAATCCATCTTCAGGAGAATTTCAGGATGTTGTAACAGAAAATGGTGTGAGGAATTATATAATAGTTGCTCATAATGTAAACAAATGGTGTGATGAAACGATAGGAAGCAGTGGCTATGGATCTGTTGGCGCAGTTGTTGGTGCAACATATCCAAAACAAGCAGAAGAACTAAGAAAAATTATGCCAAAATCAATTTTCCTAGTGCCTGGATATGGTGCGCAGGGAGGTAGCGCCAAAGATATTCTACCATGCTTTAACAAAGATGGATTGGGGGCAATTGTAAATTCATCCAGAGGCATCATTTTCGCTTATGAAAAAAATGGTAGGCCAGAAGACTTTGAGAATGCTTCACAGGAAGCTGCATTAAAAATGAAAGATGACATAAACAATGCCCTAAAAGAAGCTGGTATATGGAGATGGTAAAAATGGATGAAAAACTAATTAAAACTTTGATAGAAAAAAATGTCCTAAGGTTTGGAGAATTTAAATTAAAATCAGGAAGAATTAGCCCATATTTTTTTAATTCGGGAAATATTGATTCAGGAAAAGCTCTTTCAGTCATAGGAGAAGCTTGCGCCGATGCTATAGTAAAAAATAAAATAGACTTTGATGTAATATTTGGTCCTGCATACAAAGGTATATCTCTTGGAGCAGCTATAGCTAAAACACTTTACGAGAAGTATAATATAGAAAAAAGATTTGTTTTTGATAGAAAAGAAGCTAAAGAATACGGAGATATGAAAGATAGAATGATAATTGGTAATTTAAAAGAAAATGATAAAATTCTTATAATAGATGATGTAGTGACAACAGGCCTTACTAAATTTGAAACTATTGAAAAGCTAAAATCTCTAGGATTAAATCTAGATTTTGTGGGCTTATTGATATTATTTGACAGACAGGAAAAAATGGAAAGTGGCAAAAGTGCAACTGAAGAATTGCAAAAAAGGGGATTAAATATATTCTCATTGCTCAAAGCAAGGGACGTCTTTGAATTTTTAAGAAATAAAGAAATTGATGGAAACATATACATAAATGAAGAAATATACAAAAAATTTCAAAAATACTTTGAAGAACATGGAATCTCAAACAGGATGCACTAGTTTTTTCAATTCTTCCGCAAGCAATTTCTTTCTGACATCAGGATTTCTCTTTTCATCTAAATAAATATCATTACAAGAGATGAATACTGGATAATAGTTTGGATATGGAAGTGAATTTATGAGTTTCAAAAAAGACATAAAATCACCGAAATAATCTGATGAAACTATTCCCCTTTCAGTTTTTTTGTCAACTGCAAGAGGTGATCCAAATTTATTCTGTGGAGCTTCTATTAAAAACTCTGGAGGAGAGCTCTCTCCTTCCCATACATCACCATCGAGACCTATTGGACCCCTTCCCCAAAAATTAACGCTGTATATGTCAACAATTCTGTCTTCGGCCGTTATGTTCATCTCATCAATCGTGTCTTTGATTACAGGATTTGGATGAAAATCTAAAAACGGTTGTCTCCTTTTTTCTCTTATGAATGCTATGTTTTTTTCATCCTTTAAATCTTCAAATACTAATTCCCCCACATCATAAGCCAGGTTTTTTCCATCATCTTTAAATGATAATTCTGTACCGTATACAACTAAAACTTTCATAACATATGTATGGGGAGAAAAACTTAAATACTTAAAACAAACCAATCTTCTTAATTGGCTCTATGCCGCTCTCTGTTATCTGGAAGTGTATTTCCCTTCCTTCTGGAAGAGACCTGTGCT
>CAYNRH010000039.1:0-3890 GCA_964399605.1 uncultured archaeon | reverse complement strand
ACCTCGCTCAAATCAGTTGTGAAGAATTTTTTGTTTTTCTTTATCTTTTCATCGCTCCAGTCCCACCACTTTATTTCCAGAGTTGGTTTCTTATGTGTATGGGGAAATCCCCTTTAGTTATTATAATAAGTTGCTGAGACAGAGAATAGAATACCAAAAATGTTTAATTGAGCTTTTACATTGCCTACTTGGTAAAAATGAAAAAAGTTTATGTCGCCATGAGTGCAGATCTATTGCATCACGGGCATATGAATGTCTTTAAAAAAGCACGAGAATTAGGCGAAATAACCGTCGGACTTCTTACCGACAAAGCAATTGCTAATTATAAGCGACTGCCGTTTCTCACTTATGAGCAACGTAAAGAAATAGTGGAAAACATAAAAGGTGTAGTAGATGTTATTCCTCAAGAAACTTTAGATTATGTTCCCAACTTAAGAAAAATAAAGCCCGATTATGTAGTGCATGGTGATGACTGGCAGAAAGGCGCACAAAAAAATATTAGGAAACGGGTAATCGAAACATTAAAAGAGTGGGGAGGAGAACTAGTTGAAGTGCCATATACCTCTGGCATTTCATCAACAGATATGGCAAATGCCATTCGTAAAGTGGGCACTACTCCGGAGATTAGACGAAAGCAATTAAGAAGGCTGTTAGAAGTAAAACCCATAGTGCGGGCTCTAGAAGCCCATAATGGGATCTCAGGACTTATTGTAGAAAAAACACAGTTAATCGAAGATGATAAAATAAAAGAATTTGATGCAATATGGATAAGCAGTTTAACAGATTCTACCGCAAAAGGGAAACCGGATATAGGTGCTGTTGATCTTACGTCCCGGGTGAACACAATTGAACAGATTATGGAAGTTACTACAAAACCCTTCATTGTGGATGTAGATAATGGTGGCCTAACCGAACATTTTGTTTTTATGGTGAGGACACTTGAAAGATTGGGGGTTTCAGCCATTATTGTTGAGGATAAGGTTGGTTTAAAAAAGAATTCTTTATTTGGGACAGAAGTAAAACAAACACAGGATACCATTAAAAACTTTTCTCACAAAATATTAGAAGGGAAAAAATCACAAGTGACATCTGATTTTATGATAATAGCAAGAATAGAAAGTCTTATCCTTAAAGCAGGAATGGAAGATGCCCTTACCAGAGCAAAGGCATATATCGAAGCTGGAGCAGATGGGATAATGATTCATAGTAAAGAAAAGGAGCCAGATGAAATTCTGGAGTTTTGCAAAGAATATTCCCAGTTCGAAACGAAAGTGCCATTAGTAGTTGTGCCTACTACCTATGATAAAATAACAGAATCTGAATTGGTCGAGGCAGGTGTTAATATTGTAATATATGCCAATCATTTGTTAAGAAGTGCTTATCCTGCAATGAAAAAAACCGCAGAAACAATTCTTCGTTATGAGCGCCTTTATGAAGTAAGAGATATGTGCATGCCAATAAAGGAAATCCTGAATTTGATTCCAGGTGGAAATTAAAGAGAGGATGATAAATATGATTTCATGTGATGAGATATTTGAAGTTTTTCGGAGGAATGATTTAACGTTTTTCACAGGTGTTCCAGATTCAACATTTAAAGGTTGGATGACATTCTTGGAGGAGAAACACGGTAAAGAGCTAACTCAAATTATTGCAGCCAATGAATGTGAAGCTACTGCTATCGCAACGGGTTATCATCTCTCAACAGGAAAAGTAGCGGTGGTTTATATGCAAAACTCTGGACTGGGAAAGACTGTTAATCCCATTACATCATTGTGCGATCCAGAGGTTTACTCTATCCCTATTGTAATGATGGTTGGCTGGCGGGGTGAACCTGGAAAGAAAGACGAGCCACAGCATAAAAAAATGGGCAGAATAACGATTCCTTTGTTGGAAACACTGGAGATACCTTACAGAGTTCTTCCAGATACAATTCAAGAAGTTGCAGAAGTAATTACTGAAATGAGGGATATTGCAGATAGAGAAAACACGCCTGTTGCTCTTATCATTAGAAAAGGAGTTATAGCACCCTACGATTCAGAGAAGACAGAGGTCCGTGAAAGCCATCTAGAGATGAATAGGGAGGATGCAATCAAAACTATTGTGGATAACTTGGATGGGTCAGAAGCTATTGTTTCAACAACTGGTAAAACATCGCGAGAACTATTTGAATATAGGATAGAAAGAAATGAAAAGCCCATGGATTTCTATACTGTTGGAGGCATGGGATGTGCCGCTTCTATAGCGTTGGGCATTGCCCTCCAAAAACCTGAAAAAGAAATATTTGTTTTTGACGGTGACGGTGCGGTGATAATGCAGATGGGGTCCTTGGCAACTATTGGCCATTATAAACCTTCCAATTTTAATCATATTTTGTTCGATAATAGAGCACATGATTCTACCGGCGGTCAAATGACTGTCTCTGATACTGTTGATTTTGAAAAAGTTGCGTTATCATGTGGGTATAGAAATGTTATTGCAGTCTCGACTAGAGATACTCTGAAGCAGGCAATAACTAAGATGAAAAGCCTGAAGGGGCCAAAAATGCTTATCGTCAAGATAAAGAAAGGTGCTAGGGAAAATTTGGGCAGACCCACAACAACACCAATCGAAAACAAAAAAAATTTTATGGAACTGCTGAAGGGGAACCAATAAATGCAGGAAGAATTTTTTGGATTTGGGACGATTGATAAACTTTCGGGTATAATAAATAGATTTGATGTAAAAAAAATTTTTCTTGTCACAGGAAAAAAATCTTTTTTCTCTTCAGGGGCACAAAACAAAATAGAAAAAATATTGGGAGGCATTTCGTACACCAGATTTGCGGTTTCTGGGAATCCACGTCTCGAGCTTATAGAAAATGGAATAAAAGCATTCCAAAAATTTAATCCAGATATTGTTATTGCTGTTGGTGGAGGGAGTGCAATAGATGCAGCAAAGATAATAAATGCCCTTTCATACCAAAATGATAGACCTGAGGAATACATCAAAGGGAAGAAGTTGGAATGCAATGATAGTGATAAATGTGCCAAACCATTGATTGCAATTCCAACAACAGCTGGAACAGGCAGTGAATCTACACATTTTGCAACAATTTACATTGAGAAGAAAAAATATTCGCTGGCAGATAAGCACCTGATGCTTCCAACCATTTCTATAGTCGACCCTTCATTAACAGAATCTCTTCCGCAGTATGTTACTGCCACTACAGGACTTGATGCTATTTGCCAGGGAATAGAATCTTTCTGGTCAATAAACTCAAATAGAGAGTCAAGGGAATATGCTATTGAGGCGGTAAAAATTGGCCTAGAAAATATTGAGAAAGCAGTAAATAATCCAGATCAAATATCTAGGCTTAACATGGCAAAAGCTGCTCATTTATCCGGAAAAGCAATAAACATATCAAAAACCACAGCTTGTCATTCGGTTTCTTATCCTCTCACGTCCCATTTTGGTGTACCACATGGTCATGCTGTCGCTCTAATAATGCCATCGTTCTTGGAGTTTAATTCATTAGTAAGTGAGAGAGATTGCAGTGATGGTAGGGGTGTGGGTTTTGTGATGAAAAGGATGAGCGAAATTTTTTCTATTATGGGTGTTAAAGATGGTACAGGGGCAAAAGAGAAATTTAGCGATTTATTGAACAATATATTGGAAAAAACAAGGTTGAGAGATTTTGGTATTGATCGCAAAGATTTAGAAATGCTGTTAAAAGAAAGTTTTACGCCGAACAGAATGAATAACAATCCCCGAAGGGTTTCCAAAGAAGGTTTGAGGAAAATCTTGGAGGACATATGGTGAAATAATGAAAGCATTGATACTATCTTCGGGAATAGGAAAACGGCTTTACCCCTTAACAAAAAATATGCCGAAGTCCCTTATTAAAATCCAAG
>CAYNRH010000038.1:0-3950 GCA_964399605.1 uncultured archaeon | reverse complement strand
TTCGAACGCGGGACCTACTGCTAACTTTACCGTTTCGCTTAAGCCTTTTGTCCGTCAGGACTGAAGGCGGTAGCCTCACGAAAGGCTTAGGAGGCAGTCGCTCTATCCAGGCTGAGCTACTGGGGCATAATAATGATTATATATGTGGATTTAAATTTATTTTAGAACCCTGTTTAATCTCTTTTCCATTTCAATCATATGTTTATCTAATTTTTCTGTGTGCCTATCCAGCTTCTTCATATGTTTTTTAAGGTTTTCTGTGTGTTTTTTTAGATGGTGCATATGAGAAACCAAGACGCTTAAAACAGCTCTATAAATATTAAGAACAAACTAAAGAATGGAATCATATACTCAAACATGTTTTCCCCTAGACAAAAACTTTTATTTCTTTTTTTGTTGTTATGGCAGTGATTAATTCTTTTCCAAGGTTGGAATCCTTTGAAATTCTTATCTGCCCTGATTTTCCAACTGTGGCCGTGAAAAGATACTCACCGCCCAAATAAATGTTGGCATTTTTCCCCCTTACGTTTTTATCAAACGAGAATATTATGTAGGCTCCGCTCTCACCAATATCAAATTTGATTTCCTTACCAAAACTCTCTACCTTTGGCTGCACATCAACTCTGACACCCAGCTTTTTTTCAATCTTTTCTATATTGTTGCCGTTTTTTCCTATGAGCCTTGGTATCACTTTGTTTGCAACCTTCACCCTTATCTTATTTCCAGAAATAAATTCTATCCCGGCAGATTTGTCATATTTCTTTATAACCTCAAATATCTTCTCCTTGGCAAGTGACTCCAGAGCCACTTTTTTTTCACTCTCAACTGGAACAACAACGTTTTCTTCTCCGTATGTATATATTTCATAAATCAGTTTTCCGTTTTCAAAATCCCTTATTTCAACAACAGGTCTTGCCAGATCCTGCTCAACCATTCCAGTCGGCACCCTAACCGTAAGCCCGACAGAATATATGCTTTCTATCTTGCCGTATTTTATGAAAATTATTGTATCTATTATATGCGGTATCATTCCCAGTTCTGTCCTCCCTATGAACCTCTGAATGCTGTTTATCGGGTCGCTTGCATGAACAACACCAATCATTCCTATTCCTGCAAGCCTCAAGTCAGCAAAAATTTTAAAATCTTGAGTCTTTCTCATTTCGTCGTATATTGTGTAATCCGGCCTGACGAGAAATAAAACATCAGCAGAATTAACCATACTGCCGTTTAAAGGAGCATACTGATTTATCTCTGGAGGCACCTGAAGATCACGTGGCGACTCCAGCGTCTTAACAATTTTTCCCATTTTTAGGTAAAATTCTGCTATGCTTGCAGCAAAAGTTGATTTCCCAGATCCTGGCGGCCCTGATATAAGAACTCCCTCTGCCTGCTTTTCAAGCCTTTTGACCAGTTTTTTAGAGGGCTTGTAATCTTCCAGTTTTAGTTTTACAATCGGCCTGACTACTGTTATCTCATACCCATTGGAGAAAGGAGGCTTTGTTATAGCTATCCTGTATTCACCAAGTTGTATGACTTCAGCACCGTTCATTGTTATCTCAAACTGCCCTCTCCTGTGCCTGGTCACATAAACTATATCGTCGCCCATTTTTTGCAATTCTTCTTTTGTACATGGGGTTTTTCTTAGTTCAACCAGTCTTATTTTTCCTGGCTCTCCCCTCTTGGCCATTGGTCTGGCGCCTTCCTTGAAATGAAGGGACATTGTGTTTTTGTCAAGATATTTCTCAAAAGTAAGCTTTCCCTCTATCTTTGTCTCTATATAAACAACTTTAAGCCCATCTGCCTTTGCAACCTCAGCTTGCACTAAATCCGCTGTGTAAAGTGTCGCATTTTCTTCTTTGGCAACATCCCGTATAAGTGCATCTATTCTTCCTTTTTTTGCAAGTCTAATCTCTTCTGCTGTTGGTCTTCTCCCAACCCCTGAAATTTTAAAATTCTTATTCTTTTCAGCTATATCCCTTAAGTTTTTTATCTCGTTTAAACCATTAAACCCTATCTCTAATCCCCTGTTTGCCTGACCCTGAAGTTCATCCAAAACCATCTCGGGAATTATAATTTCAGCGCCCTTTATCTTGCCTTCATTTATTAACTTAGACAACCTACCATCAACTATTATTGATGTATCAGGCACTATTTTTTCACTCATTATATCACTCTCCTGTTTATTTGTGGCGAAAGATTGTATTTAATTTCTTGTCGCCTCTTTTTTAAAATCTATGTTATAAACAATATGTTCTTACAAACAAATGTTTAAATTATTTACACTTTACTTATTAATTATGAAATGCCCCGAGTGTGGAAGTAAAAACATAAAGAAGGAAGATGATGGGAGAAATATACTCATCTTCTGTGGTGACTGTGGTTTCGTAGTCAACGATGAGATACTTGTCTCTTAAGCAAGGTCCTTTTGTATAATTATCTCCACTGATTGTGGTATATTCAACCTTTCGTCCCTTTTCATTCCAACTATGTATTTTATGTTCTTTGATGATGCAAAATTAACCAGTTTTTGGTCTATTGACCCATCAAATATCAATGCATGTATGTCCTTAACTTCCTTCATAGCAGAGAACATTTCCTTGACTGGGAGTTTTCCAAGTATATTCATGTTCTTATCAAACAAATAAGCCGCCCTGGTTCCAGTTAAATTAAAAAGAGTTTCTTTGAACTTCTTTTCCTTATCGGATGGTAGAGTGTGTTTTTTCACAGCTGTTTGCTTTTTTTCTGTAATATTGTTTTTTACTCCATTTTTTTCTATATTTACCTGGTCTGACGGTATCTTTTCCCTTAAGGCCTTATATATTTCCTTTTTAGTCAAATCCTCTACTTCTTTGCCCCTTGGAGCTCTTGCAACAAAATCTATGTCTGCCCCCTTCTGAAATATCTCCTTTAATATCAAATCTCCTCCCCTGTCTCCATCAAGAAAAACCGTTGTTGTCTTCTCTTTGGTCAAATCTACGATTGTTTGAGGCACTGAAGAGCCCTCTATTGCTATAACATTTTTTATTCCGTTTTTAAGTAATTTAACTACATCTGCCCTTCCCTCACACACTATTATTGAATCATAGTTGTTTATATTTGGTCCAGACGGCAATCCTTTATATTTAGTTATTTCTGATGTTCTTACTGCTTCTTTGATTTCTTCTGCTATCTCCTGTGTTTCTGGTAGCCCTTCTTCAAATATAGTCTTTAAAATCTCCTTAGCTCTCTCTACAACGTATTTCCTCTTCACTGCTCGTATATCTTGTACCTTTTCCACTTTTATTTCAGTATCACACGGCCCTATTCTTTCAATTGTCTCCAGTGTTGCAGCAATTAGCGCAGTCTCGCTTGTATCCAAAGAGGATGGTATCTCTATTGTCCCTTCTGTTTTTCCGTTGTTGCTTTTAACTTCTACTTCTATTCTTCCGATTCTACCGGTTCGCTGTAAATCCCTGAGATCCATCTCCGGCCCCAAAAGGCCTTCGGTTTGCCCAAAGACTGCTCCTATCACATCCGGTTTTTCAACAACGCCGTGTGAGGAAAACCTTGCGAAAATAGTATATTTTGAAGTTGATTGTGGTAATTTACTCATTTAAACACCTCCTTTTAAAACCTAGAAAGAATTGTTGTTTTGTTTACATTTCTCTTAAAATTCAAAAACTTAAAGTGAATTGATGAATATGATATTCTTTCCAGATTCAATTTTTTCTTAATTTCTCTTCTATTTTTATATTGTTGCTTACCTTTATATACTTTTCCCTGGAAGACGCTCCAGAAACAATTTCTGCCTCGCCAAACACCTTTTTTAGCTCTTTCAACAACTCCTTATTTGCTTTCCCCTTTTCTGGCTGGCTTTTGAGCCATATCCTAAGATAAGGACCGTTTAAATCCCTCTCTAAAGAAATTTTAAATTTCCCTGAATTTGGCTTGACTTTAATTTTAATTAACAT
>CAYNRH010000037.1:0-4677 GCA_964399605.1 uncultured archaeon | reverse complement strand
ATAGTAAACGATTTAAGAATAGGAGAAGGAACATACAATCTTATCATAAAAAATACAGGGGAGGAAAATCACATATCAAATGTAACAATAAGTAAGTTATGATTACTATGAGTGTAGAAGATTTGAAAAGGACAAGGATCGGAGAAAGAAGAATAATGATTATGCTAATAATTTCTGTAATTCTTTTTAGCATAGTGTTTTTTGTTTCAGTATACAATGTGGTCTATCAGAATGCGTCTTTCATATTCTCAAGGTGTGCGTGGAAGGTGAAGACAGTTGTATCTAAGTTTGATTCTCCTCCGCAAAATGAACAGGATGCCCTTAGCAAGGTGAGAAATCTGAAGGGGTTTTCTGACTTAAGTAACATAGATGTTAAGGAGACAAGGGAAAATTTTTATGAGATAGACATAAAGTCATCAGAGGGAAAAATTGTAGGCAAGTATGCCATAGATGAATATGGAAATTTATTTTGTTACGAATATGAGTGTATGGACCCAGAAAGGTGTGGATGGAAGGAGAGCGGACCGGTTTTTATCTTTCACAATCCACCAAGAAATGAGAAGGAAGCAATAGAGAAGATAAAGGATTATAAAGGCCTTTACGGTGCACTGGAATTCAATGCCAATGAGCCAAAGAGCGGTTATTACATTGTTGATGTCAAGTCACCAACGGGAGAAATTATGGAGAAATATGGAATAGATAAAGAAGGTAAACTATACATTTATGAGTACGACTGTACGGAAAAGGAGCCGTTGGATTTTGCGGGAACTTTAACTCAAGTGTCAAGCATTTTTAATATGACTGGTTCCAAGTAAAGGTGGATTAATGTATTCAGAAAAAATTAAAAAAATACTCAAAAAGAAAGGAATAGAGAGAGGAGATAAAATAAGGATAGGAAAAGGCTCAAAAACATATGAGGGAATCCTGATGCCAAGGATAGAACTTGGTGACAGGGATTCTTTGGTTATAAAGCTTGATAATGGCTATAATATAGGTTTAAGGTATTCCAAGGACACCAGAGTGGAACTGTTATCAAAACATAAAAAAACCGAAGAAAAAAAAGGAGAGCCAATAAAACACGATTTAAGCAAATCAAAAATCTCCATTCTTTCTATGGGTGGAACGATCGCCTCAAGAGTTGATTATAAGACCGGAGGGGTTTTTCCAAGGTTTACTGCTGAAGATTTGATAGAGGATGTACCTGAATTAGGAGAAATAGCAAATGTTCATGGAAGGCAGATAGAATCAATTCTTTCCGAGGATATGGAATTCAAAGATTATAAAAAACTGGCTGAGGAGATTAGGAAGGAAATAGAGAAAGGTGTTGATGGCATTATAGTCACGCATGGAACAGATACTCTTCATTACACGGCAGCTGCACTTTCCTTTGTATTTGAAAAGCTTCCGGTTCCAATTATTTTGGTAGGTGCACAAAGGTCAAGTGATAGGGCGTCGTCAGATGGACCAATGAACCTGATATGTGCAGCCCAGTTCATAGCTAAATCAGATTTTGGGGAAGTTGGAATATGCATGCATGGCACAGAAAGCGATGATTTCTGCCTGATATATCCTGCCTGCAAGACAAGAAAGATGCATACAAGCAGAAGAGACGCTTTCAGGACGGTAAATTCAAACCCATGGGCTATGGTGTTCCCAGAAGGAGACATAAGGTTTTTAAGAAGGGATTACATAAAGAGGAACAAAAAATCCGATTTAAAGATAAAAAACAAGTTTGAGGAAAAAGTCGCGCTGATCAAGGCATACCCTAGCATGGAACCTAAAATCATAGATTTTTTAATAAAAGAGAAATATAAGGGGCTTGTTTTGGAAGGGACCGGCTTGGGTCACGCGCCACATCGGATAAAAGAGAGTTTAAAGAAATTTGTCAAAAGTGGCATAGTTATGATGACATCACAGTGCATCAATGGAAGGGTAAATATGAATGTTTACTCTACGGGAAGGGGATTGCAGGAAATTGGTGTCATACCAGGCGAAGATATGCTTCCAGAGGTTGCATATATAAAACTTTCCTGGTTGCTTGGAAATTATAAAGATAAAGAGAAAATAAAAGAGCTTATCTCAAAAAACCTTAGGGGAGAAATAAATGACAGATCTTGGTTTTAAGGCAGGAATAGAGATTCATCAGAGGCTTGATACCCATAAGCTTTTTTGCCATTGCAAGTCAAGAATTTCAGAAGAAGAGCCCGTAATAGAGATAAAGAGGCAGTTAAGACCCGTGGCTGGAGAAATGGGAGAAGTGGACAGGGCTGCATTGTTTGAAGCTCTTAGAAAGAGAAAATTTCATTACCTTGGATATCAAGAGGAATCCTGTCTTGTTGAGGCTGATGAAGAGCCGCCGCACGATGTAAATCAGGAAGCACTTAAAGTGGCAATACAGATAGCCAAGATGTTGCACTGTGAGATACCGGATGAGATGCACTTCATGAGAAAAACTGTTATAGACGGTTCAAATACAGCAGGATTTCAGAGAACTGCTATTATTGGATTAAACGGATACTTAGAGACATCTCTTGGAAGGGTGGGAGTGACAAATGTGTGCCTTGAAGAGGAAGCAGCACAGATAATAGAGAAGAGAGACAATGAAGTGGTTTACGGGCTGGACAGGCTGGGAATTCCTTTGGTAGAGATAGGCACAGCACCAGATATTAAGAGTCCGAAGCATGCCAGGGAAGTTGCTGAGAAGATAGGAACAATGCTCAGAGAGACAGGAAAAGTCCAAAGGGGAATAGGGACAATAAGGCAGGATATTAATGTCTCTATCCAGGATGGCGCCAGAATAGAGATAAAAGGATTTCAGGAATTAAAGGCAATAGAAAAGGTTATAGAGGGTGAAGTAGAGAGACAGAAGAAACTCCTAAAAATCAGGGATGAGTTGAAAAAAAGAGATGCTTCCGTGACAGAAGTTTTTAATGTCACTTCAGTATTCAAGAATACAAAAAACAATATGATTTCATCACTTTTGGAAAAGGGAAAGGGCGTTTTTGCTTTTAAATTAAATGGTTTTGCTGGGTTGCTGAAAGAGAAAATTTGCTATGATAAGACATTTGGCAAAGAGCTTTCTGACTATGCGAAGTCTCATGGAGTTAAAGGATTCATTCATTCGGATGAGGATTTAGGCAAATACAACCTCACAAGAGAGTTTTTAAAGCTGAGAGAGACATTAAATGCAGGTGAAAATGACTTGATAGGTATAGTTGTTGAAGACAGAGACACAGCAAATCAGGCATGTCTCTCTATTCTGGAAAGGGCTAAAGAAGCAATTGAAGGCGTCCCAGAGGAAACAAGGATGGCTAATGAAGATTATACAACATCATATTTGAGGCCTCTCCCGGGTGGAGCAAGAATGTACCCGGAGACAGATGTAAAGCCCATAATTGTCACGAAAGAACTGCTTAATATAGAAATTCCAGAGTCCTTTGATGAAAAAAAGAAGAGATTTATTAAATTAGGGCTTTCTGAGGAGCTGGCAGGTCAGATGATAAAATCCAATTACTTGCCTCTCTTTGAAGAGGTTGTAAACGGCACGAAAACAGACTATTCCAAGGTCGCATATGTTCTTTTATCAGTTATGAAAGACTTAAAGAGACAGGGAGTTGGTGTAGACAAGATAAATCACCTAGAATTGAAGAAAATGTTCAAAGATATCGATAAAATACCAAAAGAGTCTATTCCTGTAATTTTGGAAAGATTATCCAAATCAAAAAGTTTTGAGGATTCTATGGGAACTTTTAGCTCTATAAGTCAAGAAGAGCTGGATAAAATAATAGAAAAGCATTTAGATACGGATTTAATCAAAAAAGAGGGTATGGTTTCCTTTAACAAGATTATGGGACCGGTTATGTCTGAGGTAAGGGGCAGGATAGACGGGGAAATTGTGGCAAAACGGTTGAAAAGCAGGATAGAGGAGATAGTGAATGATTGAGATTTTTATTGCCGGGGTTATACAGACGATATTAATAATAATCGGGCTTCGGCTGAGCATGAGAGACAAAATGAACTACTTAAAGGGGTTTATTGTTGCGGTAATTGCAAATTTCGCGGCTTATTACTCATATATGGTTTACATGTGGTTGCCTTTTTATATACCATATTCCAATATTGTTTTTGGATGCCTAATATGGATATTATTGGCTAAAATATTTAGAGACAACTGGAAGAGGACAATAATCATCGGGATAGTTTGTTATTTAGTTTATTATTTTGTCCCATTTTTCATATAATTTCTCCGATTAGGTATGATTTTCTGGCTCCTGTTACTTTCACAGTGACAATTTTACCAAGTATGTTTTTTTCTGTCTCTATCAAGACAGATTTATAGGATTCATTCCTTCCAATATACTGGTTTTTCTTCTTTCCACGCACTGTAACAAGAATTTTACATTTCTTTCCTATCCATTCTTTGTTTTTTTCAAGTGAAATTTTGTCAACCAAGTCACTTAATTTACGGCTGCGTTTCTTTATGGTCTCACTATCTACTTTTTCCATTTTTTCTGCTTCAGTTCCTGGTCTCACTCCAAATTTGCTGACATTAACAAAGTCCGGTTTTGTCTCTTTTATAAGCTTTATTGTCTCTTTGAAGTCATTATCCGTCTCACCAGGGAATCCAACTATAATGTCAGTCCATATGGTGACATTTGGTATGTTTTTTCTAAATTT
>CAYNRH010000036.1:0-5104 GCA_964399605.1 uncultured archaeon | reverse complement strand
GGATGGTTTACATCCAAACTCTGAAGGACATGAAAAAATATACGAGATTGTAAAAGAGTTTTTAATTAAAAATGAAGTGATTTTATGATTCATGAGAAATCTTCAGGTGCTGTCGTCTTCAGAAGGGATTCTGATGGTAAAATTCTTTATCTTCTCCTGAAGTACCACTACAAGAGTGACTACTATGACTTTCCAAGGGGAAATGTTGAGGAAGGCGAGAGTGAGGAAGAGGCTGCAAAGCGGGAAATAAAGGAAGAAACTGGCTTGGATGTTAATTTCATCGGTGATTTCAGGGAAGTTGTCTCCTGGTTTTACAGAAGGGAAGGGGAAGTTGTCAACAAAAAGGTTATTTTCTTTTTGGCAGAGGCAAAAACAGGCGAAGTTAAAATCTCAGAGGAGCATATTGGCTATGAATGGCTCCCATTTGAAGAGGCTATGGACAAACTTAATTTTGAAAATTCAAAAAATACTCTAAGGAAGGCACAAGACTTTTTATTTAACAGATACAAAAGTAGTTTGAGGAGGTGGACAAGATGAGTCTGATGGATATCTGGATGAGGGATATGACTTCTTTTGGTGGCTTATCCGTAATTGGATTGATATTTTTATTCCTTTTGGCTCTTGACAAGATGACAATTGCCTTGGAATTTTTATTGGCTGTTGTTCTGTCTCAGATTGTAATTTTTGGTATAAGATTTTTTTATTTTAGGGCAAGGCCGGGAAGAACCAGGAGAAAATTCAAAAACCTTTATGAAAGGCTGGACGAGTCATCCTTTCCAAGCATTCATGCAGCAAGGGCAGGAATTATTGCAATAGTGCTGGCTCAGGGTTTGCCTTTCTTGGCTAAAATTTTGTTGTGGATTACGGCAACGCTCATTTGCTTTTCCAGATATTACCTCAAAAGACATCATGCTACGGATTTGCTGGTTGGTGGTATTTTAGGTTTAATAATCGGGTATATTGTAATAATTGTTGGAGGGCTTATATGAAAAATATAATTTTCACTGCCGATGACTTCGGCTGGACAAAGGGAGTGAACGAAGGGATAGTTCTTGGATACGACCATGGTCCAGTGTCAGAAATCTCTATGGCTGTTAACGCCCCTGAAATTGAGCACGCCTTGAGTCTCATAAGTGGAAAGAAATATAATATAGGTATTCATCTCAACCTCACTAAGTTTAAGCCAATCTCCAAATACAACATAAGCTCTTTAATAGATAAAAAAGGTAATTTCAAAAAAATAAAAACAGTTGACGATGTATACGAATTTTTAACCATGGCGAAAAAATCAGAGATAGAAAAAGAGATATATGCGCAATTTGACTATTTCAAAGAAATTGTCGGCAAAAGGCCAACTCACATAAGCTCCCATCACGGCATCCATGGGGACCCAAAGATACTTGATACAGTTATGGAGATAGCAAAGGAATATAAGATACCCGTGAGATTGCCGATATGGATGAGCTCTAAGAATGGTATAATATCCAACTATGCCGCTGAAACATTGCTTAAAAGGAGCAGGATAAAGACCACCAATGCCATATTTATGAATATATTCAATGATGACCTGAGAGAGAGTCCTGTTCCACTCATGGACGAGTTCCTTAAAGTAATTGATAGGATGCCAAAGGGTACCATTGAAGTTATATGTCACATTGGTTTTATGGATAAGGATTTGCTTTTCTCAAGCTCTTTGAACTGGCAGAGGGTGAAAGACCTGATAGCACTTTTGGACCCAAGGCTGAGCAGGGTCCTGAAAGATAACAGACTTACACCAGTGAACTGGAAGGGTGTTGTAAACAGGTATAAACCAGAAAGAGGTATTTTCCATGCGGAAGTTGATTATATGCGCAGATGATTTAGGAATGTCAGAAGGAGTTAATGAAGGGATTTTACTTGCCTATAAGAACGGAGTTGTTACAGACACGTCCATACTCATGAATGGGCCTGCCGTTAGAGATGCAGTCAACATTGTAAAAAAGAATAAAATGCCTGTAGGTCTTCATGTAAATTTGACCTCATATTCTCCTGTTTCTCCAGTAAATAAAGTTAAAAGCTTGTGTAATGGCAAAGTTTTTCACAGGCCGAATTTGAGCAGGTGGGATTTTTCCCTTTTTGATAAGGCAGATGCAGGGGAAGTTGAAAGGGAAATAATGGCACAATTCAAGCTATTCAGAAGAACTTTTGGTAAGTTGCCCACACATCTTGATTCCCATAAGTGCGAGCACGGAGACCCAAAGGTTCTGTCAGTCTTTAAAAAGATTGCAGTAAAATATAAAATTCCTGTAAGAATACCTTACTGGAACTTCAGGCCCAATTATGCCGCTGAGGTTGAATTAAAAAGGGCTGGGGTGATCATGCCTGATAATCTTGCTCCAATTGATTTTTACGAGGGCTTAAATATAGACATGGATGTAATAGATGTTTTCATAAAAAAGCTTCCTGAGGGCACAACAGAAATAGTTGCAATGCCTGGTTTTGTTGACTTAGAGCTCCTCAAGGTTACAGAATACCAGTGGCAGAGAGCGAGAACTCTTGCTTTGATGATGAAACCAGGATTTAAGGAAAGATTGAAAAAAATGAAGGTTAAGTTGATCGGTTTCACCGAGTTAAAAAGGGAAAAAACTGGGAAATGATAACTTTATATAATAGTTTTACTAACTATATAGTGGTGACAATAATGTTTGGAAGATTTTTAAAAAGAAATATTGGAGTAGAATGTACGCCAGGATATGAAGTACCAGCGGGGTGTATGGCTCCAGATGAGATTAAAGGTTATTTAGACGGTGCGAATAAAGACGGCACTACGGAACAGTTGATGGCTAATGGCAGATATGGAGAGCTTGTTAAAGCTTATGAAGCTAAAACAGGAGTCCCCTATAAAAATAGCTAATTTTTTATTCTTCTTTTTCTAATTTTTATTTGTGTTAGTTATGCCACGATTCGTTGTTCAAAAACACTACGCCTCTCATCTCCATTACGACCTTCGTTTAGAGATGGACGGGGTTCTGAAGAGCTGGGCTGTTCCCAAGGGAATTCCCACTGAGGAAGGAGTTAAGCATCTGGCTGTGCAAGTTGAAGACCATGACCTGGGTTACATAGATTTTGAGGGAGAGATTCCCGAAGGTCTTTACGGTGCAGGAAAAGTTGAGATTTGGGATTCCGGAGAATATGAGATAGAGAGCAGGAAAGATTACAAAATTGTTTTTATTCTCCATGGAAAAAAACTTAAGGGGCGTTACACGATTCTGAAATTCAAAAAAGCCGGGGAGAAAGACTGGCTGTTGTTCAAAGCAAAGGAGAAGTGAATAAATGGAAGAGATAACTGTTGTCGACGAGAATGATAATACAATCGGTTACAAAGAAAGAGGAAAAATTAAACCGGATGATATATACAGAGTGTCAGCATTATGGATTAAAAATTCCAGGGGAGATGTATTGTTGGCAAAAAGAGCGTTAACTAAAAAGAATGATCCTGGTAAATGGGGACCTTCTGTTGCTGGAACAGTGGGAAATGGAGAATCTTATGAAGAAAATATAGTCAGAGAGGCTGAGGAAGAACTTGGATTGAAAGGCATTAAACCAGTTAAGGGCCCAAAGGTGAGAACCTATGGCAAACATAATTTTTTCTGCCAATGGTTTATTCTCACAATTGATAAAAAAATAAGCGAGTTCAGGATTCAGAAGGAAGAAGTTGATAGGGTGAAATGGTTTTCTAAAGAAGAATTAATTAAAATGCTTGAATCAAACCCAGAATATTTTTTAAATGACATGAAGAAGTATGTTGAGCTCTTCAAAGATGAGTAATTGTTTTTTATTTTGTTTTCACAGAAGCATATATCACAAAAACCAGCACTAAAATAAAAGCACTTCCAGCCAAGATGAGATTATCTCCAAATGGTGCAAGTGCATAAACAAAATAAAAAAGTACAATCATAGCAAAAGCACCGATCACTGTATTTTTAAGTTTTTTCTTAACTTTTTTCTTCTTGGCATTCTTCCACGAGAAACCACATCTAATAATACTTGATATCATAGATGCAATTTCCAGAAATTCTGCGAAGATAAAATTGAACAAATATTTTCCCTGATTACTCCAAGGTCTTCAAATATTTTAAAAGCTTTGGATGCAAGGAAGTTGTAAAGTATTTTTTTACTTCCGTAGGCTCAATCCACTTTAATTCCACTAATTTTTCTTCGGGTTTTTCCTCGCCACCAACAACCTCACAAAGATAGTATATCGATAAAAACTCTCTTTTCTCGGGATAAGTTTTTGCAAAAACAACTTTTTTCACATCAACATCTAAGCCAGTTTTTATTTTGATTTGCTTCTTCAGGTAAAATTCTAAATCTTCCTTATATTCAGGTCTTCCACCGGGAAAGACCCATGATAATTCTTTTATGTACGGATCGTTTTCTCTCTTTCCTATGAGTATTTTTCTTGATTTCGGGTCATAAATAATTCCCAATACATTAACGAGAAACACTCCCTTATCAAATTTTTTCCATTCCATAAAGTTAAATTCGTTTTTAAAATACTTAAATTTTAACGATAAACATCATATATACATTAAAGTGAGTTTATGACTCTTTACTTCATAACAGGCAACAAAAGCAAGTTTGAAGAAGTTAAATCCATTCTGGGAAATGTTGAACAGCTGGATATAGACCTGCCTGAGATACAGGAAATTGATGCAAGGAAAATCATAAAGGCAAAACTTCTTGAGGCTTTGAGGCACAGAAAAGGAGAATTTTTCGTTGAGGACACATCCCTGCATCTGGATTGCCTTAAAGGCCTGCCCGGACCTTTGATAAAGTGGTTCTTGAAAACAATAGGCAACGAAGGCCTATACAAAATCACTGAGAAACTTGGAGACAACAGGGCGGAAGCCAAGACAATAATAGGATACGCAAAAGGCGGAGAAATTCATTTCTTTGAAGGCAAAATCACCGGCAAAATAGTTTCACCAAGAGGCACCGGCTTTGGATGGGACCCAATATTCCAGCCGGACGGATTTTCAAAAACCTTCGGCGAGATGACCAGCCACGAAAAAAACCAAATCAGCATGAGAAGAATTGCACTAACCAAGTTGAAAGATTATTT
>CAYNRH010000035.1:4017-5833 GCA_964399605.1 uncultured archaeon | reverse complement strand
AGAAAAGTCAGTTACCTGCGGGGGTGCACAGTTATTCATTGATGAAGATAGTATATCAATTGGAAAATCTCCACAATTCTTTTACCAAGAAGATGCAAACAGTACTTCAGTAGTTGATTATTACTTCTATATGAATTATACAAAACCAAATGATGCATATAGTTTAAGTAAGTGGAAAGTTAAACACGGAAATATTTCTTCATATAATATAACTTTACCCGAGAATTGCTGGAACACGGATCCCAATAAATTGATTTTAAGGATGTATTCCCTTGCTTCTTCATCTGTTTCTTCTTATCCACAGTGTTATAATGGGAGCAATTGGATTACCATAGGAAATACTGTATTATTCACACACAGTTCTATTATTGCTTTTTCTGATGAGGGCAACGATACACTCTACGACGAGAATTGGAATACCTACGCTGCCTATAGAGGAGATAGTTATAATAAATGGTATACTAATGTTCAGGATGATGGGATATATGCTAGAATTTATGAGGAAGCAATATATTGGTATATTGAATTAAATGATAACATCTCTATAGATATCGAAAACATTGGCCAAACAGATTTGTCCAAGCTGAAAATAGTTGCCTACAATGAAACAGGTGTTTATACTTACAACGCTATGCCCAGTTCAATACTAAGAGGCACTAAAGTGACGATAGTTTCAGATGGTGCACCGCAGGGAACAATCACAAAAATTAAGGTGTATTCGGAAGATTGTCCCGGAGTTGAAGCTGTGGCTGAGAAAGAAGACAATAAATGGGAGACAACTGGGTGATGTTGTGAAAAAGAGAAAGACTGAAATGTACCTTTGCGGTGAGAAATTTGATAAGGAGTATCTGCCGAAATCGGATTCTTTTTACCAGACAATACTTCAGGTTTTTGGCTTGAAAAAACTGAGGGAAAAGCATTCCGGCGATATCAGTGAATACCTTTACTGGATTGTTTTAGGGCTGGTTTTTGTTATAATTCTGATGGTGGTGTTATGGGTTTAAAGGAATATTCAAGGAAAAAAAGCCCATGGATTTTGCATTTTTCATGTTCTGGGTGCAATGGTTGCGTCATTGAAACTTTTGCTGCTTTGACACCCAGATATGATATAGAGAGATTTGGTGCTCAGATGAAAGGTTCCCCAAGGCATGCGGATATACTCATAGTTGACGGTGTTATAAATAAAAAATCTGCTAAAAGTTTAAAGAGGATTTATGAGCAGATGCCGGAGCCAAAGGTGGTAATAGCAGTAGGGGCATGCGCCTGCGGTCTTGGAGTGTTTCAAGGCAATTACGGGATAGAGGGACCATTGGATAAAGTAATACCTGTGGATGTTTATGTTTCAGGCTGCCCTCCCAAACCAGAATCTATCATAGACGGTGTGCTAAAGGCCATAGATATTTTAGGTGGGAAAAAATGATTATTTCAAAAGAGTTGGAAAAGCTCGGCGAAATTTACAAAAAAGAAGAGAACAGGATATGGATGAAAATTCAAAAGAAAGACTTACTTAAAATTATGGAAGAACTCAAGCACGGCTTTGGTGTGAGAAGAGTTTCATCTATCAGCGGTTATGATAATGGGAAGGAAATAGAAGTGATATATCACTTAGAGTTCGGGCATGAACTTCTGAACCTTAAAGCGCTTGTATCAAAAAAATCAAACGCCATAGATTCTATAACAGGAATTTTTCCATCAGCAAATCTTTTTGAAAGGGAGCTTGCAGAAATGCTTGGTATAAAAATCAAAGGCCACCCGAACCTGAAAAAACTTTTCCTGCCAGAAGAAATAAACCACCCGTTGAGGAAGGATTGATATG
>CAYNRH010000035.1:0-3917 GCA_964399605.1 uncultured archaeon | reverse complement strand
ATGCACTGCATGAGAGTTCCATTTGGTCCGCAGCATCCCGCCCTTCCAGAACCTGTGCACTTTACTTTAAAAGTTGAAGGGGAAGAGGTAAAAGGAATAGACATGTCTCTGGGCTATAATCATCGTGGAATTGAGAAGGCTTTTCAGCAAAGGGATGTTTTAAAGGATATTTATCTTGCTGAGAGGGTGTGTGGACTCTGCGGACATAGCCATAGTTCCTGCTTTGTCAAGGGAGTTGAAGATGTTCTGGGTATAAAGGCTCCGGAGAGAGCCAACTACATAAGGACTTTGGTTTTTGAGCTGTCAAGAATTCATTCACACATGCTCTTCCTGGCAATGACTGCATACGAGCTGGGATATGACACTCTGTTCCAGATTATTTTCAAGGACAGGGAATATTGCATGGAACTCCTGGAAGAGATAACAGGCAACAGGGTTCATTATGTTATAAACACTTTTGGTGGCGTGAGAAGAGACTTTAAGGTGAATCCAAAGATGAGAGAGAAGCTGGAGATTCTCAAGAAGAGAATAAAATATCATGAAAAGGCTTTCAATTCAGAAAAATCCATTGTGAAGAGAACTAAGGGGAAGGCTGTTTTAACCCACAAAGATGTTATAGAACTCGGTGTTGTCGGGCCTAATGCAAGGGCGTCCGGAGTCAGTATGGATATGAGAAGAGACGAGCCATACTTTTCTTATGATGATATCAAATTCAAGGTTATCACAAAAAACAGGGGAGATATTCTATCCAGGATTAATATAAGGCTGGAGGAAGTTTATGAAAGTTTAAAGATGATAGACCAGCTGATTGAAAAGATGCCTTCAGGAAAAATAAGAATTCCAGTAAATCTTGGCGGTATTCAGGATAAAGAAGTTGTCAGCAGGGTGGAGGCGCCAAGGGGCGAATTGGTTTACTACATAAGAACTTCCAAGGGAAAAACTTTTCCTGAAAGGGTGAAAATAAGGACGCCCACCTATGCAACCATGACAGCAATGGAAAAGCTTTTAACCGGACTTCAAATTGCAGACGTTCCTATAGCGATAATGTCAATAGATCCCTGCTTATCCTGTACTGACAGGATGACTATTTTGGATTTGAAAACAGGTAATAAGAAAATAGTTTCTGGAGATGATTTAAGGCATGGCAATTATTGATTTCTTTTTGATAGTCACGAAAATTCTCGTTGCAGGATTTTTTGGATTTTTGTTCATGGGAATAATCAGGAAGCTTGCCGCAAGATTTCAGAACAGGATAGGCCCTCCAATCTGGCAGCCAATTCTGGATTTCATAAAGCTGCTCTCCAAGGAGAACATTGTGTCAAAGAGGGAAAGCCCGTGGACAAATCTTGGCCCAATAATTTCTCTGGCAGCATATATCTCGGTTCTTTTTCTTTTGCCCATCGGTTTACACTTTGACTTTTATGGTTCCGTAATATGGGTGATATATCTGCTTTTTGCAGGGGTTGCAGGATACATCATAGCAGGATTTGCATCAGGCAATCCATACGGCGGGGTTGGCGGCAGCAGGGAATTGGTTCAGGCATTTGGCTTTGAACTGCCATTTATCATATCGCTTTTAGTTCCAACTTTAAAATTATTATCCATTGCTTCTTCCTGGTTTTATGTTTATCCATTTGCCTTTGTTGCGTTTTTGATTGCGGTCCAGGGCGAGCTTGCCCTCCCACCATTTCATATACCAGATGCAGAACAGGAGTTGGTTGCCGGGGTTTTCACGGAACTTTCGGGATGGCGCCTTGGCTTGTTTGAACTGGCGTATGCTTTCAAGATTTTTGTCTTGTCATCTTTAATATCAATCCTGTTTTTGGGCGGCGGCTCATTCCTCGCAGTTTTGGTCAAGGACTTTTTTGTGATAATATTTTTGGCGCTGATAAGGGTTCTCTTCGCAAGGATGACTATAGACAGGAGCTTAAAATTCTTCTGGTTTGTTGCAACTCCACTGGCGCTGATAGGTTTGGCAAGAGTTTTGTTTTTGATGTGATAGCCAATGGAATTTCGGGAAGTTATGCAAAAGTTAAAATCTCTCTCCAGCCCAAAAAATGTTGAGGGCATGGCCCGTTTTGGAATCAATTCAGAAAGCGCTTTAGGCGTATCAACTCCTGACCTGAGAAAGCTGGCCAAAGAAATAGGAAGGAATCATAAAATGGCTCAAAAACTCTGGTCTTCTGGTATACATGAGGCACGTATACTTGCAAGCATGGTTGATGAACCTGAAAAAACCACAGAAAAACAAATGGACAAATGGATAAAGGATTTCGATTCATGGGATGTCTGCGACCAGTGTTGTATGAACCTGTTTTGGCAGGTGCCTTTCATATACAAAAAAGCCAAGGAGTGGTGCTCACGAAAAGAAGAGTTTGAGAGGCGCGCCGGATTTGCCATGATAGCAGTTCTTGCAATGAAAGACAAGAAAGCAGAAGACAAAAAATTTGAACAGTTTTTCCATTTGATTAAAAAGTACTCAACAGATGAGAGAAATTTCGTCAAGAAGGCAGTTAACTGGGCGCTGCGACAGATAGGAAAAAGAAACAAAAATCTAAACAGGAAGGCAATTCAGGTTGCCAGAGAAATTCAAAAAATAGATTCAAGTGTGAAGTGGATAGCCACAGATGCACTGAGGGAATTAACAAGCGATACTATTCAAAAAAGATTAAAAATCAAATAAGAAAATTCTCCACAACTTGCCTTTGCCTGACTTCAGGATGAAACATTATGCCATAAATTTCTTTTTGTTTGTGTTTTATTGTCTGAATACATTTCTCAGATTCTGCAAGTACCTCAAAGTTTTCTAAATTTTTCAAAGAGAACCCATGCAGTTCGTAAACATTCAAATCAGATGAAAAAAGCTTGTTTTTTTTCTTTATTTTTATTTCAGTCATTCCAATTTCCTTTTTCTTTTCCAGTTCAGCCCCGAAAACCAAACCAACCACCTGCATTCCAGCGCATATTCCAAGAACTGGTTTTTCAAAGTTTTTCATCCATTGGAGCTTATCCATATTTTTCAAATACCCATTGTCTTTTAGTGCAGTTCCGCACAATATTACCTTTTCGCATTTTTCCAGATCCTTTTCTCTTATTTCTCTGTAATGCCTTATTTCAAAATCTTCTCCAGCTTTTTTAACTATTGATGCTATTGGTAGAACGAATTCATTCTGGCTCAGCGAGTTTTTCTTATAGCACAAATCAACTATCAAAATCATTTTTTCACCAATACAGCTTTTTCTATGTTCAGGACACCAGAGTCTTTGGTTTCCTCTTTTTCTGACTTTTCAATTTTTATCCTTTTCTTGAAGAAAGGTGCATCCAAAACCGTGGTTTCTATTTCCCCGCCTTCACCCGAGGGATTTATGAAATATTCTTCCCCCATTTTTTCAAGCTCCTCTGCAACTCTCTCATCAATTTTTCTTCCCAGCCATTTGGAATCAAATGGTTCAGCAAAAACACCTGTTATTACAGCATCAAACCCTTCTTTAACCACTTCCTTTAGAATTTCCACCTGATTTTTTTGCCATAGTGGATTAAAGCACCACAAACCAAGCTCGTCACAAATCTTCTGTATTCTGGTTGCCTGATAAACAGACTCTATTGTTCCTGTGGCCACGCCTTCTATTCCAAAAACTTCTTTTGCCATGGCAATAACTTCTTTCAGGTCACCAAGCTCCTCTTCTTTCAAACCTTTACTTTCTATAGAAACAAGCGGCAATCCAATGGCTTCCGCCTGCATTTCTGTAAGATGGATGTTGGGCGTGTGAAACATGAAACTTTCCTTATTCTCAGATATTACAGTGATTAAGCAGACAGCTTCTTCCTTTTCCATCACTTTCTTAAGCGCTAAACAAGAGTCCTTTCCACCTGAAAACAATACGCCAACTCTCATAAAGAGAAGAGGTGAGTGAAGA
>CAYNRH010000034.1:0-6331 GCA_964399605.1 uncultured archaeon | reverse complement strand
CCGATTTGCCATTTTTAGAGGGTTGGGGAGTATCCCTCTCCCAGCGCCATTTTGAAAATCTTTGATTTTCACTCTACCAAAACTTGAAACATTGGTTTCAAGGTCGTGAAAAAATGACAGAAAATGAATTTTCATATTTTTTCAAAAAGGTGAAAAAATGACAGAAAATGAATTTTCATATTTTTTCAAAAAGGTGAAAAAATGACAGAAAAAAAAGAAAAGAAGGAAGAAGTAAGAGAGATAGTTAGAATTTTCTCTACAGACTTAAATGGAAGAAAGAAAATAAGAGACTCCCTCAAAAAATTAAAAGGCATAAGTTTCACTATGTCAAAAGTTTTTTGTGAAAAGGCCAAAATAGACCCAAATAAAATAACTGGAAAACTTGAAGACAGTGAAATAAAAAGGCTGGAGGAAGTCATTAAAAACCCTGAGAAATATGATATTCCTTCTTATTTATTTAATTTCAGAAAACACCCGCAAACAGGTGAAGACAAACATCTTACAGGAGCCGAACTTCAGATAGAAACAAGGCAGGTAATCACAGCCATGGAAAAATTAGGTTCCTACCGTGGTATGAGACATAGAAAAGGACTGCCTGTCAGGGGACAAAGAACCAAATCAAGCTTCAGAAAATCATCAACTGTTGGAGTTGTTAAGAAGAAGGCTGGGAGATAATTAGAATCGGTGATGTTATGGGAGACCCAAAAAAACAAAAAAGAAAATATGAAAAGCCATTTAGACCATGGGATAAAAAAAGGATATCAGAAGAGGCAGAAATATTGAAAAAATATGGACTAAGAAGAAAGAGAGAGATATACAAAGCTGAGAGTATTTTGAGAAATTTTAGAAGGCAGGCAAGAAAACTCGCTGCAAATATGGATGAAAAGAAGAAAAAAGAACTTATTGAGAGAATGAATAAACTTGGTTTAGTTGAAAAAAATGCATCTCTAGACGATGTTTTGAGTCTGGGATTAGAAAATATTCTTGAAAGAAGACTTCAAACAATTGTATTTAAAAAGAACATTACAACAACTTTGAAACAATCAAGGCAATTTATTGTTCATGGTCACATAAAGGTCGGTGAAACAAAAATAAAATGGCCGTCTTTCCTTGTCCCAAAAAAGCTTGAAAATAAAATATCATTAGAAATGGGTGGTAAAAAATGAGTGAAGAGAAAATAGGAATAGTCAACATATACTCTTCAAAAAATAACACTATAATACACATAACTGATATAACTGGAGCCGAAACTATAGCAAGAATCTCAGGTGGAATGATAACAAAAAATGATAGAGAAAAAGGCAACCCGTTTCCTGCTATGATTGCAGCAAGAAGAGCTGCAGAAGAAGCAATAAATAAAGGTATAACAAAAGTTAATGTTCGAGTAAGGGGACCAGGTGGTCACAAATCTAAAAGCCCGAGCAGAGGAGCTCAACCAGCAATAAGATCACTGGTTAGATCTGGATTGAGAATAGGAGAAATAGAAGATACCACACCAATACCCCATGATACCACGAGAAAAAAAGGTGGTAGAAGAGGTAGAAGATTGTGAGGTGTATTAATGAAAATTAAATTTTTAGACAAAAATAAGGATGAAATAAGATTCATAGTTGATGGTATATCCACTCCGATGGCAAACGCACTGAGAAGAATAATGATGGTTGAAGTTCCAACATTGGCTATAGAGGATGTTTACTTTAGAGAAAATACTTCAGTACTTTTTGATGAAGTAATTGCACATAGATTAGGATTGATACCTCTCAAATTTGATCCAACAATAATAAACTTTATGGAAGAGTGTAGTTGTGAAGGAGAGGGGTGCCCAAACTGCCAGGTTGTGTTTGAACTGAATAAAGAAGGGCCATGCACTGTTTACAGCGGAGACCTGAAAAGTTCAGCCAAAGAAGTTAAGCCTGTCTTTGATAATATTCCGATAGTCAAATTAGAAAAGGGCCAAAAATTGTCCTTTGAAGCAATAGCTATTCTGGGTGTTGGTAAAGAGCATATAAAATGGAAAGCTGCAATAACATCTTACAAACTTTATCCATCAATAGAAATAAACGCAAAAAAATGCGACAACTGCGGAGCATGTATAAAAGCATGCCCAAAAAATATATTAAAGGAAAAGAATGGAAAAATAATAATACAAAATATAGAAGAATGCAATCTTTGCAATGCGTGTGCAGAGGCATGCGGAGACAAAGATGCTATAAAAATATCCGGAAATGAAAGTAAGTTCATATTTGACGTAGAAACCGTATCTGGGTTGAGCCCCAAGGAAATAGTGCTCAAAGCGTGTGAAATCCTGGACAATAAATCAAAAAGTCTCATAAAGTTATTATGATGCGGGAGTACCCAAGAAAACCTTTTCCGCTGCGCGCGCAAAAGCGTCTATGGAAAGGTTTTGGGAATGGTCAAAGGGGCTAGAATCATGGTCAAGCTTAGGATGGCTAAGTTCAGGTGCTAAGGAGAAACCTAGTGGCTTAGTGCCTTCGCCAGTTCGAGACAATCTTTCTTTTCATTTTGGGGCATCGTCCCAAAATTTGCGACCTTAGTCGCAAATCAAAAGAAAGAGCTGACATAGGATTTATGTCATGTGAATATCTGGCCTCCCGCACCATCAATAAAAGGTGAAAAAATGGTTGAAAACAAATTTTCATATTTTTCCACCAAAAAATAAACAGGTGAAAAAATGAAAAAGAAAACAAATCCAAAAATATTGGAACTGATAAAAAAACTATCAGACAGAAAAGAGAAAATATGGAAAGACCTATCTGAAAGGCTATCAAAGCCGAGAAGAAACTATGCAATAGTTAACATAGCCAAGATAAACAGGTATGGAAAAAACGGCGATATTATAGTTGTTCCTGGTAAGGTTCTTGGATATGGGGATTTGGATAAAAAGATTACCGTGAGTGCAATTAATTTTTCAAGCGAGGCAAAAAGGAAAATAATAAGCGCAAAAGGAAAATGCCTTGAGATGGAAGAACTTTTAAAAGAAAATCCAAAGGGAAGCAATGTAAAAATATTTGGGTGATTTAATGATTGTAGATGCGTCAAATCAAGTCCTAGGGAGATTATCATCAGAAGTTGCCAAAAAACTTCTGAATGGTGAAGAAATAACAATTATCAATGCAGAAATGGCAATTATAACAGGCAATCCAAAAGACATAGAAGAAAATTTCATGAGAAAGAAAAAAATGGGTGACCCCCATCACGGACCATATTATCCAAAGACGCCAAACGGTATATTGAGAAGGTCTATAAGGGGAATGTTGCCATACAAAAAACCAAGAGGAAGAGAAGCATTCAAAAGACTTAAGATATATGTTGGAAATCCAAATAATTTAAAAGGCGAAAAAATTACAAAGGAAAAAAACGAAATTGAATGTAAATATTTAACCCTTAAAAAAATTTCAGATAAACTTAGAGGCTTATAAGTATGAGTAAAGAAAAAATCGTTCAAACAATAGGAAAAAGGAAAGAGTCTGTGGCAAAAGCATTTGTAAAAAAAGGCACTGGCCTGGTCAAAATAAATAGAAGACCATTGAACACAATAAAACCTGAAATGGTAAGAATGATGATAGAAGAGCCACTGATTATAGCTGGAGACATATCAAATAATATTGATATTAATGTAACTGTTAGAGGAGGAGGAAGAATCAGCCAAGCCGAAGCATCAAGGCAGGCAATAGGCAGAGGGCTTATAAAAATCGGTGGTAAAAAGATTGAGAAAATTATGGAAGAATATGACAAGAACATCTTAGTTAGCGACCCCAGGAGAAATGAACCACATAAACCGTCCAGATCTTCTGCTGGACCGAGAAGACATAAACAGAGAAGTAAGAGGTGATATTATGATTATACCTGTAAGATGTATGACATGTGGAAAACCTGTTGCACACCTTTGGGAAGAATATAAAAAGGAAATTGAAAAAGGAAAAAATCCGCAGAAAGTTTTGGACAATCTTGGATTAAAGAGATATTGCTGTAGGAGCTTGTTCTTAACACATGTTGACCTGATAGATTATGCTACCAAGTTCAGAAGATAAGTTTTATATATAAAAAAATTAATCTTTTACTTGGGTGTGTAAGTGAATAAGAATTTGCTCATAGTCTTGATTTTGGGTGTGTTTTTAACATCCATATTTTCTTCTTATGCCTTAGCACAGGTAAGCATAAACATAGAAGCTGACAAAATCTATCTGACACCAGGAAACTTCATAGTGAAAATAACAAATGACTTGGGAAAAAAGGAAACTTTTGGAATAAGCGTTATGGGACCATATAGGAATTGGGTTTATTTTGACAAATCTTATATAACATTATACCCAGGCAAGAGTGAAACCATAAGCTTCAATATAAACTTCCCAGAAAAAACAAAATCTGGCATATACACATTCCCAATATTTGTTTATTCACTAACAGACCCCAAAACAAATGTTGAAAAAAACATCTTTGTGTTTATTGAGGAAAAATATAAAGCAGCAATAGAAGATATTAAAACTAATAAAGATTCTTTCTCACCTAATGATATTATAAAATCAACAGAAAGTGTTGTAAATCTTGGAACAAGAGATTTTCAGGAATTGAAACTGCACTACGAAATCACCCACGATAATGAAGTTGTTTATAAGAAAGATGAAAAATTCTCATTGGAAATGGGCATGAAAAAAACATTTGAGCAAGAGTTTAAAACAGATAACACAATGAGCCCTGGGGAATACATAATAACTGCATACCTTATGAGAGGCGATGATGTCCTTTCCAAGGAAAGCAAAAAAATATCGCTGGAAACTGTTGAAAAGGTAGAAAAAGAATACAAATCAACTTGGACACCAATAGGAGAATTTGGAAAGATATTGATAACAAATGTTGGAAACGTCAAAAAGACTGAAAACATAGAATTGAAAATAAAAAAACCGTGGGATGTGTTCCTAACATCCTCAATAACACCATCAAAAGAAGATGCAGGGGATTATGTTGTTCTTTTATGGCCGATTACGTTGGACGTGAATGAAAGCAGAGCCGTATCATACCAGATACATTATTGGCCATTGATACTTCTTGCTGGATTAATTATATATGGTGGCTACCTGACATTCAAGATAACCAGAACCCCAAAGGTAAGGAAGAGTGCAATAAACATAAAAGCACTTGAAGACGACAAAAAAGAAGTTATGGTTGCAATAGAAATAAAAAATGTCGGGGAGAAACTAAAGGATGTCGTAATAGAAGATGTTATCCCATCCATAGCAAGATTGATAAAAGATTTTAAAACAAAAAAGCCAATAATTAAAAAAACCAAAGATGGGACTAAATTGATATGGAAATTGGGTAGATTGGAGAAACATGAAGACATAATACTAACATACAAATTTGAAACTTTAATAGGAACATTAGATTACATAAGATTGCCGAGAGTTAAACTAATTGGAAAAACTAAAGATAGGACAATAAGTGTTAATTCAAACGAGTTAAGAATAAAGGAAGAAGAATAGTTTTATATATTTTTATTCTTTAAATCTCTTAAGGTGAAATATCCCCCGGATAGCTCAGCGGCTAGACGTCTACATAGATGAGTTTGAGCGGTCGGCTGTAGACCTTTACTAAAAGTATTGGTTGCATAGCAATCGTTCGCAAAGCTGAAACCGACAGGTCCCGTGTTCGAAACAGGTCCCTTTTCAAAAAAGGTCCCTGTACTTCCCAAATGGGAGAACGAGTATCACGGTCCGGGGACCACTCCAAAAACTCATAATCTTCTCCGTAAACCAGCACTTAAACGTAAGAGATAGAAAAGTTTCACCGAAAGCTTTATAAAGGTTATTATACTTAATAGTAGTCACTAGCGGCCAAAGCGAAGGGGAAACACCTGTTCCCATCTCGAACACAGAAGTTAAGCCCTTCAGCGATCTAAATTGTACTGTCGAAAAGACGGGAAGTTTAGGACGCTGCTAGTGTTTCATATTTACCGAGGTAGATAGCTTATTGATACAACATTTTAAAAAATTAGAATTAGTAATATCTATTTAAATACTTTAAAATTAATTAAATAGAGATGTCTATGCCTTGGTGGTGTAGTGGCTTAGCATACGGCCCTGTCGAGGCCGTGACCCGGGTTCAAAATTGCCTTTCTTCAAAAGAAAGGGCAATAGGAAAGAACTTGCAAATCTTCGATTTGCTATTGTTAGAATTTCGTGAAGATCCCGGCCGAGGCGCCATGGGCCCATAGCTCAGTCTGGTAGAGCACCGGCCTTTTAAGTTAACGCTTAAAAGAATTGATTTCCGAAGGAAGATGAAAGCAAAGAAAGCCGGGTGTCGAGGGTTCGAA
>CAYNRH010000033.1:0-7517 GCA_964399605.1 uncultured archaeon | reverse complement strand
GCAAATTTAATATATTATACATGCACCAGAATTTATTATGATATTAAAAGTTCCATTTTTTAAGCAAACAAATCCATTGAATTGCGGTCCAACTGCATTAAAAATGGTTCTTGCTTATTTTGGTGAAAATTTAAGGATAGAATTTTTAGAAGCAAAAATGGGTATGAATGAGGGAAAAGGAACTTCTACAATTCAAATAGCAACTGCTGCAGCATCTTTAGGATACAAAACAGATTTTTATTCAAAACATATTTTGTTCAACGAAGAGAATTTGAAACACGAATTTTACCAAAAATACAACAACATAAATTTAGAGCAGTCAAAAAAATTAGTAGAAGACGCAAAAGCAGCGGGAGTAAATATTCAAGAAAGAGTATTGTCTTTAGAAGATCTCCTGAGCTTTTTAAAAAAAGATTGTGTTCCAATCATTCTTCTGGATTGGAATATTTTAAAGGGTAGAAAAGGATATCTGGGACATTTTACTCCAATAGTAGGATACGACGAACAAAATGTCTATATACATAATTCGGGATTAGATGATGCCCAAGAGTTTATGCCTGTTCCAAAAAAGATTTTTGATGAAGCAAGAAAAGCTGAAGGGACAGATGAAGATGTTGTAGTTGTCCATGGGAGAATGCATATATTTTAAAACATTTAAAAAGTTTTAAAAGTTTATATATTACTTAAGCACACAAATATTTGATATGTTTTGGTGGTTAAGATGGACTTTTCTGTATTGATCGGCGGTCAGGCAGGAGATGGAGTGAAACAGGCCGGTGTGGTAATTGCCAAAATATTCAACGAACTTGGATATCATATTTTTGTCTATGACGACTATCAGTCATTGGTCAGGGGAGGCCATAATTTCTCAATAATAAGAGCATCCGATGAAAAAATTTACAGCCACGATGAAAATGTTGACTTGATTATAGCACTGAATCAGGATACTGTTAAAAAGCACTCATGGAGAGCAAAAGATAATGCGCTGACAGTGTTCGATGAAGACAAGGTTGAGACTGACGGCACAGGCATAAAGGCATACTCATGGGCAAAGGAAAGGGGTTCTCATCTCTTGAGAAATTCCATATTCATTGGTTCTGTATGCAAATACTTTGGCATTGACCTGAAAATCGCTGAAAAAATAATCAAAAATTCCCTCAAAAAAATGATTGATGAAAATCTGGAAGCACTTAAATATGGCTATGACTCTTTGAAAGAAAAGCACAAACTTGAAAAAATTGGAGAGCCGAGAAAAATTGTCACTGGAAACGAAGCAACTGCACTAGGCGCAGTTGGTGCAGGATTGAAAATGTACATAGCATATCCAATGACTCCTGCAACCTCAATATTGCATTTCCTGGCTGCAAAAGAAGATGAACTGAACGTCGTAACAGCACAGGTGGAAAATGAAATAAGCGTAGCTAATATGGCAGTTGGTGCCGCCTTTGCAGGCGTAAGGTCTATGATTGGAACATCTGGAGGCGGGCTTGCATTGATGGGTGAAACCATAAGTCTTTGTGCAATGAGTGAAACTCCAGTTTTGTTCGTAAACAGCCAGAGGGCGGGACCAAGCACTGGCGTGCCAACTTACACAATGCAGGCTGACTTAAATTTCGCACTGAATATCGGACATGGGGATGTAACAAAAATAACAATAGCCCCCGGTGATGCTGAGGAGTCATATTATCTTGCTGCAAAAGCATTAAATCTCGTGTGGAAATACCAGATACCCGGAATACTTCTTGTTGACAAGCATATAAGTGAAAGCACCTCATCTGTTGAATTTAAAGAAGTTAAAAAAGAGGAGGCGAAACTTTGGGATGGCAATGGAGAGTACAGAAGATATTTGTTGACAGACGACGGCATCTCACCTTTAGCCTTCCCGGGTGAAACAACGAATATTAAAGGTTCTAGCTACGAGCACGATGAAAGTGGCCTGACAATAGAGGAAGAAACTGAACTGATAAAAAAAATGCAGGAAAAAAGATTAAAGAAGATGGAAATGCTTAAAGAAGAATTGAAAAATGAGGAAACTGTAAAGGTTTATGGTAGTGGGGATGTTACTCTGTTGACATGGGGTTCAACAAAGGGAGCATGTATTGAAGTTGCAAAAGATATGGGATTAAAAGTTGTTCAGCCGTTGTATTTGGAGCCAATGCCTATGTGGGAACTTAAAAAGCACCTGAAAGGAAGGGTTATAGCAGTGGAGTGCAATGCCACGGGACAACTTGCAAACATACTTGGCATTAAAGAAAGAATTCTGAAGTATGACGGCAGACCATTCACACCAAAAGAATTGAAAAAGAGATTGGAGGAGATTTTATGAATCTTGAAACCGGAGCAAAAAACACATGGTGTCCTGGCTGTGGACATTTCTCAATACTTGCTGCAGCCAAGCAGGCAATAAATGAAATAATTGAAGAGGGAACTAAGCCAGAAAACATAGTAATTGCATCCGGAATAGGATGCCACGCAAAGATAGTTGATTATGTAAATGTTAACAGTTTTTACTCAATTCATGGAAGAGTTCCGCCTACCCTCACAGGCATGAAGCTCGCCAATCCTGAACTTATTCCAATAGGTTTCGCAGGTGATGGTGATGGATACGGCGAAGGTCTGGCACACCTGATTTTTGCAGCCAAAAGAAACGTCAACATAACAATGATAATGCACAACAACAGAATATACGGCCTGACCACTGGGCAGTTTTCACCAACCACACCCAAAGGAATGAAAACAAAATCAACGCCCGAAGGCAGTTTAGAGTATCCGTTCAATCCTATAAGGCTTATGATAGCAGCCGGAGCTACATTTGTCGCAAGATGCTCTTCTTCTGACATCAAACACCTCAAAGAAACTATAAAAGAAGCCGTTAAGCACAAGGGATTTTCTATAATAGATGTTGTCGAACCATGTGTGAGCTTTTTCAATTCTACAGAGTATCTGAAGGAAAATGTCTACAAGATGGAAGACCACGACCCCACAAATAAAATAGAGGCATTAAAAAGAGCAGATGAGTGGAATTACACTGCAGAAGGCAGGATACCCATCGGAATTTTTTACAAAGTTGAAAAACCAACTTATGATGAACTGGTTTTAAGAGGAAGGAACCCAAGAAAAAACTAGAACATTTTTTTAATTCTTTCCAAAATTGATGGTCTGTATGTTTTACCAAGCAGGAAGGCAGCAATTTTTTTGAACTCCGTTGATGCCTTTGCATACTCTTTATGAAGAATCACTGGTGTTCCACTTGAAATGCTTATTGGAACCTTCAGGTCTTCCGGTATTACAGAAATAACATGGGTACCACACAAGTATTCTATATCCGGGACCAAGAGCCCTCCACTCTTCCACCTGTTGACTATAACACCAAGCACATCTTTTCCAAGTGTTCTTGCTATCTCCAAAGCTTTTGATACGTCTGTCACAGACGGCAGGTCAGGTGTTGTAACTCCTATCACTTCATCCACAACTTTCATGGTTGATACTGCCTCTAGACCTAACCCTGGAGAAGAATCAGCTATTATGAAGTCATAATTAAGTTTTTTTATCAGTTTTTTCAGTTTTATAATTTTTCTTAAGTTTTTCAGGTGATTTTTATCCAGATTTATTGGAGCAGGGATAATTCTCAGTCCGGTGTGTGGATGTATGTAAACAGACTCCAAAATTGGAACATTCTTGTTCAAAACTTCCCTAAGGGTAACTGGAAAATAATCCAACCCAAAATGCATTGAAAGGTTTGGTGTTGAGAGGTTTGTATCAAGAATTGCAACACTTTTACCAAAGTGTTTCACCAGAGTAGTGCCGAGGTTTGCCACCAATGTTGTTTTTCCAACTCCACCCTTTCCGGAAACAACTCCAATTACTCTCATCCGCCCACCCTACTTTTTATTTTGTACAACCTCTCCGCTCTCTTTAAAGCTCTTTTGAATTTTTTCCTGAAAAGCACAATTAACAAAACAGCGCCAACAACAACAATTACCAGAACTATTTTATATTCCAAAGGAAAAAACGGCACTTCCTTAACCTTTAATTTCCCCAACCTTAAAGCAGCCTCTTCGAGATAATCTCTAGCCTGATTCAAATAATTTGTAGCATTTTCGTAATAACCTTGCGCCTTTAAATTCTCCGCACTTTCAAGATTTTCTTTCGACCTCTTCAAAATGTTGAAAACTTCTGTAACATTGTAACCTTTAGTTCCTGCATCAACTGTTTCTCCCCATACTTTACTAACTAGATTCCTTAAGTTCTCTATATCTTCATCTATTCCAGTAGACTCCGGAACTACTCTCAATTTTATTACTCTCTCAAGATATATTTCATCGCCAGAAATTTTAATTAAAAGATTATAACTTCCAAGTTCTGCATTATCAGGTGCATCAACTCTTACCAAAAAAACTTTTGCATAATTGGGAAGCATTTCAGAAAATTCTGGAGAAACCTTGGTTGGAAAATCTGTTTTTGCATTCAAAGAAACATTTAAACTTACCTCTCCGATGTTTTTTACCTCTATTCCTAAAAGCTTTTTCTCCCCTCTTGAGATGTTGACCTCATGTGGATAATTTACTATTTCTAATAATTTCTCTTTCTTCACTACTGGCACACCTGTAGCACCACCTCCTCCAGGTCCTCCCCCGCCTCCAGAAGTTTTCACATCAAAAACTACCGGTATATTTTCACTTCCATCGTTGGAGCTGTTCACATAAATTGTTCCTGTGTATTCACCTGCTTGACTCAAAGGACCAATATAAGCATAAACATTCTTGCTGTCGCCTGCAGCAATGCTGCTTATATAATCCTGGCTGAAGCTTATCCAATCAACATCCGAATATAAGTTTACACCAGAAAGTACCATATCCCCTGTGTTGGATATGATCAATACCTTTGAAACCTGATTTCCTATGTAAACAGATTCTGAAATTGAGTTTGGTGAAACATCAAGAACTGGAGCACCTGTTGGTTCCAATGTAATGAAAACATCAGTGGTGTTCATGTCTCCCTCTACAAAAGCGTCTTTTTGAACTGTTGAATACCCTGACTTGGTTGCCTCAACAATATATGAGCCTTTAACCAGCCACTTGGAAAGAAAAGTCCCGTTGGAATTGGTAGAACCTGTATCTTTTAAGGCAGCGTCTTGCCAAACAAAAATGCTTGCCCCTGAAACAGGATTGCCTATACTATTATTTACACTTACATTTAATTTTCCCACGTCTTCTGTGACGTTTATGGTCAGATTTAATTTCTTCAACTGTCCATCGTCAGATTGAGCTGTTATATTTGCGTAGTATAGACCAATAGAAGTTGAATTCGGAACTGATACCGTGAAATTTATTGCTTTAGATTCTCCCGATGCCAAAGAAACATTCCTGCTCGTGTTGCCGTCAAAAGTTATCCATGTGGTGCCCTCCCGTGTTACTGTAACATTTAGTCCTGTGTTCCCGGGATAATCCGCTTTTAAATCAAAAACATCCGTTAAATTCTTTGCCGGTGGGAGATAAACTGTTTTTTCCTCAGGAGAAATATTCAAAACATTGTATTTATCATTCACAGAGAATCCTGCCATCGCATTTGAAGAATCACTCAGAGTATTGGGAATAAAAATTAATATAAAGAATACCGAAAGAATTAAAATTTTCTTTTTTTCCATGATTTAGTTTTCCTTTTTTTTATTAATAAAATTATCAAGATTACAGCAACCATTATAGCAAAAATGCCAACATACATCCAACCGTTCTTTTTTTCTTCAACAATCTGCTCCGAATATTCTCTCGTAACTGTTTTTATCGTGTAATCAAAATCCCTCTGCTGGCTTAGGGCGACCATCCCTGCTTCCCCATACCAGTTTGCAGTTGCAACAATTTTTAAAGGGTATTCTTTCCATAAAGGAGTTCCCGATGGAGCGTGAACTGTTATGGTGACATACTTAGCAGGAACCTTGCCATCAACACCTGAAGCTGTGAGATATTCCACACCTTCCATTGGTTTTGTGTCATCTGTGGGGCACCATTTTCCATCAATAGAACAAGGAACAGTATAAAGGTTCTCTTCTACATGAATTATTACACCAGTAACATTAAGTGTGACGTTATGGAGTTCTGGCTGTGTTTCAATATTCCAATCCGGCTTTTCAACCAAATCCAATTTAATATGTGTTATTCTATTCCCCCAGATATTATAAAAATAAATCTTGGTTGTCGCTGATTTCCCTGGCTCCACTTCTATAACTTTATCCTTCTGCATTGTCCCTAAATTATACGCTGCTCCCTGTGCAAAAACAAAACTAGACATTAACAAGACAAATACTAAAATCAATGCTATTTTCTTCATATTCAATCACTTACTGAAATACGCCTGTTTTTATGGTAACCGTTGAACTATAAGAAGCTGCTGGCTGGCTGGATGGTATGTTTATCCAGAAGTAAATTGTCCTGTTTTCTTGTGCTGTAGTTGGATCTGGTATGTTTATCCAGTTTTTGAATGGCGGTGGACTTGGATAAGTTGTCTGTACGGATATACTGTCCCCTACACTGCTTTCGTTGTAGTAAGTCATGTTTCCTATTCCTATTACATTGCTTCCTCCATCAGTGAAATCTGTTCCTTTTATTGTAAGGTTTGTCTGGGTGTTTGTTGTTGTTTCAACTGAAACCATTAGGGGATTTTTAGAATTTGCCTTATCTATTGCTCCTGGATCTAAACTTCCAAACTCTATAGTAGTATTATAAAGTGTCACATCTATATACTGATTCACCGTTACTGATGCGGTAGCTTCAGTTTCATTCGTAGATGCTGCAAAAGTTTCCTGTGGATTAAATGCTGTTAAAAACAGAGCTGCTGTAAAAACCAGTATGAATACGCCAATTATTTTTTTCATAATTACATTATCATTTTTTTATTTAAAAAGATTCTGATAGCTCAATTTTTGTAAACCTTTATGTAAACCGTTGTTGTATAGGTCCCAGGCTTCTGGTTTGTTGGAACTGAAATCCAGAAATAGATGGAGCGGTTTATCTCTGTACCTGAAGGTTCCGGTATGTTTAGCCAGTTATCGAATGGCGGCTCTGGGTACGACGATGTCATTGGTATTCCATTTCCTGTTGTTGATGAATTGGAGTATGTTAAATTTCCTATGTTGAAATAATAAGAGCCTGATGAAAAGTTGCTCAATCCCTTTAAAGTTAAATTTGTGTTTACCGTGGTGGTTGGCTCTATCGTGACAATCATTGGATACCCATTTCCGGATTGTGCGGATTTGTTGACGGTCCCTGGGTCAGCATTCCCAAACTGTATGGGCACATCATGAATTGTGATGTCTATGACTTCTGGTGAAGAGACTGTGAAGCTCCCGGAAAAAGACATGTTCCACCACATTGCTTCTTCGTAAATATAAGCAGATGAATCAGGATTACTCCAGAGAGTTTCCCACCCAGTACCATTATAGCAGTAACATGTATTGGTAGGAAAAGATCACAGACAACTATAAATTTTAAAATGTAATGGATTCTGATTACAGCAACTAA
>CAYNRH010000032.1:0-8132 GCA_964399605.1 uncultured archaeon | reverse complement strand
AGAGTGATTTAAAATATTCGTTTAATTTCCTTTGTATTAATGGCTCATCGCCATCATGAAAATAAAATAGCTCCTTTATTCCATCGTTTGGCTCCCCTCTAACATCAACTAGAAAGTGTCCACCATCATTGTCTCCGACAATATCACATATAACTCTTGTTTTAAGATGATAACCATTGGATTTCATAAATTTCTTAAGTTCTTCTTCAAAGGCATTCCTCGGCAAGCTGCTGTAAACAAGAGCCTTTACATGAATAATTAATCACCCCAACAGTTAGAAATTATTTTAAAGCTATAAATCCTTTACGGTTTCCTCAGAATTTTTGGCTTTTCGCCGGTTAAATCTATAACCTGTGATGGGAAACCCTCCCTTATACCTTCGTAAATCATGAAGTCCACTTGATTCTTGATTCTTTCATCCAAATCGCCAATTGAAACCATATGATCTTCCCCGGATATGTTCACAGATGTTGTGATTATGGGTATCCCTAAAGATTGAAAAAAAATTGAAATCCAGTGGTCTGGAAATCGCACTCCAATTGTTTTCATGCCAAGATTCACATTTTTTGCAATACAACCTTCATTTTTTAATCTCAGAATGAATGTATAAGACCCTGGTAATTTCTTCAGCCATTCTCTCCTTATATCACAGTTTCTTAAAATCCATTCTACTGATGGTACTAAAACAGAAAGAGGCTTGTCATACCTTTTTTTTATTTTTCTGATTTTTTCTATGGCTTTCTCATTCCTGGCATCACATCCCAGACCGTAAATAGTATCCGTTGGGTAAATAAAAACCTGGCCATCCTCTATTCTCTTGAAAATATCTTCTTTATATTCATCAATATATTCCCTTGTGAAAATTATCATAAAATATATTTAAGTAAGATAATTATTTATTTATGACTAAATTAAGCATAGTTTTCCTTGGCTCGGGTTCAAGCATTCCAACACCAGAGAGAAATCATCCCGGAATTTTTCTGGATTATGAAGGTGATAAATTCCTCTGGGACTGTGGTGAGGGAACTCAGCGCCAGATGATGATAGCAGGCCTTAAATTCATGAAAATAAAAAGAATATTCATCACACACTGGCACGCAGACCATTTTGCAGGACTAATAGGCCTTATAGAAACCTTTAACCTTGAAAGAAGAAATGAGCCTCTGGAAGTGTACGGTCCTGAAGCATCAAGGTTCATCGACGCTTTCTCTGAATTAAGCTATTGGGACTTCGGATTTAAAATAAAGTCATTTGATGTCAACTATGAAGGCAATACAGTTTCAAAAATATTTGAAAATGACAAATACAAAATCCTGTCAGTGCCTGTTAAACACAACGTCCCTGCAGTAGCATACTGCTTTCAGGAAAAAGACAGGTGGAACATTGACCTGAAAAAACTTAAAAAATTTGGCATCAAAGAAGGCCATATCCTGGAAGAGCTAAGAGCAAATGGAAAAATAAGATACAACAATAAAATTGTCAAACTAAAAGATGTTGCAGACAGGACAAAAGGCAAAAAAATAGTTTATTCCGGTGATACTGCACCATGCAATGGCATCTTGAAATTATCTAAAAATGCCGACCTGCTGATACACGATGCCACATTTATGGACAGTATATCCAACTTGGAAAAAAAGCCATACCTGAGGAAATGCCATACAAGCGCCAAAAAAGCAGCAGAAATTGCAAAGGAAGCTGATGTGAAAAAACTCATACTCACGCACTTCTCAAGAAGATATAAAGATGGAAACATTATAAGAAAGGAAGCACAAAAAATATTTAAAAATACTGATGTGGCAAAAGATTTCAAGAAAATCATTGTCGAATAACACAAGTATTTAAAAGTATATATAGATAATTTTCTGAAATCGCAGAGCTAAAAAACAAAAAGAAAAGAAGAAAATAGCTTTTTATAGTTGGCTTTTAGAATAATTTGATAGTGATTAATTTGATTACTGAAAAAGCTATCAAAAGACTGGAAAACGCAGGATATAGAATTGTTGGAAAACACAAACATAGCGCTGTTAAAGTGTGCCTATGGACCAAAAACTCACTGCGCGGAAAGGGTGTTTGCTACAAACAAAAATTTTATGGAATTCAAAGCCATAGATGCCTTCAAATGACTCCAGCTCTTCCTTTTTGCAAGCACAGGTGCCTGTTTTGCTGGAGAGACACCAGCATAACCTATCCAAAATGGGAAGGCTCCTATGATGACCCGGACACAATAATAGAAGAATCTATAGAAGCCCAGAGAGAACTGCTCACGGGGTTCAAGGGAAACAAATACGTCGACAAAAAAATGTGGAAAGAGTCACAGAACCCAAACCAGGTTGCAATTTCCCTTGCCGGGGAACCAACTGAATATCCGCTAATATCTGAATTGGTGGACGCCTTCAAGGAGAGGAAATTCTCTGTCTTTTTGGTCAGCAATGGGACAAACCCAGATGTAATTGCAAAATTGGCGGAACCAACCAACCTTTACATTACACTTCCTGCTCCTAATAAAGAAATTTACCTAAAAACAACCAATCCAATTGTTGACTCTTGGGACAACATAATGAAAAGCTTAAGCTTGCTTCAAAACTTCTCCTCAAAGACCGTTGTGAGATTAACACTTGTTAAAAACCTGAACTTCGTGAAGCCTGAAGAATATGCAAAAATCGTTGAAAAATACTCACCAGATTTTCTGGAAGTGAAAAGCTTCATGTCAGTTGGCTTCTCCAGGAACAGGCTTCCTTACAGCGATATGCCACTTCATGAAGAAATTAAGGAATTTGCCAAAGAAATAGAAAAAAATTCATCTTACAAGATAAAAGACGAAAGCAAGCCAAGCAGGATTGTATTAATGACGAAATAATTTATATTTTGAACGTCAGGGTATTTTTATGATGAAAAAAATATTTTTGATTTTGATATTTCTCCTTTCAATTTCACTAGCCGCTGCCACCTACATTACCATAACTACGACCATATCCTCCCAGGTAATTCTTGATAATTCAACAACTCTTCACGTCTCATTAAAACAAAGCGGTGACGAAGCTGCATATGATGTTAATGTAGAGCCTCTTGCAACACAATACTTTTCATCTGAAGACATACTGAACAAGGACAAGTTAAATCCTGGGGAAACTCTTTCTGGAAATATGACGCTCTCCTTTCTTGGAACACTTCCGGGGAAGTATCCTCTGGTTGTTCTTACCATATATCATGATGCAAATATGTATCCGTTTTCCACTCTCTCCCCTCACATACTGACATACAAAAAAGGATATCCCTCTGGAATATATGGCTCTATAAATCAAATAGAAATATCAAAAGATGGCTCCGGTTATATCACCTTGAGTTTAAGAAACCTGGACGAAACCACTCACACCATCAACATAAAACTTTATTTGCCAAGGGAGCTGAACGCTGGCGAGACAGAAAAAATAATATCACTTGGTCCAAAGGAAGAAAAAGAATTAAAATATAAAATATCATCCATGGGAGCGCTTCCCGGAAGCACTTATTCCATCCTAGCATCTTTAGAATATGAGGAAAATGGCTACCACTACGGAACATTTGCAAGCGGATTGGTGAAAATTGTTGAGAAGAAAGAAGTTTTTGGACTTTCCCAGTGGTGGATAGGAATCGTTGTTGTAATTCTCATAACAATTTTTGTGATATATCAATTCTGGAGTTGGAAAAATGAGAAAAAGAAAAAGCGCAAAAAATAAATTTTTTGATTTCCTCATGAGAAACAAAGAAAACATAGTCAATATTATAGTTATATTGATTATTTGGGGATTTTTATTAAGTTACTTCAAGCCATCTTTGATTTTATCTGGAACCACTACCTCTGGGGGCGATACTGGCTCACACTACTATCCAGCATGGTATATGAAAAATTATCTGCTTCCGCACGGGAAAATCATTGGCTGGTGCCCGGGATGGTATGCAGGATTTCCGATTTTCCAGTTTTATTTTCCTCTTCCTTACGTACTTATGAGCATTCTTGGCTACCTAATTGGATTACAGGTATCATTCAAACTGGTTACCATTCTTGGAACTTTCCTTCTACCACTCTGCGCTTTTTTTTCAATGAAATTTATGAAATTTAAATTTCCCGTTCCAATTATAGCAGCAATATTCACCCTTCCCTTTCTTTTCATGGAAGCCAACTCAATGTGGGGTGGAAATATACCATCCACTCTGGCAGGTGAGTTTTCTTATTCGTTAAGTCTTTCCTTATTGGTTCTATTTGTGGGCTCTCTGTATAAAGGCATAAAGGAAAACAGATATTGGATTTGGAACGGGATTCTTTTTGCGCTGATATTTTCAACTCATGTTTTCACTGCCATAGCAGGAGTTTTATTCAGCACATTCTTCCTTTTAATAAACTTTAAGAATTTAAAAGCTCTTAAGAAAAATTTTATTTATCTCTTTAAAATGTATTCCATTTCATTTCTCCTTGTAGCTTACTGGGCAGTTCCATTGATTACAAAGATCGGACTTCATACAAAGGTCCAATTCATATGGAATATAGAGAGCATAAGTAAGATAATACCTGAAATTCTCGTACCTTTCGCTGCACTTGCAGCAATTGGATTTTTAATCTCCTTGAAAGAGAAGAACCCTAAAGCAATTTACCTTTTCTACACTATTGGCTTATCAGGCTTCCTTTATTTTTTGGCAAAGTACATTGGTATGTCAGATATAAGATTTGTTCCGATATTACAGATAATACTAATGATAACGGGTTCTTATGGTATATACGTATTGAGCAAAAGGCTTAAGGCAAAATGGGTACTAACTTTCATAATTCTTTTCCTAACTATTTTTTGGGTAAATAATCATGTCTCATACATAGATAACTGGATAAAGTGGAATTATGAGGGATTTGAATCAAAAGCAGCATATGGACAATTACATTCTCTAACAGAATACCTTAAAGAACTCCCTCCAGGAAGAATTGACCACGAATATTCCGGAACCCATAATAAATTTGGTACTCCAAGAACCTTTGAAGATTTTCCCTACTTTACTGGTAAGCCAACACTTGAAGGATTATATATGGAATCATCTTTATCGTCCCCCTTTGTATTTTATCTTCAATCAGAAATTTCAAAAACACCCACCTGTCCAATACCGGGAGAAACGTGTATGTATTTCAATCCTGATAAAGCTCTTCAGCATATGGAGCTTTTCAATATAAAGTATGTTGTTGCAACATCAGAGAAATTAAAAAATGCTATAGAAAACAATTCAGAATATAAATTTCTGAAATCATTTAACGAAATAAACGTTTATGAAATTAATAATTCTGGTTACGTAACAATTCCCAAATACAAACCAGTTTTTATGCCAAAGAAAAACTGGAAAAAAGAATCAGAAGAATGGTACAAAGATTATATGGAAGTGCCTATAATATTCACTGATAATTTACCAAAAGGAGAAAAATATTACACGGGAGAAATAAAAAGCATACCAAAAATTCCATTGAAAAATAAATGCAATATAGAAGAAGAAGTAAAAAATGAAGAAGTCATGATAAAGACAAATTGCTTAAACCAGCCCCATTGGGTAAAAATATCTTACTTTCCCAATTGGAAAGCAGAAGGAGCCGATATATATCTGGCAACCCCATCTTTCATGATGATATATCCTCACCAGGAGAAGGTAAGACTCTACTACGGTAAAACTTATATGGATATAATAGGCGAAGCACTAACATACATAGGAATAATTATTGTGGTTATTCTACTTTTTTCCAAAAAACTTAACATTAAACCAAAGCTTGAAAAGACCATAAAACATATTCGGAATGTAAAATAAACTAAAAGTCCCCTTTTCCATTTTCTTGACTGGTGTATAAACTTCCTTTATCTTAAATCCTTTCTCCTTTATCTTATAAAGAAGCTCCACATCGAATGCAAATCCCTTTAAAATAAAATCAAGATTCAGTGAATCCAAAACTTTTCTCTTCATGAATTTTATACCAGCTTGTGTATCTACAAAATTCATACCAAAAAGAATCTTAATCAAGAAGTTCCATCCCCTGGCAGAGAACTTTCTCATAAATGGCATATTAACTGATGAAAATTCCTGTCCCTTCCATTTTGACCCTATCACACAATCATATTTATCTAAATTCTTAATCAGCTTTTCAACAGACTTATGATCAAATGCTCCGTCACTATCAATAAAACCAACTATATCCCCATTCACCTTTTTTAATCCTTTTAAGACAGCGTTTCCTTTTCCTGGTTTTGGAAGGTTATATACCCTCAAATTTTTTATATCAGTATTCTTGGCAACTTTATATGTATTGTCTGCACAACCGTTGCACATCACTATTATTTCAGAATTTTTTATTTTTGACAAATCTTTTAATGTCTTCTGTATTTTATTTTCCTCATTTGTGGCAGGGACTACTATTGATATCATCATAATATTTAATTTTAATTAAGAAATATAAACATACTACTCCTATTGAAATTATGAAATTTAAAAAGGTAATTGACTTATTGAAGAAAAAGAAGTATCTCATTTTGCTTTTTTCTGCTATAATTATCCATGTGACACTTTTCTTTCTTGTAAGCATATATAATTATAACCATTTTTGGTATGGGGCTTTTGACTTCGGAATATTTAACCAGGGAGTTTGGCTTTTAAGTCAACTGAAAAGTCCATTCATAACAATTAGAGGATTATACTTATTCGGAGAACACGCAAGTTTTATAACTATCTTAATAGCTCCACTATATAAAATATTTCCAAGTCCATATACTTTGCTTTTTTTAGAAACTTTTGCTTTATCCATAGCTGCTTTTCCACTATATTTGATATCCAAAAAATTATTGAAAAGTCCAAAATATGCATTAGCAATATCTATAATGTATTTACTTTATCCTGCTGTTCATTTCATAGATTTGGAAAGTTTTCACCCAATTAACTTTGCCGTTCCTTTTTTATTCTCTGCATTTTATTTTCTTTTTGAGAAAAAATGGGGATTCTATTTTGTCTCTTTATTCTTAGCAATAATTTGCAACGAATTAATTGCAGTCGCTATTTTATTTTTAGGGATTTATGTTTTTTTAAAACATAATAAAAAGATTGGTATAATAACCATCGTTTTAAGTATTTTATATGGCCTGTTTGTTATGAATATAATATTTCCTTTCTTTAATGAAGGAAAGAATATTTTTTATGAGGGGCGGTGGTTCGGCTCTTATGGTAAAAACCCACTTGATAAAATATCTTCTTTATTTAATATAAAATTCATGTCAAGTAAAATATTCACAGAAAAAAATGCCAAATATATCTTTGATATTTTTTCTCCAGTTTCTTTTATTTCATTTTTATCACCCGAAGTAATTCTTTTTGCTGGGCCTCTTTATGTTACTATTTTAACCGATTGGCCTTATGCGCATTCTATACATTATCATTATGTAGCACCCATAATACCCTTTGTTTTTATCAGCCTAATCTTCTCTCTGAAAAAAATTAAGAGGTTCAACAAAAGATATGTTAAATATGTTATACTTATTTTATTATTTTCCTCGTTCTTAGGAAGTTACTATTTGGGTCCGAAAGAAAAATTTATTTATAAAATTTCTAATCTAAATAATTTTAATGAATGGGAAAATAAATCCTATGAATTGATTGCATCTATACCAGACAATGCAAAGGTTTCAGCAACATATAACTTTGTTACACACTTGAGTCAGAGAGAAAAAATATTTATGTTCCCAAATCCATACAAAAGCTCTTACTATGGATTTTCTGGATATGAAGTCTCAGAAGAAAATGATATGGACTTTATATTGATAGATAAGAGGTTAATAGATAAAAAGGATATAATAGAAGTCGTTGATAATTTAAAGAAAAAATATAAAATAGAATATGAAGATGATACTTTGCTTTTGTTAAAAAATGGGTAAAATGGAAAGAAAGTATCCACTAATATCTAATAAGTTTGATAAATAATGACTCTATCTAAATTATAGATTTCAAGACAATTAAAATACCTAAGAAGATTTTTTAACCTCTTTTACTCTCTTCCCTTTCTTCTGTGGAATTATTTTTAACTTTACACCTTTAAATTTCTTTTCTCTCCCCTGAAAATATTCATGCAAGAAAACACCAAGAGC
>CAYNRH010000031.1:0-8471 GCA_964399605.1 uncultured archaeon | reverse complement strand
GTTGCTTTCATAATATCATTGGGCTGGATTGCTTCGCAGTTCATCATGAACTACACAGAAAAAACAAAATCCAGAGTAGAAACCATGGGTGCAATTGAATGTTCTTCTGCAAGGCTGGAAATAGAAAGGGATAAAGTTCATATAGGTACAACAATCAAAATTCCTGTGACAAATGTTGGCGACAAGGATTTGGACAATCTTAAAGTAATTGTTTACAATGAATCCGGTGCTTTTACCTTTACTCCAACTCCGGATTCTATAGAGGTTGGATATACCAAATCTCTGTCAATTCCCTACCCAGGCGGAAACATTACCAAAATAAAGGTCACCAGTTTGCAATGTTCGGGCAAATTTTACAGTTATGAGATACCAGGTGGCGTAAAAATAAACCGTGCCCCTTACCAACTTGCTTCTCCCAACAACCCACCAAATGGGGCAGCCGGGCAGCCAACTTCTATTACTCTCAATGTAACGCCAATAGACCCGGATGGAGATGTCATGAATGTAAGTTTCTACGAGTACTACACAGGAGAGGAATGGACAATGTTCCATAATTTTTTAAATCACACCGGCTACACAACAAACCATGGTGTTGACAACATCAGCAATACTGAAGTAAAGACTTTTACAACTGGAAGTTATGTGGATTCTTCTCCAGCAGTAGCAAATGGTTATGTTTACATCGGAAGCGGTGATGATAAAATTTACCAGCTAAATGCTTCCAATATTTCACAAAAAATAGCAGAATTTGTAACAGGTGGTGACATTTTTTCTTCTCCAGCAATAGCCAACGGCTATGTTTACATTGGAAGTTATGATAATAGGTTATACCAGCTAAATGCTTCCAATATTTCACAAAAAATAGCAGAATTTGTAACAGGCGGTGATGTGGATTCTTCTCCAGTAGTAGCCAACGGTTACGTATACTTTGCAGGAGAGGATGGAAAATTTTACCAACTAAATGCATCCAATGTCTCTATAGAAGTGGCTAATTATTCAGATGTTCTTTTTTATAGCTATGGTACTTCAGCAGTAGCCAATGGTTACGTTTACATCGGAGGCGGTGATAAAAAAATCTACCAGCTAAATGCTTCAAATGTTTCACAAAAAATCGCTGAATATACAACCACAGATGCTGTGGAATCTTCTCCAGCGGTAGCCAATGGTTACGTGTACGTAGGAAGTAAAGATAATAAACTTTACCAGCTAAATGCTTCTAACATTTCCCAAAAAATCGCTGAATACACAACTGAAGGTGATGTGTTTTCTTCTCCAGCGGTAGCCAATGGTTACGTGTACGTAGGAAGTAAAGATAATAAACTTTACCAGCTAAATGCTTCCAATATTTCACAAAAAATAGCAGAATTTGTAACAGGCGGTGATGTAGATTCTTCTCCAGCGGTAGCCAATGGTTACGTGTACGTAGGAAGTTATTGGTATAAATTTTACCAGCTAAACGCATCAAACGTTTCCCAAAAAATCGCTGAATACACAACCGGAGATGGGGTGTCTTCTTCCCCAGCCGTAGCAAATGGTTACGTTTACATCGGTAGTTGGGATCATAAAGTATACCAAATTGGAACAGGTAACAATCTTTTGGGAACTGACACAAATATCCCAAGCGGTTCTAACGCTACCCATGATTGGTCAGGGTTAGATTTAGATAAAACTTATTATTGGTTTGTAAATCTGACTGACGGAGAATATGACACAGAAAGCTTAATTTGGAGCTTCACTACAAGTTAACTTGCTGCTGTTTTCTTCTCCACTTGAAATACATTTGTCTCTTCAGATTTCATTATTTCTCCGCTTTCTGCATCTATCTGCACATTGATGAGATGCCCTATTTTTGTTATGAACGTTATATTCCAGAATTCTTTCTCTCTTTTTTGGAATGAAATTAATATCTTGCTCAGGGGTGCATTGTATTTTTTGTATTCCTCCTTCGCTTTTTTCAATGCATCATCAGCGCTTATTTTTATCTTCAGTTCATCTGGCTTATAGATTTTTTTATGAATTGGGCTGCCCGCTAATCCTATCTCTTTAGAGCTTTCAGAAACAGTTATTGAGGTGATTTTCTCAGTTTCAGGGTCGTAAAAGCTAAGGTTCCATTTTTCTATTTTTTCCTTTGGGCTCAATGTGATGAAACCTGTGGTTAGAAATCCACCATGGTTCAATATTTCTTTTATTCTTTTGTCTTTTTTTGCTTCTTCAATTGCATTTTTAATATTCATAATTTAACCAAGATAAGTTTGTTTTTCCTTATTTTCACCCTCTTTGTAGTTTCTCCAACTCTTTGATAGCTTTTCTCCCAGGGATATTAAATTTTTTTTCACATCCTTTGTCCAGATGCTGTAACTCTCTTTTATAAATTCAGCAATATTTTTTTCTTTTGGGTCAAAGTATGTTTTTACATATTTCCATTTGAGTTCCAATATTTTTCTATATATCCTGAAGTATTTTTTTCTGTCAATGAATTTTGCCTCATAGAAGTGTGATGGTTTGCTGCCTTCGCTAAGGAAAAGTAAAAATTCAAGTATCTCTTCTGCATAATCTATACTTTCAAGAATACCTTTGCTTATGTCAAATAAGGGGCTTTCCGAATCTTTGCTAAGCTTGAAAGCAAATATTTCTTCAATATTTTCAATTCTAGGGAGTCCGTATTTCTTCATAAGATTTTTGTATTTTTCTTTGGCATCCATAGTAATATATTTTAAGAAAGGAATTTAAAAAGATTATAAACAGGATGAATATTTGGAGAGTAAAAATTGCAAAGCAACTTTTATAAGGGCCTGTGGTCTAGAGAGACCCTTTCTTTTCACAAAAGAAAGTTCCTCACCCCAAAGAAAAATTTGGAGTGATCTGTGAGAAAAGAGGGGTTTTGGAAAATGGCTATACTGACGCACACTGAGTGTGCGTTTTTGGTTTAGACGCTGCGTTCACATAAGCTTTTACTCAGCGCAAAGCTTAATCAAAACTGGCTGGATGAAGCTTTTGGGAATCGCAGAGGTCCCCGGTTCGAGCCCGGGCAGGCCCACCAATATTAAGTTTTATATTTCTGGGAGTTATACACGTATTCATGAAATCTTTAAACATAGGTATTTTTCACGATAAAGAACTTGGAAGGGAGCTTGGCAAAAAGGGTTCGGAAACAGACATATTGATGTTCAACAGAAAAAAGGACGATTTAATAATGACATTCATGTTTCCCCTTAAATTAATTTCAAAGATTCAAATCATGTCAATAATAGATGCAGCAATAGTTTCATTTGATGAAATAACACCAGAGCTTGGTGAAACAATCCTTTTGCTGGATGCCTTGGGAATATCCGATGGAATATTGATAATACCTGAGCAGAATAAAGAAATAGCAAAATCTATGATAAAGGAGACCCTCCTCGAGAATTTTCTTGTGGTTGATAGGGACCCAATAAAAATAACCCAGGAATTGGAGAATATAGAGGTGAAAAGGAAGGAAAATCCACCTCTTGTTGTCATAGACCAGGCTTTCAATGTCAAGGGGATAGGCACGGTTATTTTAGGATTTGTCAAAAGTGGGACAGTAAAAAAATATGATAAATTCCAGCTGTTGCCACTAAGAAAAGAAGTTGTTGTCCGTTCAATTCAGATACATGACAAGGATTATGAGCAGGCAGAAGCAGGAACAAGAATAGGAATAGCGCTTAAAGGTGCAGAGGCAGAAGAGATAAGGAGAGGATTTGTTCTTGGCGATGAAGAAGTAGTTTCCAAAGATTTTAAGATACGCCTGAAGAAAAATAAATTCTATCCGGAAATAAAAAAAGGACCGTATCACCTAGTGCTTGGAATGCAGTCCTCTCATGTTGAAGTATCGGAGATAAACGGAGATGTTGTCACATTGGAATTAGAGAAGCCGGTTGTCTACACCAAAGGCGATAAATTTGTTCTGGTTGATTTGAATGCGAAGAAGCTGCACTTCATTGGTGCTGGAGATATTTTGTAATATAAATCTTTTTCGGTACAAATATTATTATGGTATATAAGTATCGTTTTTCAGAGATGGATAAAGCACCTTTTGCATTGGAATATGGCGATATAAATCTTATATCGAGGCACTCCAACCTTCCACCTACAGAAGAAATAAGCCTTAAATCATATCTAACAAATTCAATAGAACTAAAGGGCGGTCCTCTTGTTTCTTCACCAATGCCAAATGTTACTGGACCAGAGATGTGTATAGTTCTTGGATTGACTGGAAACTTTGGTGTTTTGCCTAAAGCTATTGATATAGAAGATCAAGTTGCTCAAGCGAAAGAAGTAAAAAAATTTAGTAGTGGCTTTATTTTAAATCCAGATACGCTCTCGCCGGAAGATCTTGTTGATAAGGCTCTTGCTATAAAAAGCGTTAAAGGCTACGATACATTCCCTGTAACACATGATGGCAGCCCTCATGGAAAATTAGTTGGCCTTTTGGAGAAATTCAATTGCTCCCAAAAATACAGGGGTCGAAAAGTTAGTGAAATTATGAAGCCTCTGAGTGATTTGAAAGAAGTTGGCGTATTGCTTTATGAGAGGCCAGATCTCAAGGATGCAGAAGAATTAATGAGAGATAACGGATATTCAAAACTTTTGATTGTTGATTCGTCTGGTTATTTGGATTCTATGTCAACGTGGGCAGATGTTATGAAGAGAGAGAATTTTCCGAATGCTACAATGGACAAGTATGGGAGAATAATGTGTGGAGCTGCGGTTGGAGGACCTGGAAAAATAGAGGATTTAGAAGAAAGAGCACAAAGGCTGATAGAAGAAGCGGAGGTTGACGCATTGTTTGTTGAAACTGCTCAGGGAGACTCTATGGGAGTTATAAATCTGACTAAGAAACTTTTGGACGACTATACTAAAAGTTATGATATTCCTGTAATTTGGGGCAATGTAGATAATGAAAAATCGGCTGAAAGATTATCAACACAATGCTGTGAAGAAATTGATGCAATAAAAGTTGGCATAGGACCAGGTTCAATCTGCACCACTAAACAAGTGACTGGATTTGGAAATCCCCAACTCACTGCTGTCTACGAGTGTTCCAAAGTTGCAAGAGAGTATGATATAAGATGTATAGCGGATGGTGGTATTGGTTCTAATGCAGGAGTAGCTTCTGGAAATATTGTTAAGGCAATCTGTGCGGGTGCAGATACAGTAATGGTTGGCGGCCTTCTTGCTGGCACAGATGAATCTCCAGGAAATATAATAGAAGTAGATGGTAAGAAATACAAGAGATATTTCGGAATGTCGTCTGTAGAGGGGTTGAAGTTAGGCGGTGGAACAAGATATTACTTGGATTTGAAGGAGGCTGTTGTTCAAGGCAAGGAGTTCTTAGTGCCTTACAGTGGTTCGGCAGAAGATGTTGTTCGCGAGACAACAAAAAATATAGCGTATGCGCTCAGAGTGCATGCCGGCGTCAGGAGTTTTCAAGAGTTGAGAAAAGATGACTTAGAATTTTCTATTCGCCCATCATATACAGAAATTAAAATACCCGAGATTGATTGAAATGCTCAATTCAGCAATTATAAGTGTTTATGATAAAACAGGCCTAAAGGATTTTCTAGAGGGATTACATCAGATAACCCCAGAAATAAAAATATTTTCCAGTGGTGGAACAGCCAGAAAGATTGGTGAGCTTGGATATGATGTTATCGAAATTTCTTCATATACAGGATTTCCAGAATCTCCCGGAGGTCTTGTTAAAACATTGCACCCCAAGGTTCATGGCGGGATACTTCTTGATAAGAGTAGATTGGATGAGAGAAAATATCTTGAAGAGAATGGAATTCTAACTTTCGGATTAGTTGCTTGCAATCTTTACCCATTTAAGGAGGTTTCAAGTTCCGGTGCACCTGAGGAAGAAGTTGTAGAGAATATAGATATAGGCGGGCCAACTTTGATAAGGTCTGCTGCCAAGGGTGCGCTAAGGCACGGGGGAGTTGCTCCCGTTGTTGATACAGCAGATTATAATATGGTCATTGAAGAAATGAAAAATAACAACGGAGAGCTGACTTCTGAAACTATTAGGCGTCTTGCTCTTAAAGCGTTTGAGATAACCTCTCTTTATGATGACAACATAAGAAAATGGCTGTACTTTGGAGGTGTTTGAATGCTTCCTGATGAAATTAACATAAGATTTGAGAAGGTCTCTGAAACAAGATATGGGGAGAATCCCCAGCAGGATGGAGCTGTTTATGGGAGTGATTTGGATGAAAAAAATCTTCCTATTACAAGGGCAAAGCAGCTCAACGGAAAAAAGATGTCTTTTAACAACTGGCTTGATGCTGATGCAGTCCTGAAGATGTTGTGGCAGTTTAAAGAACCGTTTGCCACAGCTTTCAAGCACTTAAATCCATCAGGTGCGTCGCAAAAGGACGACATGTTGGAGGCACTTAAAGGTGCCTGGGAATGCGATCCATTAAGCGCCTTCGGTGGTATAGTTGGCGTGAATAGAACATTCACTAAAGAACTTGCTGAGTATCTCACAGATGGAAAATTTTTGGAGGCTGTGATTGCCCCAAAGTTTGAGGATGATGCACTTGAGGTTCTTTCTGCAAAAAAGAATCTCAGAGTTCTGGAAATAGATACAAGAATGCCTGAGAAACCGGGTTACGATATTCGCCAGATTTATGGCGGATTTTTAGTCCAGGAGTTTGACTACACTGAGCTTAAACCAGAAGATCTGATATACCTTGAAGATAAGGGAATTAAGAGGCCGACGGATGAGCAGATAGAGGATGCACTTTTTGGCTGGAAGGTGAACAGAAGGACAAAGTCCAACACGGTTTTATTGGTCAAAGACAAGACAACAATTGGAATAGGGGCAGGGCAGCAGAATCGGGTTGATGCTGCATTCATTGCATGTTACAGGGCAAATAAACCTTACGAAGAGCTAAAAAATAATAAAAGGGCGTGTGGTGGTTCAAACCTCAGAGATGTTGCAGATTACATTGGCTTAAGTTTGGAAGGTAGAACCAAGGGAAGTTTTGCTGTTTCAAGTGCCTTTTACCCATTCCCAGATACAATAGAAGTTTTGCATGCTTTTGGAGTTGAAGGGAGCCTAAGTCCTGCAGGTTCCATTCGCGATGAAGCTTCTTATGATGCTCTGAGGAGAAATAATATGTCTGCTGTGCATACTCCTTATGTGGAAAAGGGTGGATATAAAGGTGGGATGCGCGCATTCTTACACTGAAGAATTTTTTTAAATTAGGGAAGTCAATTCTTATTTATGAAAAATATCTGGATTCTTGTTTTTTTGGTTTTTGTAGTCTTTCTAGTTCCAAGAGTTTTAGCTATAGATATATCCGATTGTTCCGTTTTAGATCAACCGGGGGCAACTTATTATTTGACGCAAAATATTACAGATTCCTCCACATCCTACTGCATGAACATCTCCGCGAACAACGTAACTTTGGACTGCCAGGGGAATATTATAGATGGTGATGATAGTGCAATTCTTGGAATTTATGTTTCTCGTTCTACAGAGCAAACAACTAACATAACCATAAAGAATTGTGTTGTCACCGATTGGGATTATGAAAACATTTATTTTGAATCATCAAGTGGGAATAATTTAATAAATATAAATTCATATTCAAGTGATGTCGATGGAATTAGATTTTTTTCACCCTCAAGCAATAATAATTTGACTAACATAACAGTACATTCTTGCGGTAATAATGGAATTTCAATAATTTCTGGCAATTCATTTGTGTTAAAGAACATAGATTTATATTCTAATAACAATGGAATCTTCATTGAAGCAGCTGGTTATTCTATTGATGGAAATAAAATAATAAATGCTTCACTGCACTCCAACACCAATGGTATTTATGTTTGGAATGGATATGATGATGCAAGAATAGAATTAATAAATTCATCCTTTTCAGGTAATAGTGGCTATGACGTAAAGGGAGACGATGAAACAAATCGTTTTACTTATTTTGACGTGGAAAATCTCAATTTTTCAAATTCTTACAAAATTTATTATCCAACTTCTGCGATAATATTCAACTATAACAAGAATACTTCTCAAGGTATATGGCTTAACTCTTCAGTGGCTTCTAATGATGAAGTACAAAAAACAATAATACGAGAACTGACAAATTGGACACACGTTCTTATGAGATGGAATGATACTTCAGATACTTCAGTTCATATGAATTATAGCATTTCCGGTCTTAAAGAAAATACGCATTATAATATTTACAATGATTCAGAAATTATATATACTCTATATACGGATTCAACTGGAGTTTTACCAACTTTCACGATTTACCTTGGTTCTGAACACGAGATAAAAGTTCAAGAAAACATTCAACCAGTCCTCATCAACATCACCACAGACAAATCCACATACTATGAAGGAGACACAGTTTACTTCATTTCATACGTAAACGACACCAGCGGTGACTACGTAAAATTACTCATAGACAACAACACAGACTTCA
>CAYNRH010000030.1:0-10040 GCA_964399605.1 uncultured archaeon | reverse complement strand
CTAAAGAAATTTTAAATTTCCCTGAATTTGGCTTGACTTTAATTTTAATTAACATAAAACAATTAAGAAAACAATAAATAAAAGGATAATCTATTATCAAACGGGTTAAGAATATGAAAAAGAAAATAATGATTGTAGATGACGAAGAAGGTATTATAGAACTGCTAACGGCTATCTTAGAAGAGGAAGGATATGAAGTAATAACAGCTATGGATGGAAAGGAATGTCTGGAAAAACTAAAAAAAGTGAAGCCCGATTTAATTCTTCTTGATATGATGATGCCTGGAATGTCCGGGAGAGAAGTTTGTGAAAAAATACGGAAAAATCCTAAAACAAAAAACCTAAAAATAGTTTTTCTCACAGTAGCCAGATTTTCAGAAATGGGAAAGGATGTTCTAAAAAAACTAAATGTCCTTGACTACATAACAAAACCATTTGATAACAAAGACTTAATTAGAAGAATAAAAAACATTGTGGGGTAATACACAAATTTTATTTCTCCGGTTTAATTGGAATTATGAAGTGAAACTCACTTCCCCTTCCAAGTTTACTTTTAATCCATATTCTTCCTCCCATCAGCTCTAAATACTCTTTGCACAACGACAATCCGAGACCAGTTCCGCTCGCTTTTCTTGTGTAGGATGAATCAACCTGATAAAACCTATCAAATATTTTTTTCTGATTCTCCTTTGAAATTCCTATTCCAGTATCTTTAACTACAAAGTGAATGTTGTTTTTTTCTTTGAATGCTTTCACAATTATTTTTCCTTTGGGTGTGAACTTTACAGCATTGTTTATTAGATTTAAAAGAATTTCGGTTAGCTTTTCCTTGTCTGTAATAATCCTTGAGAGATTTTCATCTATTTTGAATTCATACTTAAGGCCTTTCTCCTTTATCATTCTTTTGGTTTCTCTTTCTATATCTTCCATAAATTTCTTAATATCTGTTTCTTCAAGGTTCTGTTTTATTGTCCCTAAATCAATCCTAGATAAGCTCAACATATCATTAACTATTTTGGAAAGCCTTTGTGTTTCTTTTTCCATTATCTTGAGATATTTCTTTGACTTACCATAGTCATTGAAAATCTTAGGACTCTGCAACAATTGTGAAAACCCATGAATTGCCGTTAGTGGTGTCTTCAACTCATGGGATGCTATAGAAATAAACTCGTTTTTCTTGACATCAGCTTCTTTTAGTTCTCTTAAGCTTCTCTTAAGCTCTCTTTGAAGTTTCACGAGTTTTTTATTTGTCTCGTCCATATCTTCCATCATGTTAAGTAAGGCCAATTTAGTCTCATCTAATTCTTTTATTCTTTTATTAAGTTCTTTTGTTCTATCTTTGACCGTTTTTTCAAGTTCTTCGTTATATTTTTTTAGTTTTTTCCTCGAGTTCTTTATCTCTTTAACCATTTTGTTGAAAGCAAAAGTAAGTTCTCCTATTTCATCTTTTGAGTCTGTCTTAAGATTTATATTTAAATTACCCTTCCTGATTTTCTCTACTGCTTTCTTAAGAATTATTATTGGCTTGACTATGGCCTGTGTTAAAATAATCGCACCAAAGACTATGCCCACAGTTAAAATAAAAAATATGAGAAAAAACTTATTTAATGAAGATATATACAAACTCTTGTTTTCCTCCTTAATGTTTTTAAAGTGACTGGTTATTGTATTTTTTATTTCTTTTTGGCATTCTGAAAACTCATCCAAATATGTTGTAGCACAAACCACAAGTTCTGTTTCGTTTATTGGCGTGCAATACATATATTTTTTTCTAACTTTTCCGTCTGGGTCTTCCCATAAATAATACCCCTCACTTTCCTGAGTTAAACTTTTTTCTAAAATTCTCCAAAAAGCCGGGTATCTGTCTGCAAGATTGTGTAAATCAAAACCAACAATCTTTGGGTTTATATGAAAATGATTTATTCCGTTTCTGTCATGCACAGCAGTGTAACCAGTTTCTCCAACTGGCTGAACAGCTATTTTTTTAAGCTCTTCATCAGACTCCAATTCCGTTAAACTCTCTGGATGATACTTTACATAGATTTGTATTTGTTTGGAAACATCCACTGCTTTTTGTTTTATGATGTTTCGGGCTTCCTCTTCTGTCCATTTTTCAGTGGTGTTTAATACATCATTCTCCACGCCTGTAAGAGTATAGTCAAGATTTCTTTCTGTTGTCTCAATATTCGACAAAGATATATAAAAAACGAAAGTTAGGGGGATTAAAGAAAGCACTAGTATTGTCAACAATATTTTTAAAGGTAGTTTTAATGCATGTGTTTTAATTGCATTCATCTTATTTCTCCTTCAACTTTTTTAGTTCCGTTATTCTCTTTTTTAACTCTATCATCTTCAATTCTCTTCCAACGGCAAGTTTATTGAATCTCTCAAGGTTTCTCGTTTTTTCCTCTAACTCTTTTTTAGATTTCCTTAACTCATCTTCCATCTTTTTACGCTCTGTGATGTCTGTACCAGAACTTAGTGTCCCAATTATTTTTCCATTCGTGTCTTTCAATAAAGTATTGTACCAAAGTATCAATCTTATTTCGCCGTTTTTTGTAAGTACGGGATTTTCATGATGCTCTAGTGTTTTTGCTTTTCCACTTATTATTTTTTTGAAAACTCTTTTCATCTCTTCTCTATTTTCTTTCGGTATGCAAGTTTCAAACCAATCCTTTCCTATGAGCTCCCCTTCTTTATAACCAAGAATTTTACAACCGCTTTTATTAATCAAAGTAATCTTTCCATTTGTATCAAGAGCAACAATTGCATTTCCTACTACATTCAAATATTTCTCAAACTTTTCCTTTTCTCTCTTGAGTTCGTTTTCCACTTTTTTACGCTCTGTGATATCACGAAAAACGACCATATCTGCAGTTTTTCCCTTATAATTAATAATAGCCGCATTTACCTCAAATGGTATTTTCTTGCCATTTTTTGTCAAAACTTCAACTTCATATGGCACCACCTTTTTTCCTAACGTTCTTTCTGTTAAATTTTTAATTAAAATTAACTTACTTTTTTCAGTTATAATGTCTGTTTTCAAGAAAGATTTTCCAATAAGTTCTTCTTTTTTATATCCTGTCACTTCCTCTACTCTGTCTGTGACATCCAAAAAAATTCCTTTTTTATCTACTATTACGACTGGGTCCACCATGGTGTTGAACAATAACCTGAAGTGCTCCTCCGATTCCTTTAATTTCTCTTCCATCTTTTTTTGGTCTGTTATTTCACGGGTAAAAATAGCGATTTGATATACCTTTCCCTTATCATTAAAAATCGGGTAGAATCTATTATCAAACCACCTTCCATTCCTAAAATCTTCGAAGGCAGCTGGTTTTTTGTTTTTTTGGATCCATTTAACTTTTTCTGTTCTTTCTTTGTAGACATCTGGTGGTAGGTGTTCTCTAATATTGGTACCAATTAACTTCTTTTTTTTCTTGCCGAGAGATTTTGCCATAGCCTCATTTAAATCAACAATTGTTCCATCAACATTCGCTAAGAGTATCAAATCGTGTGTAGCATCGAACATCACACGAAGTTTTCTCTCCGATTCCTTTAATTTTTCTTCAACCTCCTTGAGTTTTGTTATGTCAAGGTCTGTCCCCCTGTAACCAAGAAGTTTTCCGTTTAAATCTATTATAGGAATTCCATTCGCTAAAAGCCATACAATCTTTCCGTTCTTGTGAATGTTGCGGTTGATAAATTCGTGAAATGGGAGTTTTTTTGAAAAATATTTGAACGCATCTTTTTTTAGTTTCTTTTTTTCATCTGGGTGAAATAAATCGTAGAAATGTTTCTTTCCAACAATTTCTTCTGGAGAATAACCAAGTATCCTTTTTACAGATTTGTTGGAATATGTATAAAGGCCGTTTCTATCAACTTCCCATATCCATTCATACGAATTCTCTACAATTTCTCGAAATCTTTTTTCACTTTTTTTCAATTCCTCCTCTAATTTTTTCTGTTTTGTTATGTCCTTGGCAAAAGCACATACACCAATCAATTTTTTATTTTTATCAAAAATCGGTGCTTTCTTCGTATGAAATACACGTAACTTGCCATTAACATGGAGGTAATCCTCGGTTACGCACGGTTTTCTCGTCTTAAAAACTTTTCTGTCCGTTTTTCTGACCATTTCTGCTTCTTCTTTTGGAAAAATATTAAAATCTGTCAATCCAATTAGCTTTTTTACTGGTATTTTAAATTTTTTGGAAAATGTCTTATTTGCTCCGATGTAATGTCCTTTCTTATCTTTAACAAACACTATTTCATCGGTGATATCGCAGAGTATTTTAAGAAAACTTTCATCCATATATATCACAATTCAACAATCTTGTCAACAAACATCGCCAAATCTTTCATTAATTCAGTTTTGATGTCTTCCTTCATAATCAAGAATGTGGCGTATATGTTTTCCTTTCTTAACATTAAAATTAGCCTATGAATAAATTTCATAACTAGGAGTGGGCTTTCATAGATTAAGATAGCTGATATAGAATCAAACAAAACGAAATCTATTTTTTCCTTTTCCATGGTTTTTTCGAGTGCAATTGATATTTCCGTTAATGCGTGTGGGGATGAAACAAATACAACTCCCTTTATTGACTTTGGCTGCTTAACTGTAGCAGTAACACAATCTATAAAGAAAATTTTTTCTTTGTTGTTGTCTAAGTTGGATAATATGCTTTCATATGGATAATTAAGACTGATATAACAAGTTTTTTTAAATTTATTTATAGAATATTTGATCAAGTGTTCTGTATTCTCCTTATATTTTCTGCTCTCAAATGATAAAAGAAGTATCCTGTTATTCTTAAATTCCTTTGAAAGAATCTTATCTATGTTTTTCATAAAAAATATTTAACTTCATTTAAATAAAAAATTATACATTTTTAAGGGTTTCCAGCTCTTCCATTAGATTATTAAGGTATTTTTTGTATTCCGACATCCTTATGTCATAATTTTTTCTGCTTATTGCTTTTCTAATAAAATATTTTTCCTGAAGATGTTTTATTGATTTTTTTATACTATTCATCTCATTCTCCAGTTCTCTTATTTTTTTCACTCTTAGGACTTTCTTTACTTTCCACCAAGCAGATAAAGAAATTAGTAATATTATAAAAGCTGAAATTGTTAATTCTATCCAATTTTTAATAACTGCCTCTTTTAATTTATTAAAGATACTCTCGCTTGCTTTTGAAAGAGTCTCCTTTCTTTCGATTTCATCAAGATTATCAACGGCCTGATTGAGGAGTTTTTCTGCTTCTTCGTAGTTTTCGCTTTCAAATTCACTTAGACTTGTTTGAAATAATTCATTTGCTTTCGAAGTATCATATCCTCTGGAAGAAAGCTCATAAATTCTGCTCTCTGTTTCATCTATCATTTCGTTAATATACAAAGCCTTTTCTTTTATTACAAAAACATATCTTGCCTGTGTAACTGCCGCATCATAATCATTGCGAGAGAGGGATAATTTTGCCTCTTGAAGAGTATGATTGGCATAGTCTGTTCCAAGACCAGTTTCCTTCATTTCAGCAATAACCCCCTCCGCGTCTTTTATAAGTTTTAAAGCATCGTCAAGTGTATATTTTTCTGCATTTACATTTGAACTAAAAATAATAAAAAGCAGGAAAATTATTAAAAATGTTTTTAGCTTTTTTCTATCAATTTTTTTAATATCCTTTTCAACCAATGCAAGTTCCCTTTGAATTTCTTCTAAAATTTCCTTATATTCGTTCTTACCAATTTTCTTCCGCTTAAAGTAATCGCCCTGGATTTCCTTTATTCTTTTTTCTAAAAATTCCTTTTCCAAAATCAGCCCCTCTTTTCGTGTCTTTCCTTTTAATAGCGCTATTTTCTTGAAAGTTTTAGCCTCCTCTGAAATTATTTGTGCCATTCTTTTTTCATAATTTTGTTTTCTAAGAATGTAGTCAAATTTAGATATTTTTTTGTTAATGAAGTAATCTTTTTGAAGATTTTTTATCAAATTCTTAAGAGTTTTTTTATTCTTTACTATCTTTTTGAGTCTTGCCTCTGTAAGTCTCAGTATTATTCTTTTTCTGAAAAATAAAATCAATATAATCAAAATTAAAAACACGTACCAATATTTAGACAAAAACTGCATAAGAGGTAAAATATCTTTTGTTTCCATTTGATAAGCAACCATTGCCGAAGTTATCCTGTTTTCCGCCCTTTTGTAATCTCCTCTTTTAAAAGCATATTCGGCAAGAGTCGTCATTTTTTTCGCTTCATTAACATCTATGTTATATTTTTCTGCCAGTGTTATGTCACTTTTTAACTGATTAATCAAAGCATGCGTTTCCAATGCTTTCTCTTGAAAGTCTATTATTTTTTGTGCCAATTCATTTGCCTTATCAAAATCAAGATTATTATATGCTACATTTGCCTCCTCAAGCAACCCCTCAAGAATATCGTACTTAAAACCAAGTTTCTTCATTTTTTCAATCGAAATCTTGGCATCATTTATAGCATTTAAACTCTCATTCTCCACAATACCATGAACAGAAAAAATAATTTTTTTTGAATCTTCTATGTACTTAGAATTATATAACCCGCCAACAGATATGGTAACAAAATAATCTTTTTCCTCAATGTAAGGTGGCGCATCAATCTCCAATATTATGGTTTTGTTTTTCCTCTCAGGAATGTATGTAACAAGCGGTTTCTCTTCTTTAACAAGTGTTTCCGGATATCCGCTTATTCCCCATTTTATCTTCGTTATGTTCTTTGCATTTGGGTTTGAAACTTTGAGCGAAAGTTTATATGTTTCGCCTTTTGTTAAGTCTGTTCTATCGGGAACAAACAACAAAAGTTCTGGTTTTAATGAAACGCCAACAACCGCAGCGCCACCGCCTCCTCCAGAAGGTGCAGAACAATCGCTGTCGGTTAAGTAAGTGCATCCGGTACCGCAGACACCATCATCGGAATTGCATTCAATAATTATTGTTTTGTAATCACTTCCAGCAGTTCCCTGGGCACTTGAATTCAACCATATTGTTGCAGCACCAGCAGTAGCTGATGAAGTGGCTCTCATTACTATTGTAACTGTAGTACTCTCCTGTGATGTTAAATTTCCAATCATATTGTTTAAACTACCCGAAACAACATCCCATCCAGATGGAAAGCTCCAGTTTAACCACATATTAATAGCTGTTTCATTTCCTATATTTTTAACATATCCAGTGAAATTTGCGTCTTCTCCTTGGGTTATTGAAATGGGATAATCACTAATTTCCGTGGTTTCGTTTATGTACGGCCCCCCTATAAAAGATATAACAGTAGAGTTTGCTTCCCTAAACTCCGGGGTTGCACCATTTGAAGTAATATTTAATGTAACTGAATATTCTGCTGGTGTCTCTGGTATCGTGGCGTTTACTTCTATGTCTTTACGCATTTTCGGAGACAAATCAAATGGTAGAGAAACATTATAAGTCAAATAAATGGATTGTGAAGAGGATGTTATATCAAAACTCAACGAATAGTCTCCCGTGTTGTTTACTATTATTCTTCCTAATGTTTGTGTTGTTTCTTTAAAACCGCTAACCGTACCAAAGTTATCAGAGACTTCACCTGATGAATTTATTACAACCAAAGACCATGTCTTGTCCCATTCAACCGGAAGTAAATATGTATCTGACATATTTACATTTCCATTGGTATCATTTGACCATACTCTGTAGCTCCAGTTGCCTATATCAGAAACTGTTGTAACTATTGTCCCGTTTTCCCACAATCCCGTAGATGGGTTATAATCCATTGTATCATTTATAAAAGAGCTTGCAAGCGGGGATTTATACTGGAGTATCACAGCACTTACATTAGAGGGATCCGATGCGTTTACAAAAATACTGATATTAACACCAGGGTCAATATCATCAGAAGAATTAGGCAATATAATAATATCGTTTGTGGTTGGTGGTGTGTACCTATCAACATAGAATGTAAAATTAGATGTTGACCAATTACTATTGGATTGATTATCATAAACAAGACAGTTCCAAATATAATTTCCATCCGGTACATTGTTTATTAAAAATGTTCTGCTTGTTGCACCTGTTAATCTCTGATTATATGCCTCATTTATTTCTTCTGGTGTTCTTACAATATTACTTATTCTCATCTCATCAAAAACAGCATTAACTGTGTTGATGCTCTTATCTTCACCCACGCCAATATATTCTGGATTATTATCTAATGTTATATTGGAATTTGTGGCAGAATATTCGTTACCATTCTTCGAGCCATTAATATAAAGTTCCATTCTACTATTATCATATACTGGAGAATCCAAATCCCATACAATTGCTAAATGTATCATATCATTGGCTTTTAGTTGTGATTCGTTTCGTCTTACGTAATGCTCATTAAAATCATAATCTATTATGTAAAAGTATATATAACCCGAATCTATTATTATTCTAAATTCATTTTTGCTTTCACCAAATATGTTAGAAGCTGACCAAATCCATTTGCCTGAAAGGCTAGATATGTTGTCTTTTAACTGTAGCCAAAATTCAACTGTTCCTTGATTTCTGTCAAAATTTTCATTAGTACCATATACCAAACCGTCTGTATCATTTATATAAACGCCGTCGTAAAACTTCCCTGGTTCGAATGACCATGTGTCATAACCGAAGGGCTCTTCTACTTCCCCACCAGAACATATTGTTTCACCATTAAAATGACAAAGCAAAAGCGTATGCGAATCTGTCACAAATTCCCCAACATATTTTGTTTCGCTTGACACAAAACTACCGTTAATATTTGTATAAAGGGTAATGTTTTCTAAAAAGTTATCGCTACTCGCAGTACAATTAAATGTTATATTATTAGTCGTTATGAAAACACTATTGTCTTCTGGTTCGCTGAGTGTAACGTTAAGTGTTGCAGTCGCGATGTTTGAAAGTAAAAAAATGGGGAGAACCATACACAAAACAAAAAAAATTTTTTTAAATGACATTCAATGTCACTCCAATTTATTGATATTTTTCTAACTTGAAAACCGAAAACACTTCCTGTTCTGGATAAACCTCAACGCCTTTTCTGTCTGTTATTTGCATAGCCACAATTTTTTTCTGGTGTTTTGTACCACGCATTTTAAGAACTTCCAAACCACTTTGCCTGACATTGCCCCTTCTTATGTTATAAAGAACTATGACTCCATCTGCAAGGAATTCTTCCACACCGGTGGGACTATACATTTTTGGCTCTTGTTCTGTCTCTGAAATAAGAAACGTTGTGACACCGAGCTCTTCAAAATATCTAAAAAGCTGTTCTATATATATCCTGTAAGTTTCCTCTCTGCCAAGAAAAGCCGAAGCTATCGCCGTCAAAGAATCCACTATAACTATATCTGGCTTGAAATCTTCTGGAATGAGAATTGGTTTTATATCTATAAGTAGGTCTCCTGATTGTTTTGCTAAAAGAGCGTCTATTTCCCTGGTCACGTCGAAGAGATTGTATCTTTTTATAAGGAGATTCTTTTCTTTATCGCCAAGATCCCAACCGAATTTTTTTATGTGGCTTTTAAGTCTTTCTTCTGTCTCTTCAAAAGACATATAAAAACATTTTTTCCCTTTTTTTGCAGCATTAATACCAATTTGGAGACACATTAAGGTTTTTCCTGAGCCCGCTCCTCCAGAAACAAGAATCGCATTATTTTTCGGTATGCCTTTTTCAAAAAGACTGTCCAATCCCATTATGCCTGTTTTAATGTATTCAAATTCTTTCACGGTCTTTCTCTTTTCTTTCTTGTGTTTCAAATTCTTGATTTTTTTAACCATGATTATAAATTGTTTTCTTTTATTTAAAAATTATTTAAATGTTGTTTGCTTTGCTTTAACATTTATTATAAAAACCCAAGTGATTTCAAATCTTCTTTCATGCCTTTTATACAATCATAATTTACAAAATCGCGGGGTTCTATCCATACATATTCTGTGTGCTCTTTTGTGTCTATTTCAACTTTATCCGATTGTACAGAAACCAAAAATGGTATAGAAATCCACCTTCCCCAT
>CAYNRH010000029.1:0-10827 GCA_964399605.1 uncultured archaeon | reverse complement strand
CGTCCCATAAAGATATTTTAGAAAGAATGAAAAAAGCAGGTTTGCCGACTAGAGTATAGAGCATAACATATTAAACAAAAAACAATTCTGGAAATATATTTTGAAATATAAAAATTCTTTTATTTCTTGCTGAGAATATTATCTAAGTTTGTGGGGGATTGGTTATCTTCTAAAGAACAGAAATCTTTGCATACATAATAAATTATGCATTTAGGGGAAGTGATATTTATGGAAGACAAAAAAATATTGAATCTTTTGAATGAGAATGCCCTTGAAGTGTTGCAGAAGAGAGGGTTTACTGGAAAACTTACAGTGGAATGGAGAAATGGTAAGGTGGTTGACCTTGACTTGATTAACAGAATACATATGTCGATCCAGAAAGATTTTTTTCCATTTAATTTCTTTGAGTTTGGGAATGATGATGATTCTTAGGAGATGTTTAAATGAGAAAAGCGGGATTGCCGTCCTGTTGAATACGATCCCTCCTGTTCCTACGGAATACCTAAAGAAAAAGATAGTCAAATTGAATTCATCGATAAATTTATATACAATCTTACTTGTAACAATATTATTATGAAAAATAAACCAACAATATTAATTTTAGTAATTTTATTATTATTTTCTCTTGTTTCTACTTTAGTCTCTGCTGACCTTGGACCAAAACCTTCAGTAGATATTTATGTAACATTGGATGGAAAAAGCGTTCCAGATGCAACATTCAATGCAAAATTACTGACTTGTCAAAATGAAGAAAATCAATTTCCTGTCAGAGATATAATTCCACAATTAAATGTTACTGAATATGATCCTGAAAATAATTGTTATTGGAAACCTGCAGAATTTGCATGGGGAGGAGAATGTCAAAATGGAACTTGCTATTTCACTTATCATATTCCTTCAAAATTTAGACTTGCAGTGTATTTACCAAGTCAAGATAAAGTATATTTATCTGCTGAAGTCATAAGGGAAAATTTTAGAAGCACATTTGAAGCAAACTTGCTTTCTAATGGAAGTATAGAACTTCAAGAAATAACCCCCTTTTCCCAAACCAAGTTTGGAAAAAATATTCGTAATTTTTTCATTGCTTTAATACTTACATTAATCTTAGAGTTATTCGTTGCTTTGATTTATGTTTTAAGCACAAAAATTTCAAAAAAAGTTTTAATTTCTGTATTAATTGCCAATATAATCTCATTTCCTATTATATGGTTCGTCTTTCCATTATTAAAAATAATTCCATCGGTAATGTTATTAGGTGAATTTTTTGCTTTTGTTTTTGAAGGTTATTTTATTTATTTGTTTAATAAAGATATTCTTCCATTAAAGAAATCATTTGTATTGAGTATCTTAATGAATTTAGTAAGTTGGATTATAGGCGGATTTATTTTTCTGTTTTTATTGGATATTTTCTACCCCTTTACCTCAATCCCTAATTTTTTCAATAATCATTATGGGATTATATCATTTTTAAGTTATTTTATCTTTTTTTAATTTAAAAAAGAGATTTAGAATTATAATGTGTTTTTGACAGGCGGGTATTGTTTTCAAGGATTTTGTTCATGATAAGTCCTTGCCCAACCCCCTTGGCAAGTGGGTGAGCAATATCAAAAAATTACTCTTCGTGTGCAACTTGAACAGGAACTCGTTAGACTTATAAAAGAGAGGCTTAAAGACAATGGAGTTAAGTTTCATTAACAAGGGAAGGGAGAAAGAATTTATTGGTTTGATAGTTTTAGTGGCAATCATAGCTTTCATCCAATTTATTTTTTTCAAATTTACATTAGCAGAGATGGTTGTAGCCTTTTCTTGTGGTTTAGCTTTAGGTATAATTTATTACGGTAAAATTTTGAAAAAAGAAATAGGGAAAAGAATAATAAAGATTATTTTTGCTTTGTTTGTTATTTTTTGGGCGACCGCAGTTGTCTTAGACCCGTTAACAAAGCTGTGGTTAGATGCCCTGTTGGGTGCCAATACCGTGGGCACTTTTTCAAAATCTTTGTTCACAAATACTTTAATTCTCATGTCTTTTGTTTTGGGATATTTTACAATATGGATAATTAACAAATATAGACAATAAAAGTAATGAGATGCATAACAGAATTAATATTCGTCTGAAGTTCCGGTCATATTTGCCGTTCAAGATTTTTACTCCTTCTCGCACCTATCCTTATATTCGCAGTAGGTGCACATCCAGGACATTTCGCTGTCGTTTCGCGCTTCTTGAGGCGGGAGTTTGTCTTCTGTGAGGTATTTGTGGAGTGCGCTGAATCTTTCAAGTGCGCTCTCTGCGATTTCTTTGTCATAGGGTATATTGAAAATTTTGCTCTGGAGGTCATTTTTCTGAATGTAAAGAAGAATGCCGTTGTGTATTCCGGTTGCGCGCATGTAAAGCTGTATTTGCATGATATGGTGATGTTGCGGCTCTTTAATGTAGTTCAAAGATTTACAGGATTTAACTTCCACGAGGAAAGTTTTGCCGGAGGACTTGACAATTATCACGTCGTCAATTCTTCCTGAAACCAAAAAGTTGTCCATCTGGATTTTGACTGGAAGCTCTGATTCAACAAGCTCCACGTCCGGATTTTTTTCGCTCTTAAGCACTTCCACAACAAAGTTATGGAGGATGTTTCCCATTTCAAAAATTTTAAGAAGCTCAGGTTCTGTTTCCTTTGGATATTTGTATGTGTACCAGACCTTTCTGAGGCACATCCCGGCTTCTGAGGGGTAGTATCTGCCAACACCTTTGGGCCTGAATTTCCTGAAAAGGTAGTTGTCAATCATTTCATCAAAGTTTATCATGATAAGAATAGGAGAGAATTCTATAAAAAATTAAGGTATTCCACAGCTTTTTCTGCTGCGCCTAAAATCTCCTCAGAGGGGGTTGCGCCAAAGTCCAGGGATTTGGGTTGTGCCGCGATGAAGATTGTTTCTTTTGGGTTTAGCTGTTTTATCAGAAAGGAGAGTGGGATTTTGTGCGTTGAGATGAAGTGTCTGGATACAAGGGAAGGGTTTATTTTTTTGACTGTGCCCGGGGGTTCCCCCAGGTCTGCTGTGTCCAGTAATATTAATTTTTCTATAGGCCCCTTAATCTTGGTTATAAAATTCTCTGGTGTGGAGCCTGACCAGAGTTCAGCGCTAACATTTTTCTTTTTCAGTTTTTCAATTACAAGGGGGCCGAAAGCATCGTCGCCCATCATTTCATTTCCAATCCCGAGGACAAGCATCATAATAAATATATATGTGAAATAATAATTATTTCTATGCTCGAGGAAGGTATAATTCTTTCAGTGAATGAAGACAAAGGCAAAGTGAAGATAGGAAACAGAATAAGGGAAGTTAAGATTGACCCTGCCAAGAATTACAAGGAAGGTGACAAGGTAAGAGTAATAATGGGTCTTGTCATTGACAAGGTTATTCAATGATGGACGGACAGATTCTGCTTTCCAGATTCATTTACTCCAAATGGGATTATTGTGGCCTGCAGCTGCCGCCAGGGCCAAGAGATACTATAGGAAAAAAACTCTACCTGTCTGCCAAAGGTGAAAAATTTCCAACAGAGTTCTTTTTGTACAATACTGCAGTTAAAATGGAGCTTGAAAAAATTGGCTTTCCACTTGATGAAGATGTTATAAGGAAGTATGTTTATGAAGAACATGCGAAGGTTGTCATGGACGTTGGAGCAAGGGAAGAGGATTACCAGAGCTGCGTGGTTTGGTTTTGGGTAGCTGAAGATGATAAAAAATTAAGGCACCCTCTCTATGAAAAGGAGATTGTCCCTAAAGAGTTCTGTGAATTCAAAAAAGGCGATTTTGTTTCTGTACATGGAAATTTTACCCTGGAGATAATGGATGAAGAAAAGGCCAAAAAAATAAATAAAAACATAGAAAAGATACTCAAAATATAAAAATTCGACAAAAGACGATACAATCTTTAAATATAAGCGTATGCTTTTTTTAGAATAGGTGAACTAAATGGCAATCGTAAACACACTTTATTTGGCAATAGCATGCCTATTAGTACCAGTATTTGCAGAGTACGCAAAAATCAGAAAGAATGCAGAGAAAGCATTCAACTGGATAGCAATAGGAGGAGTATCCTTCATATTGGCAGCAGCGTTCGGAATATCATTCTGGACAACAATAGGAGCAGAAACAGCAGCAACCTACGGTGGATTAATATTTGAATTCGTAGGATGGATTTTTGTACTAATAGGAGCGCTTTTGGCGATAGTAGAAATAATTAAGAAATAAAAGCCCCCTCTATTTTTTTCTTTTTTTTAATTAGCCAGAAATCACTCTATCTTCATTTTTATCTTTGTTCTGTCTATTTTTCCGCATTTCTTACAAAATATCTCTGCCGACTGCTCGGTTTCTTTCCCCTTCAGCTCATCAATTTTTGATGTTGGTATGAGTATTTCTGTTCTTGTTTCGTTAGAGCCACATCTTTTGCAGCATGCCAAGTTCTCAAAAACAAATAAAATAAAACCACCCCTTCCTTAAATAATTGTGCATAGGTGTATATAAACCTTAAATTCAACGTAAAATTCTTACTTGAAGTGTATGTTAAGTATGGCGTTAATGTCAAAGGGATCTATTACAACAACATCTTTTTCACTTATAATATTGTATTTCATATTTCTTTTTTCTTTCATTAGAGGATTTTCTTCATAATCCTCGAGAGATTCATAATTAGGAATAGAAATAGACACGACCTTTATTGGATATCTGGGGATTAATCCTACGTATACAGTAACTTCATCGCTTCCTTCTTTTTTAGCAAAAAAATCATTTTCTTCAACATCGCCTGTACATTCTATGACTTCAATTGGAAAGTACTTTTCAAATAAGTTTTTTAAATAATTTATCTCCTTTTCTGAATTGCCTACAAAATTTATATCTTTTATTTCCATACTTTAATTAACGCTGCAAAATATTAATAGTTAACTTCGCGTTTTTTATATATTTAGTCCCTCAGCTCACCTCCTACCGACTGACGCAGATAGAATCTGCATCCATTTATCTTTGTCTTCATCGGGACAATTATATATTTTATCTAACAAATAAATAAAATATGAATATTCCATTGACCGGCTTTGGCATAATCGGGTTGTTTGGACAACTTCTAACATTCTTTGAATCCAACAGCATTGTAACATTCATAATATTTGTTGTAGGAATTTACATTCTTTACAAGTTAGTCAAGCTTGCCTTCAGGATTCTGATTGCTGTCATAGCAGGAATTTTGTTTCCATTTGTTATGAACCATTTCTTTGATTGGGGAATACCAATAACCCTGGACAATCTGATTTTCTATGCAACGTCTGCCGTAACGCTTTACCTTGTCGCAATTTTTGTTTTGGGAGCAGTAAAGTTTTTGGAGAAATTCTTCAAGCCGTTCCTGGAAAAACATAAGATAAAGAAAATAGAAAAGGAAGTTGAGAAAGATCTTTTGGGAACTAAGAAAAAAAGGAAACATTAGCTGCCCACAGTGGCGCTGTAATCCTTTCCTGACACAAGAACTCTTCTGGTCTTGCCATCAATTTTGAGCATGGTACCAGAAAATTTCATGTCACCCAAGAATGCTTCCAGTATCAATGGTTCGTTCTCAAGGTTGATGGTGATTTTTTCCTGTATTGATAGTTTTCCGTTCATATTCTTAGGGTTGAACCTGTTTATTTTAAGGTTGTTTATTTCAAGCTCTTTAAATTTAAGGGAGTATGCTTCAATTGGTATGTTCTTAGTAGTTTCAAAGCTTATGTCATTTATGTTTGCCTCCTTGGAGTTTCCGACAATATCCAGCCTGTCATTGTTTATTTTTAAAACACCGTTGTAATTTTTAAGGTTTATAACAGCCAAGCTTTTAACAGACATCTTGTTGTTGCTTATAAAAATTTCATGGTCCTGTTCAAACGGCTCATATTTTATGGTCAGAGATTCTATGGGGATGTTGCTGAGGTCTATTTCTGGATTCTGGAATTCGCCGCTGATTGTTATGTTTCTCACCACGGAAACATCGGGAACATTTGAGACAAACTTCCCCAGAAAGTCCTTTGCCTTGGATTCAATGTCGCCGGTGTTCACACCAACCTTTTCAAGAAACCCGCTTGTAATAAGGAAAAGTCCGACTAAAACAATGACAATTATTTTCCAGTCCATAAAAAATAAATTAGTTTTGTTTAATATAAAACTTTTTAAGAACCAGGATGGATGATGTGGCTAATCCAATCAGTGATATAACAGCCATGAAAATAAAAACTACTCTGAAGCCGAACATATTTGCCAGAAACCCGCCAATTACTGCGGCAGCTGCTGTGGTTATATAATACATTGATTCCCAGAGTCCCCATTCAGATGCAAATTTATTCTTATCCATGTGTCTAGAATACATACTATCGTATGCAGGTTTATACACTGCTTCCCCAAGACCAAGAATTATCTGTACAATGAACAGGTGAATTGGCGTCCTGATGAACAGGTATCCAATAAACCCAATGGTGCTCAGGATATATCCGATTACAACCAGTTTTTCCTGATGTTTAACACGGTCTTCCCATCTGCTTATAAGGAAAATCAAAAGTCCTGCAGATATTGAGTACAGGCCGTAGGCGCCACCGGCAGTCAAGAGGTCTCCCCCTATCTGTTCAACAAATACAGCATAGATAGGCCCAAACAGCCCGCCAGCAAGCATGAACAGTCCATCAGCCGAAAGCAATATTTTAAGTTCCCTTCGCATGATGATCATTTCTTTTACTGGTTTATATTTTTTACACCAGGAAAACTATTTAAAGGAACAGTCAATATATTAATTACAATCAAGGATGTGTTAAAATGATGATGCAGTTCGGTGGGGGAGGAGACTGGATAAGCAGTATATTATGGTTTTTAATGCTATTTGTTTTCATATTCCTTTACCCAAGAATAATGATAACCCAGGTTGTTGTTAAGATAGAAAAAGACCTCAACGACATAGAGAACATGGGAGATAAGGGCAAGGAAAAAATATTGAGCAAGATATCCAAAAAGCCATCAAAGGAGCTGAAGAAAAAGGTTTCTGATTTTATGGAATTCTTTGTTGCAACTCCAGTTTCTTTGGACCCATATGGAATAGTTGGCAAGATACACCAGGTTATAAAGCACGCTGAAAGCAGGGAAATTGGCTTTGTTGAGGAGATTGCCCCGAACCTGAGCAAGGAAGAAGTGAAGGATATAGCAGCAGCGTTGAACCACAATGCAAGCATATACCAGATAGCAAAAATAATAAGGCACTATCTTGAGCTGATAAAAAAATATAATCTTCTCCAGATTGCCATGCTCATCCAGATGCAGATACCACTCATAAAGAAGACTGCGGATGCACTCCTAAAATCAGTGGATGCCTTTGTTGATAATGCTCCAATAGGTGATGGTATAGGGCCGCTTATTGTCGCTTCAATGATACCGGCAAATGCAAAAGTTGTAAAACTTGAGGAAGAGCAGTTTGCATATGCTAAAGTCAAGATAGAAGGAAAGGATGTGATATTGTCCAAGGCTCTTGGTCCGGGAACAACAATAGGTTATCCGGGAAAGTTCGTGGAGAAAATAGCGAAGAGAGAAAAGATAGATAGAATCATAACCGTAGATGCTGCAGGTGCACTTTATGGAGAAAAGAACGGGGTTGTAACTGAAGGTGTTGGTGTTGGTCAGAGAGGAAGTGAAATTCTTTCTTACCACTCATCCCAGATAGAAGATATATCAGCAAAAAAGAACATACCGGTGGATTCCATTGGCATCAAAGAAGTTGATGAGAATGCAATTTATCCAATGAGGGAAGACATATACAAAGCTCTCCAGCCTGGTGTTGAAAAGGTTAAGGAAATGATAAGGAGAGGAAAGAAAAAAGAGAAAATTTTAGTCATAGGCTTTGGAAACACATCAGGAATAGGCAACAACAGGGCATCTTTGAAGAGGGTAGAAGAAACCATAAAGAAGAACATAAGAAAGATGAAAAAAGAGGAAGAGGAAAGGAAGAAAAAGGAAAACACAATATGGAAGAAAATAAACCCATTCTAATTATTGGTCGTCGTATTTTTCAACTTCATGATTTTTTATGACAAGTTCTATGCCAGCTTTTTTGAAAATTTCTTTTGTGTCTCTTGATGCATGATAATCTTTTTCACATACGACCCTCTTTATTCCCGCATTTATTATCATTTTTGCGCATGTGTAGCATGGCGTCATTGTGCAGTAGATGGTTGCACCTTCTATAGATATTCCAAATCTGGCTGCCTGAACTATTGCATTTTGCTCTGCATGTACTGTCCTTAAGCAATGTTTGCTCCTTGTTCCATCTTCATGCAGCACTTCCCTCAGCTGGTGGCCAACTTCATCGCAGTGAGGCAGTCCGGCAGGAGCCCCAACATATCCAGTTGTAAGAATTCTCTTGTTTTTAACAATCAGTGCTCCGCTTCTTCCACGGTCGCAGGTGGATCTTCTTGCCACTGTTCTCGTTATTTCCATGAAATAATCGTCCCAAGACGGCCTCTTATCCATAAAACCAAAAACAATATAAGTAACCAAATATTTAAATATTTGCAAGTGTTAACTTAAAGATAAAAAAAGATGTGTTGTTATGGCTTTAAGACCAGGAAGATGTTACAGAAAAGTTAAGAGACCCTATACAAGGATTTCACAGAGAAGACCCAGAAAATCCTATGTTAAGGGTGTTCCAGGATCAAAAATTAATAGATTTGAGACTGGCGACCCAAAGGGAGATTTTCCAGTGGCATTTACGCTGATATCAAAGGACGATGTTCAGATAAGGCACAACGCTCTGGAGTCTGCAAGGACAAATGCGAATAAATATCTTATGAACACATTGGGAAGAGACGAATACTTCTTGAAAATTTTGGTATATCCACACCATGTTATGAGGGAAAATCCAATGGCTACAGGTGCAGGTGCAGACAGGTTGCAGGAGGGTATGAGAAGGTCTTTCGGAAAGCCAGTTGGCTTTGCCGCCCAGGTCAAAAGCGGTCAGAAAGTTATTACGATAAGAGTTCCGGAAGGAAAAGGAGACATAGCAAAAGAGGCGTTGAGAAGGGCGAAGTTCAAGCTGCCGTGCAGGGCAAAGATAGAAGAGTTAAACAATTAAATATTATATTAAACCTATTCTTTTTATGAAATTAACTTATTTCCTCATAGCGCTGTGCATAATAATTTTTGCTCTCATAGGGACCGTGCCAAGATATGACCAGAATGAAATTTTTGAAAGGTATGGTTTTTCAAAAGACAATTTTTTTGGCGGCGAATTCTGGTGTATAGTCACTTCAATATTTCTTCATGGAAGTGTTGCTCACCTGGTTCTTAATATGATTGCCTTGTTCTTTTTTGGAAGGGCGCTGGAAAATGAAATAGCGCCTTGGAAGTTCCTGACAATATTTCTACTTGGTGGCATTGGCGGAAATCTTGTATCCATGTTTTTTTATCCCGGTGACCAGCTTTTCGTAGGAGCTTCAGGGGCAATATTTGCAATAATGGGAGCGGTTATGATAATAAAACCCTTTGAGTTCATTTTCTATCCGTATTTAATACCGGTTCCTCTTGCGCTGGTTGGAATAATCTACACAGTTTATACAATTTTGGCATTTCTTTTTGGAGGCGACCCAAATGTTGCTTACAGTGCTCACCTGGGTGGGCTGGCCGTGGGGATAATTGCGGGGCTCAGGGAAGGTGGTGTAAAGGGATTGTTAATAGTTGTCATACTCTTTGTAGTTCTTTTCATGACTCCTGTAATATGGAACATACTGAGTGCCCTTGACTATTCGAGAATATTGGGAAGCTTGTTTTAGGGTGGTTATTATTAAGGATTTAATTAAAAAAATCAAGGAGAAAAATCCCAGGAGAGTTTTCATCCAGTTGCCGGAAGGGTTGATAACAAAGGCTCAGGAAATTGAAAGCTTTTTAGGCAAAGAGGGGATTGAATCTTTTGTTTCTTTGGAGCCTTGCTATGGCGCCTGTGATTTGAGAGACTGCGATGCTGAAAGGCTTGGCTGCGACCTTTTAGTTCACATAGGCCACTCTGATTTTGGCCTGAAGTCTAAAGTCCCTGTGTTATATTATGAGTGGAGAATAAATTTTGACCCGGTTCCAATTTTAGAAAAAAACCTTGAGAAGCTGAGACCTTACAAGAACATAGGTCTTGTTTCTTCCGTGAACCATTTGGACTCTCTTGAGAAAGCAAAGGAATACCTGGAGTCAAATGGCAAGGTTTGTTTTCTTGGGAAGGGTGAAAAAACTGTTTACCCCGGACAGATATTAGGATGCGACCCTTCGGCTGGATTAAAAATAGAGAAAAACGTGGATGCATTTGTTTTTGTTGGTTCAGGGATTTTCCATCCTTTAGGGCTTGCTTTAAAGGTTTCCAAGCCAGTTTTTTTGGTAAATGCGGAAAAAAAGGATTTAGTAAAGGTAGAAAAGGACAAGTTTGTAAGGCAGATGTATGCTGCCCAGGGAAATGCAAAAGACGCACAGAAATTTGGCATACTGGTATCAACGAAGCCCGGGCAGGTGCAGTTGGATCTGGCGCGAGGCATAAAGAAAAAATTGGAATCGGAAGGAAAAAAAGCATACATGTTCACGATGGATAACATTTCTCCAGATAAGCTTATGGGGCTGGATGTGGACTGTTATGTGAACTGCGCATGCCCAAGAATAGCCATAGAAAACAGAACTTCATTTGATAAGCCAATACTGAACCCGGATGAATTGGAAGAAATAATAAACAAAATTAATATATTGTAAACAAAATATTATCATGACCAAAGGAATCAGCCCTTTAATTGCTACAGTC
>CAYNRH010000028.1:0-11505 GCA_964399605.1 uncultured archaeon | reverse complement strand
CATCCTTGGCCACTAGACTACGGGGCTATTTGTATTTTTTTGTTTTTGGTTAAGGTTTTTCTTAAAAAGCTTATTTTGATGAAACTTTTGGGAGAGGCAACAAAATTGTGTTGTATATTGCCACACATCACCGAAAAGTTTCCTACGACTACGGGGCTATTTGTATTTTTTATTTTACGTAGACGCTTTTTCTAAAAGGGTTTTTTGGTTAAGCTTCATATATTATATGAACTTTAAAAGCTTTAGCGTTTCTATAATATTTATATGTTATAAATACAAAAATGTTTTATTATTCATAAAAGGAACTGTCTATAAAAGAATATAAACTATGTATGAGATAAAATATATGGAGATTGAAATCTCATTTATCAATAAACAAATTAGGGGAGTGATAAAATGCCAGTAATTGGAATGGAAATAAAATCTATGGAAGCAAAAAGAAGCGATGATATAAGAGGAAACCTGAAAATAAATAATACACCAAAGATAAAAGACCTCAAAGAAAGGAAAATACAATCAATAGGAAAAGATGTTATAGGATTTGATTTCGAATACTTGTGTAAATATGAGAATCCAGAAAAAAAGAGGGGCAAAGAAGTCGGCAACATAAAGATTGAAGGGGAATTGCTGTTCCTTACGGAAGAAGATTCCAAAAAAATAATAAAGGATTGGAAAAAGAATAAAAAATTGCCTGCAGCCATAGGCATACCAGCACTGAATGCCATATTAAGGAAGTGTTTGAGCAAATCAATAAACATAGCAGAAGAACTTGGCCTTCCTCCTCCAATAAGGTTCCCGGTAGCAAGAAAAGCTTCAGACGAAAGATATGTTGGATAGGAAGCAGAAAGCTTATTTTTTAAAAATAAGCCCTTTCCTTCCTTTTTATTTAATTTAGCCCTTTTTCTAAAGGTTTTTTGTGAGAATTATGTTTGAACTCTCACATTTTTGTGTGTATTTATTATATATTCTATAAAATATATTTTATAAAAGATGTAATTAAAAACATATATTTAAAAAAATATTATATAAAAAATACTAAACAAAATATATATAATATTGTATATTAAATAAAATATATTATTAATTAATCAGTTTTTTTAGAAACAGATGTCTTATAGATGGATTTCCACTCATTAGCTAATTTTTGAAGGTGCGAAGAAAATGCAAAAGACGGCTTCAATATCATGAACCATCCTTTTCCGGGATTCGAGGCGTTTGATTCTCTTCTCCTCTCTAAAATGCCTAATTTGACCATTTTGGGTATTATAATGTTATAGAACGTGGAACTTGGTATTTCATTGGTAGAAATAAACTCAGACAGCATTTTTTTATCTATACCCTGGGGGGTTTTTAGCAAAAACTGCACAAATTTGAGTGCATATTCATATGATTTTTCCTGATATTCTCTGGGAAATATATGGTTTATTATATCACTTATATCCCACCTTATATCAGGATCTACACTTTTCCATTTGTTACCAAGGACAGAAGGAAAATATAATGATTCTCTTGACCGCAACCTTTTTTCTTTTGGTGGTAGGGTTTTTTTCATAAAAATCACTTTCACAACATTATGATAAAAATATTAGTTTTGGACTATATAAAAATTTCTATTGTTTTGTTATTGAGTAGGGGGTTGTACCCTAAAACATGGGGATAAACAGGTAAAAATATACAAAAGCATGGTTTTTCTACGTTTTCGTACACCTTAATGTTGTGGAGCTCATTTTTTTGGCTTTTTCTTTATCTCGTTTTTTTCTTCTTTTTTGTTCTTATTTTTCTCCTTATTTTCTATATTCGCCCTATCAAATTTTCTTATAATTCCCTCAAAATCATGAGCAACATCTTCCCCGTTTGGCGTCAATGAAACAAGCTTTATTCTCCCCCTTTTCTTGAACTCCACCAGACCCAGATTTTTAAACTTCTCAAGAACCTTTATTGTGTGAGAATATGTGCAATCCACTCCCTTTGATATCTGTGTGGCGTATTTTGGCCCATTCCCCCTCTTCAAAAGAACCAGCATTTCAACCGGCTTATCCCTTAAAAACAGGTATTTGTAGTCATTCTCTTTTTTGCCAGACGACTTCATCACACCACTCACATTCACACCCACTTATTTTTATGCTTCCAAGTATTTATATGTTTATTATATCTTTTATTATATATACTTTTTATAACATGCTTTTTATTATATTCTTTATTTTATATGTTTTATTAAATTTATTTTTTATTATATATTTTTTAACATATATTCTATGAAATATATTTTACTTCACTTTTCTCTCAATCAAAATTGAAAACAACACTATGAAAAACCCGAACACAATGAAGGCAAAAAGCCTGTAAATTCCTAATTCGGGCATTAATATTGTTGAAGATGCCTCTGAGACGATAAGAGACAAACTAAACGAAAGCGCTACAAGTGTTACATACTTGAACAACTCCTTCTTCTCTTTTGGTGTAATTGATATTATTCTCCCAACTATTATGGAGAGAGACGACAAAAACAATATATATATCGAACCCTTAAGGAAAGCGGCGCTTACTTCTAATATATCGGAAACCGCAGACAACTGAATAAAATCATATCCGCTTTTGAATCCAATCACCGCTATTATTATAGCAACTATATAAAAGAAAAAAGATGCTCTCTTGTTTGTGAGAGATGTCTGCATCTCTTTAATCAGATTGTTTATCGGCGACTCAAGTTTAAATCCCTTTATTATGAGATATATACCAATTAGCCCCAGTATTATTCTCCACCCAGCAGAGCCAAACAACGCATAAAGTAAAAAACCAAGAGCAGGTACCCCTAAAAATATTTTTGACATTTTCGGATCTTCTATAAAATCATGGAGCATATAGTAAGCCCCTTCAAGCTTTTCGCTTTGTTTTACAATCACTCTTTTTGTGGATACTATATTTGCCTTTCCCTGAAGTATTGGTATTATCTTCTCATCCTCAGCACCATCCGTAACAAGCAAAACATCCTTTATTTTTGTTTTTTTAATAACCTTCTCCAATTGCTCGGCCAAAATTTCATCTGACTTAACACCAACATCCTCATGTCCAGTAATTGTGGCTACCTCTACATTTTTTTCTTTTTTTAGCTGGTCATAAAGCTTGACAGAATAAAAAATAGTGTTTGCATCAGAATCTTCCGGGTCAGCAAGCGCAAGGTCAGAAGCAACTCTCAAGTTTTTCTCCCTTCCTATTACTGGACCTTTGTACTTTGTCTTCCGCCCTACATCGTCATCCCTGTCCACACAAAGAATAAGCAATTTCTTCTTCACACACACACCCCTTTTGATAATTATGGAAAAAGAAATATATAAAAATGTGAGAGTTTACACTACGCCAAACAGCTTCATAATGAAAAACACGTAAAATAGAATGAGAATCCATCCTTCCCATCTGGTTACCTGCCTGTCCTGTGTTGCGAAAAAATAAAGAAATGTTGCTGCCACCATAATGGGCAATCCTATGTAAATCATGTTTGCAGAAACTACTACAGAGCCGATTAACCCTGCAGTTCCCATAACAACAAAGGAATTAAATATGTTTGAGCCAAGAACATTACCCACGGCTATTTCTCCATGCCCCTTTCTGGCAGCAACAACACTAACCATCAGTTCAGGCAAAGACGTCCCAATGGCAATCACACTTGCAGCCAATACCCCGGTGCCTATCATTAAAAGATTTGAAATCTGAATAACCGATTCCACAGTGTATTTTGCACCAATATACACAAAAAATATGCTTATGAGGAGAACTATAACTGGCCTTATGGTTAATCTTTTTTTCTTCCTTTTGTGGTTGCCTTTGCTTCTCTGCATAGAAACAGTGTAATTTAGATAAACAATAAAACCTAATATGAAAAGAAGTGCTTCCCAAAAAGTGAATATGCCGTCAAAACATGCTGCCACAAGCAAAAACGATGAGCCAACCAAAACAGGCAGGTCAACATGCACAAGCTCCCAGTTTATTGTCAGTTTCTTTGCAACTATAGCAGCAACGCCAAGAACCAGAAGAATGTTCGCTATGTTTGAACCAATCACATTTCCGCTTACAATTTCAGAAGAGCCTTCAAGAACAGCAACTATTGATGATGCCAGTTCCGGAAGCGAGGTGCCTATACTCACAATAGTTACCCCAACTATGAAAGCAGGTATTCCAAGAGCTATTCCAATCTCCTCTGCAGAATCTGTGAAGAAATCTGCACTCTTTAAAAGGACGCCAAGACTTACAACAAAAATCAGAATCCAAAACAACAGGGCAAACATAAATTAATTAGAAACCTGTTTTATATATTTTTATCTAAATATAAACTTGAAAAAAGAACTAAAGAAAAGGAAATTAAACATAAAAATTGTTAGAATTAAAAAAAGTTTCAAACCAGAAAAATATAAGTCGTCAAAACTAAAACAGAATAAGTGTGAATTGGAGCAATTTAGTGGAAGAACTGCAAGTTTCTGAAACTTCATAATCCGTGTTCAACGCCCTGAGCGAAGCGAAAGTCCGCAGGACGTGGTTCGAGTGTTAGCGAGAAAGTCAGAAGTCGGTGGTGGTGGGAGAGCGCGCTAAATTATTTTTATTTCTTTTTCATGCTTTTGAATAAATTCATATGATTTCTTTAAAAAATCTTCAAAATTCTTTCTTTTATCATAAAATTTTTGGATATAGGACAAAATTGGTCTTCCGTTTATCTTTAATTTCCTATACTCTTCATAAGATTCAAATTTATTTTTAAATATTCTCTGAATCTTTTTATCATTAAGAATAATTCCCGGAACCATTTCAAGCAAATGCCAAACCAAATGTGGTGGCTCAAATTCTTTTTCTTTGGTCTTTGGAAAAATCTGTTTCCACTTTTCATAATATATAAAGTGTGATATTTCATGAATACAAGTTTCCTTCATTTCTTGAAAGCTTTGCTTATAGAAAACATCAAAAATCCTCTTTTTTATGTTGCAGATACAAATATAATTTAAAGTAACTCTTGCAATAAATTCTTTATCTTTTTTGGGCCAATCGAGTTCAACGATTTCCGACAAAGCCTTCATTATATCATCATTGATTTTGTTCCATTCGCTCTGAAAATCTTTAGTTTTCCTCTCTAAAAGCGGTTTTTTATTTTTGAAAAGCTCTTCAAAGAATTCGTATATAACTTTCTTTCTAATTTTATTATCTGTAATATTCTCTAGTTTTTCTCTTAATTTAGGATACTCTCTATAAATCATATCGCACCAACTTTGAAGATATCCTTCTGTAAGATAACGATAAATGATATTGCATGTTTCATTCAAAGGAGCGATGATAAACTTGACTTTTGGAACCTTTTGTGTCATAGACAATAATTATAATGCATTGTTATTAAACTTTCTTCTTGTGCGCGCTCCCCTAAGGGCGGGCGGTTGGGTGGATTAAGGTTTTTGGCTAATGAACAGAGCTGAGAATTTTTTCAGAGCTGGGGCAAATTTGGGGAATTTGGGAAAAATGCTTGGCATTTTAGCGATAGCGATCCAATTTCTCTTTTAATCACACCACCACAAAAAGAGATATCAATTAAAAGATAATTTTAATCTCTATTTTTTTCTTGATCTCTTCTTTGTTAACAAAGCTGCGGCAATTCCAATAATTATCGCTCCAATTGCCCAATAAACCCATTTGCTTTTTGTTTTGACAGGGTTTTTCTTAGATGGTTCATTTTTGCTTGTTGTCATGTCGCCACCGTTTTGTGGCTCAGTATCTTGAGTTTTTGTGTCTGCTGCCGGTTTGGTCTCATTTTTTGATTCTGCTGTACTACTTTCTTTTTCTTCCTTTTTTGTTTCGCTGGTTTTCTTAATACCTATTGCAAAAAAGCTTAAACCAGGGCTTTCCGCATTGAAGTAAGAGTAGCCATCTTTATCTTCGATAAACCATGTTTTTAAGTCATTCCATCTGCCGTTATTATAGCGCTTTAAAACGATATTATTTATGTATATGTTATTTTCTTTAATCCAGCTGTCCTTAACCCTGAACTTCAATATGATGTTCTTTATCAATGAATCATTGAAATTCAGCATATCGACCTTTTCATAATGATATATTGGTTTTTCTGCGAATTTTGGAAGCTCTTTTTGATCATAACTAGAATCAAGCCATTCAATGATTATTTTTGGATAATGAACTATCTCTTTTACAGTGAGATTAATGCTCCTTATCGCAAGATATCTCTCGAATTTGAAAACACCTTTCTGATTTTTATAGATCACAGAGCTATAGTCAGAATCCTTATATTTGTTGCTTCCGCCTCCACTTATTACTCCGTTGCTTGCAGAGCTTGTTGTAACATTAAATTGTGAGCTTGTGTTGCAATTCCCTAATGAATCACAGCTTGACACTTCATAGTAATAAAGTGTATTTGAATTTAAACCGTTTAATGTTATACTGTGGCTTATGCTTAAAGTAGCAGAAACCTCAGAAAGACTTAGATTACTTGAATTTGTACCGTAATTAACCGTTGAATTAGACGCTTCATTTGTATCCCATGTAATAACGACACTTGATGAAGTTATTGAGCTGTTGGATATATTTGCTAATACCGGAGCAGTTGTATCAACAGTGAAGACTACAGAGGTTGAGTTTTCATTTCCTGCGCTGTCATTGGCATAAGCATAAAAGGTGTTTGCGCCCTCACTGAAGGTTTTGTAAACAGAGACAGTGTAGGTTTCATTTGCACCGCCGTTATAACTAAACCATGTTGTATTACCATCCGAGCTGATATTTACTAAGATTGTTGCATTATTGTACGTTGTGTTTAATGGTGAAATTATTGAAATTGATGGTGCAACAGTATCTATGCTGATATTCCGTGTTTCGCTGTCATTCCACAATCCGCAATCGCCTGTGCATCGAATAAACCATGAGTAGTTTCCATCAGCAAGACTTGAGTTTGAGGTTATTGTAGTCAATGTATTATTTAAAGTGGTTGAATTGGTTCCATGCCCTATGCCACTTATAAACAATTCACAGGAATAATTGCTTCTGCTTCCTGTGACATTAAAACTAAATGAAGGCGTGTTGTCATTTGTCATTGTTTGATTCGCAGGAGACACTAAAATTATAGAATTAACACATCCTGCACTACTGCATACATACGTCATTGGATGGCTTGCAGTTTCCCCGCTATCAATCCAGTTTGATGATGTGCAAAAAGTATTGTTATCACCTGTGTTTGATCCACTTTGGTTATATATGTCAAAATACCAACCACTTTTCTGATTATTTGAACATAAGATGTTTGTGTATACTAGATTTCCGTTGCTGCCAGACCAAAGATAAATGCCATTTTCTCCATTGTATATAACTGTGTTATATCTTAATAAGTTGTTTGATGATGAATAAACATCAATTCCGTTACCTCCATTGTACCTAATTGTATTATTTGTTATATTGTTATTATTTGAAGAGCTTCCAACCCAAATTCCCTGTGCGGTATTATTGTTTATGGTGTTTTGGGTTATTGTGTTATATGTGCTTGAATCTTGAGAGATTCCTATATACTCTTTCATAATTGTGTTCACTTTTATTGTATTGTTATTAGAGTAGGATATGTAGAATCCATCACCACCACTTGTGGTTGTATTAATAGTATTGTTTTCAAATGTATTGTTGTTACAATTAGATAAATAAAAGGCATGGTTATTATTATTTTTTATAATATTATTTGTAAAAATATTATTATTACTTAGCCAGCCTATAAAAATGCCTCTATAAACATTATTAAGAGTATTGTTTGCTATTGTATTGTTATCAGAGTGCCAATCAAGGGTAACTGCTGGAGCGGAATTATGGGTTATATCTTCAAAAGTATTATTATTTATAAGATTATTTGAAGTATTGTATAACCACACTCCAGTATAATTAATATTTTGGAAAATATTATTTGTCATATTATTTAAAACTGAATTTTTAAAATGAATTCCATAACCAAAATCTGTTATTGTGCAATTTTTGATCGTATTGTTATTTTTGTTTGTTAAATAAATTGCACGAATACTGGATTGCCCGATACCATCAATAGTGTATCCCTGGCAGTCAAATACTTTGTTTGAAAAGTTTATAGGATCATCTATACAATTGCTTGTTCCGGAGTAATTAGTTATTGAAGCATTAAGATATACATGATTATATGTGTTATTGTTCAACGCATTGGTACAATCAGTACAGTTGGTGCAAAAAAACGCAGATCCATTATCAGTATAAGCATTTGTTTTACTTATTGTAGTCAAAAAGACTAAAGTAATTATTAAAATGAAATAGAATAATTTATTTTTATTCATCTTAACCACTTCTTTTTATATAATAATATTTCTAACCTATATATAAATTTATGAAAAGTTGGGGTGTTGCATGATTAAATCTTAATGTCCCCTTTGGAAATCTCAATGTCCCAACATTCCTGAATTAGAGGAAAAATACAAGAATCTATCAAGTGAAAGAATACTTGGCACATCTAAATTCAAGGGGCTATACCAATATAACATTGAACTTGCTATAAGAATAAGAGGAAAAGGAGAAAAAACCAGGCAGGTTATGTTGCCAACCTCGTTGAAGAATGACCTGAAGATGTATATGGAGTTAGAAAACCCTGATAAATATCTTTTTCCTGGAAGAATCGGGAAGTATTCAATAAAGAGCGTACAAAAAATATTTGAGAATGCTCTCAGGAAAAGTGGTATAAGGAAAAAGGCGAGCTGCCACTCATTGATGCATAGTTTTGCAACGCATTTGCTGGAAAGCGGTGTAGATATACGATATATACAAAAATTGCTTGGCCATTCAAGACTGCAGACAACCCAGATTTATACTCATGTGGCTTCTGTAAAAAACATTCAAAGTCCATTGGATGATTTATAAAACCATAAATAAACCTTAAAATATACTGCCACCATTTATCAATTTTTGTAAAAATAAGAAACTATAAATATCTCCGTTGAGATAAATGTTATGGAGGTGTTAAGATGGCTGAACTACCGTTAGCTCCTGTTGAAAGGATTCTAAAGAAAGCTGGTGCACCAAGAGTAAGCAGAAAAGCTGCTGAAGAGTTTGCAATGGTTTTAGAAGAAGTTGCTTCTGAACTGGCTGCAGAATGCTCAGCATTGGCAAAACACGCAGGCAGAAAAACTGTTTTGGCAAAGGATGTCAAACTTGCAAAGAAAAAAGGATTCTAAACATCTTTGCTTTATTAAAAAATGGTGCATTTCGTTATGTATGGAAATCTTGATGGTTTAATAAACAAAATTGTTGAAAATACAGAGTTGTCCCCTTCTGAAATTGAAAATCTCATAAAAGAAAAGGAAAATGAGTTCTCTGGACTTATAACACCAGAAGGAGCAGCGCATATAGTCGCAAAAGAGCTTGGATTGAATCTTTTAAATTCTACGTCCAAGGAATTAAAAATAGGCAACATTCTCTCAGGCATGCGCTCAATAAACATCAAAGGCAAAATAATGAAAATCTTTGATGTAAGGGAATTTAAAAAGAATGATGAGCCTGGAAAAGTTGTCAATATGATAATAGCAGATGAAACAGGACAAGCAAGAATATCACTGTGGAACGAACAGGTAAAAATCATAGAAGATGGGAAAATTAAGGAAGGGGATGTTATAGAGATAATAAACGGGTACACCAAAGAAGATAGTTTTGGCGGGGCAGAGATAAGAATTGGAAAACTTGGAAAAATAAAAAAATCTGATGCCAAGATTACTCCCAAAACCTCTGAAAAGGGGAAGAGAATAAAAATAAGCAACCTGACACCTGGAATGAACAGCGAAATAAGGGGTGTTGTGGTGCAGTTTTTTGAAACAAACCCGTTCTTTTTTGTTTGCCCTGAATGCGGGGGAAAACTGATTGATGGAAAGTGCAAGGAACACGGAGACGTCAAGCCAAAACCCGTATTGATAATCAGTGGTGTTGTTGACGATGGATATGGAAATGTGAGAGTTGTGTTTTTCAGAGAACAGGCAGAAAAGATTCTGGGGATGAACTCCGAAGATGCTTACAAACTTGCGGAAGAAGGGAAAAACCTCAATCCCCTCAGAGAAAAACTTGAAAGCATATTGGGAAAAGAATTTATAATAAATGGAAGGACAAAAGTCAACAAGTTCTTTGAAAAGCTGGAATTCATAGCCGACGAAGTCAAGGAAGTCAATCCAGAAGAGGAAGCCAAAACAATCTTAAATAGTTTGGAAGAAAAAAAAATAATTAAGATGTGATAAAATGCCAAAAAAAATCGTTAAAGATGATGTTAGCGAAGAAGAAACAAAGAAGAAAATAAAAAACATAGAAGACCTTCCTGGAGTTGGAGAAAAAACTGCTGAAAAGCTCAAGGAAAGGGGATATGACAATTTTATGAGTATTGCTGCCGCCTCTGCAAGCGAAATAGCAGAAAATGCTGATATAGGCGAAGCAACAGCAGCAAAAATAATTCAAGCTGCCAGAGACACATTGGACATGGGATTTGAAACTGCTGAAAAAATAATGAAAAGAAGAGAAAAAATAGGCAAAATAACAACAGGTTCCAAGGCGCTGGACGAACTCCTCGGCGGGGGAATAGAAACACAATCCATCTTGGAAACCCACGGCGCATTTGGCTCATCAAAAAGCCAGCTTGCATTCCAGCTTTCTGTAAATGTCCAGCTGCCAAAAGAAAAGGGTGGTTTGGACAAAAAGGCTGTTTTCATAGACACAGAAGGAACGTTCAGGCCAGAGAGAATTTTACAGATGGCAAGAGCACTTGGCATGGATGAAAAAAAGGTGTTAGAGGGAATTTACGTGGCGCGCGCATACAATTCTGATCATCAAATACTCCTTTTAGACAAACTTGGGGACGTAATAAAGAAAAGAAATATTGGATTAATTGTTGTTGACTCCGTAACTTCACAATTCAGAAGCGACTACACCGGCAGAGGAACACTTGCAACAAGACAGCAGAAATTAAACAAACACCTGCATACCCTGCAAAGATTAGCCGATGTTTATAATGTAGCCATTTATATAACAAACCAGGTTATGTCAAGTCCAGCAATCCTTTTCGGAGACCCAACAAGGCCAATAGGTGGACACGTGCTTGGGCATCAGGCCACATTCCGTTTATATCTCAGAAAGAGCAAGGGAGAAAAGAGAATAGCACGGCTGATTGATTCGCCAAATCTTCCTGAGGGAGAATGTGTCTTTACAGTCACAGAAGAGGGTATACGGGATGTCAACGAAAAGAAAAAATAAAAACATTGGCTTAAGTTTAATTGCAGTTGGGTTAATACTTCTTTTTTTCAACATTTTTGTGTCCGTGACAACAACACACAGCGACTTCGGAAATCTAGTGATAAACTCAATGGAAAAACCGGAATTTACGCAAAACGTAACCATCTTGATAATAGTAAGCACCGCATCTTGGGCGGTTCCGATTCTTTTTATTTTCTTAGGCGCTCTGGTAATTAAAAAACACACAGAAGAAATATA
>CAYNRH010000027.1:8169-11832 GCA_964399605.1 uncultured archaeon | reverse complement strand
CTCACCAGAAATAATTACAATTTGTGTTCTATATTTCCAATCTTCGTTCCACCAATTCGAATCTGCCAAAGAAACATGTTGTATAAAAATAATTATAAAAAGCATTAATAAAAGAAACCTCAAAAATTTCATAGTTTAAGTAATTGAGTTATGTATTAATATTATTTTGGTGTATGTTAAATGGAGAATCGATATAATGAAAAATATTTCAGAATCATAGACAGAAATTATGAAAGAAGAATAGATAGATTGAGATTCATTACTCTGCTACATTTTGTAAAAAATGTGAATTCTATTTTAGATGCTGGGTGTGGAAGTGGCTATTACCTTCCTGTTCTTTCTAAAAAATGCAAAACATTATATGGTGTGGATAATAGTCTTGCAAGCATCAAAAAGTCTATAGAAGTTACTAAAAAATATGATTTGAATGCAAAAATATATAGGTCAGATATATCTAAGCGCATACCAATAAAAAATAAAAAAATTGATATAATTCTCTGTACAGAAACGATTGAACATATAAAAAACGTAGATGGTGTACTTAAAGAATTCAATAGAATCTTAAAAAACAACGGGAAAGTAATAATTTCTGTACCCAATTTCACTCCATTCAGCTTTGAATATTTAAGAGAGGTTGTATCAGAAAGAGACCCTACACATGTACATAGATATACACTTAAAAAATGGAAAAATATACTAAATAGATATTTTTTGGTTGAAAAAGGTGTTACATCTACTTTTTTAGTTTCATATTTTTTATTTTCTTTGGGTATGAAAATTAAGGATATCGTAAAGATAGAAGATCTTATTAGAAAATTACCACTTATCAAAAATCTGGGAAGAGAATGTATTTTTATTTTAAAAAAGAAAAATAATAACTAATTGTATGGTGATACTTGTTGCATAAAAAAATAATAAGTTTTGCAAGAAAAAACTGGGCATTAATATTCCTAATTGTAATACTGCTAATATCTTTCGGTATAAGATTAAGTACAACACATACGAAGTGGCTACTAGCATATGACCCTTACTATCAGTACAGACATACAAAGTCAATTGTAGAACATGGAGTATTGCCAAAGTGGGATGAATATAGTTATTATCCTCCTGGAAGACCCATGATTGAAGCACCACTCATGTACTACTTAACCGGATATCTCTATCTTTTGTTGAATCCGCTTCTCGGAATGACCTTAATGTCTTTCTGCAAGTATATGGCTGCAGTCTATGGAGCATTGGGTGTTTTACCTGCATACTTTTTAGGTAAGGAACTCTCAGACAAAAAAGCTGGCATAATAGCATCCTTTTTCGTTGCCATGAGTCCTGCAATTTTGACAAGAAGCATGGGTGGGTTTTACGATACAGATGGTCTGGTCATATTCTTTTCACTTTTAACAATGTATCTGCTTGTCAGAGCACTTAAAAAAAGAAATTACATAAATTATGGATTAGCTATAGTCGGGTTGGTCTTGTTTGGCCTTACATGGACAGCCGCGTGGTATATACCACTCATAGTTTTATTATCCACAATAACATATTTTTTGGTTCTTTTATTTTTGGGACACCCGGAATGGAAAATAAAAAATAAAGTTAAAGAAGCAATGATTCCATTTTCGGATAGAATAAAAAAATCTCTTCTAGAGTTCAAAAATGTATTAATACCGGTAGTTATAATTTTTGTATCAGCAAGTGTCGTTGTATGGTTATTGGGCTATAACGCATTGGAAAGGATATTGAGCTTATTGGTTTTTGCTGAAGACCCCTCAAAAATATTGATAGTTAATATTTCTGTCGCAGAGTTGCAAAATCTAAATGTCTTTGGGGGAGCATGGAATGAACTGTTTTCAAGAGTTGGTATACCACTTATCCTGACAATTCCTGGAGCACTTCTACTCTTAAAGAGAGATAGGAAAAATGGTGCGATACTTCTAACATGGGCAGGAATCAGCTTTTATGCAATAACAAGAGGTATAAGATTTATGCTGGTCTTTGCTCCAGCAGCAGCAATAGCATCTGGAATCGCACTTTCAGAATATTACAAAGACTTAAAAAGAATGGGCTCCTACGCACCACTAATAAGTTTTGGTTTGCTTGGTTCAATTTTAATATCTCTTACAAATCCTATGGCAGGTTTCATATTAAACCTAATTATAGTAATTTGTGTTATTCTGATAGACAGAAAGGAAGAAATCCCGCAGATATCAAGACCCGTTTTAATAGCAACAGTTCTAATAATTGCCATAATAACATTTTCTCAGGGAACTCAAGCAGCATCAATAAGAAGCATGGCTGAACCAATTAATAAAAATTGGGAAGACGCATATATGTTTTTGAAAAGCGATACCGCTAAAGACGCTGTAGTTGGAACATGGTGGGACCCAGGACATAGAATTACAGGAATAGCAGAAAGAAGAGCCATTGCAGACGGTGCCCACTGTACAGATGAATACTGCAAACCTGGACTTAACACAAGAATAACCGATCTCGGCAAGATATTTGTGACGAGCAATGAAACTGAAGCAAAAAACATCCTTTTAAAATACAGGGGAAACGCTTCGGAAATGTATTGGATTGCATCTGACGACTTGATAGGAAAATTTAGGTGGCTCCAGTATTTTGGAACTGGATGTGATGGAACAGGAAAGCTAACTCCTGGTGGAGATCAAAAGTGTCCATTATATTCACAAATTCCACAAAAGAGTTATGGGTACGACCAAAATTACACCATAAAAATATATTATTACCAGGGAGATATTTCACTTGTAGAACAAAACGGAAAGTGGGTTGCCGTGATGAAAAGAGATAACCAAAACTATCTTTTCAGTAAAGAGATTTACTATGTGAATGATACACCACAAATTATGGATTTCAGCCAAATGAACAACACCATACCAGGCACTATCTGGGTTCATCCGCAGAAGAGCTATCTGGTGTATATTCCACCAAATCTGGAGCATGCCTTATTCACAAGAATGTTCTTTTATGAAGAAAATGAAACATTGAATGATTTTGAACTGGTTTTTAAGAATGACCAGGTTAAGATTTATAAATTAAAAATTTAGGTGCCAGAATGAAAATAGGAGTTTTCAATGACTTTTTTTATCCAAAAATAACTGGCGGTACTGAACTCTTTCTTAAAGAACTTTGTAAATACTTAGAAGAAAATGGATTTGACATAACATTGTTTGTTTCTAATCAGGTAAAGGGTGAAACTGGATACAAAACATATAAAATAAAATCTTCCCCGTTTCTCTACAAACACATGCAACAAATCCCAGGCGTAACTTTGCCATGGCTTGCCTTTAACAATTCTTTGAAAGAAAAACTAAAAAAAATAATTAAAAAAGAGAATATAGATGTAACATACCTCAATAATATCTATCATTTATCTTTTGCTCCAATACAGGCTGCGCTAGAGCTTAAAAAACCGACAATTTTGGATGCTCATGACTACTGGCCCATCTGTTTTGCCAAGGACAAATATAAGGACAATAAAAAGCTTTGCAGACAAAAAGAAAATTGGCGGTGTTCCCTTTGTCTTATGAGGAAATTTGGTTTTCCATCTCCATTAACAATACCAAAACTCTACATAGAGAAAACCATAAAAAGGTCTCTTATAAAAAAAGCTGATAAAATAATTGTCCACTCTAACTTTGTCAAAGA
>CAYNRH010000027.1:0-8069 GCA_964399605.1 uncultured archaeon | reverse complement strand
CCTTCTCGTTGGCCAGAACCATTTGGCATAGTTGCTCTTGAAGCCATGGCTTATGAACTGCCTGTTTTGGTTTTGGATAAAAGCGCTGGCTTGGTTGAAACTGTTGAGAAAAATAAAGTAGGGATAGTATCCACAGAAGAAAAAATTGGAGAAAATGTTATAAAGCTTAAAGAAAACCTTCAGAAATTCAGGAAAAACTGTAGAAAAGGAATTAAAAACTATGACAAAAAATATATCTTCAAAAAATATAAAAAAATATTTGAAACCATCTGATATTCATTTTTATTTATAATTTCATAATTATAACCTATGAAATCAGGAAAAGTTTTTGCTGTTATACCCGGATTTGATGTTGAAAAAACTGTAGGAAAAGTTGTGGAAGAAACGAAAAAATATGTAGACAAAATAATCTACGTGGACGACGGCTCTTTTGACAACAGCGCCAAAATTGCAAAAAAAGCGGGTGCGTTGGTTGTAAGATACAAACCAAATATGGGAAAAGGGTTTGCATTAAGGACTGGAATAAAAACTGCGATTGGTCTTGGTGCTGATATCATCATAACATTGGACTCAGATGGGCAACATTACCCAAAGTATATACCACAGTTCTTGAAAACTCTCCGAAAAGGGTATGATGTTGTGATTGGTTCAAGGTACGCTGGCAGATTTTATACCTTTCCAAGAAATGTTATAGGAAATTTTGGATTGAATTTCATAACAAATTTCCTGTCCTACGGTCCACAAAACTTATTCAGGCACAAATGGCTGGGCGACACACAGTCTGGGTACAGAACCTTTAAGGCAGAAGCGCTGAAAAAAATGAATTTGAAAAGCAACAGATATGAAATAGAGGGTGAATTAACCTTTGAAATTGCAAAAAATAATTTAAAAGTTGTAGAAATCCCTATTATTACAAAGGCAAAGATAAAAGGAGTTACAATAATAGATGGCTTAAATAATGCCAAGTTTTTATTTAAAAAGAGATTTAAATTATAGCAGATGATAAAGATGGAGATAACAGAAAATCATTTTTGGTATGGAATACTTGCAATAATTATTGTTTCATTTCTCCTCATAAATTTGAATGTAACACTCACCACACCAATAGTATTCGGAGATGAGGGATTCTATGCTTCAAGAGGAGAGTGGATTTTAAATCACCTAGAAATACCGAAATATTATCTCATACAAAGTCAATCAGACGCTTACAGAGCGTTCTTCCTCAGACCGCCGCTTTACATATTTTTGGTTTCATCCATGTTTGCTGGGGGAGAAATATTCGTCAAAGCACTGAATCCTATTATTGGAACTTTGGGGTGTTTGGTTGTTTTCTTCTTAGGAAAAAGAATGTACTCACTTAAAGCTGGAGTTCTTAGCGCACTGTTCTTGAGTATAATTCCATCTTTCATCACATACTCTGTTTTGCTCTATGTTGAAGTTTTTGCTGTTCTTCTAAGTTCGTTAAGCATATTGTTTATTTATAGAGGATTTAAGGAGAAAAGAAAATTGTTTTTTGTTTTGGCAGGAATTCTTTCTGGTTTTGCAGCCATCACAGACGTTGGCTCTCTTGTTCTTCCTGCTGTCTTCTTACTGATATTACTCTTATACAAAAAAAATTGGCTGAAAAACTTTCTCCTCCTACTTGTAGCATTCCTGATAGTCTTAACTCCAGTATACTTGATTCATAATTTTTTAGTTCTGGGGAACCCTGGAATGCCGTTTATAGAAAATTATTTTCCGAAACAAGAAATTTTGAAGCAATTGCCGAACCTAAGTGTAGGTAAGATGTTGTCGCCAACAGAAGTTGGACTAGGAACCGGTGCAACAATTCTTAACATGGGACTTTTGAACTTCATTCAGTTTGCATATGCTCTGGTGCCATTTATATTTGCTGTCATTGGTTTTTCATACCTTATTATGAGAAGAAATAAAAAAGATTGGACAATTTTGATATGGTTTTTTGTTTTGGGGGGAATATTATTTTATGTAAGCAGGGGGGCAACAGCGGAAAGTGCTGCAAGAAACATGCTATATATAACAGTACCTTTTGCTATGATGGCTGGTTTGGCTTCAGATAGAATATATAATTTTTTGAAGGGTTACGGAGAAAATACAGGAAAAATTATTGCAATAATATTCATTTTCATGCTGGTCTTGTTCGGTATATTTTCTACACATGCCAAAGCAGAAAGTTTAAGGCCAATAAAGGAATTTTCATCAGCTTTTTTCAAGGGCTGTGATTGGATAAGAAGAAATACTCCAAAAGACTCTCTATTACTAACACTATGGCAGCATAGGGCAGAATATGCCTGTAAAAGAGATAGTATATATGCCGGAGATCCTGGCGGAAAAGAAATACTTCTTTCAGGAAATGACACTTCATATGAAATAATGAAAACTCATGGTGTTGATTACATCTATATACAAAAATTCTCAATCAGACCCGGAAAGGAAAAGGAGAGCTATCCATGGGTTTTCGTTAAATACATTCAAAATTCTGATCACTTTAAAAAAGTATATGAGTACCCGGACAATTGTATGAGCACCAATGAACAGGATTGTGTAGTTGTTTACAAGGTGTTGTAATGAATGAATTTATGCTTGCTGGAATTATATTAATTGTTACCTTCTTTACAGCGATTATTCTGACAAAACTTTGGATAAGAGTTGCTAAGAAATCAGGACTTGTTGGAACAGACTTAAACAAAATTAATAAACCAAAAATACCCGAGAGCGGAGGCATAGCTGTCATTCTTAGCTTTAGTTTTGGTATTCTCCTTTATGTGTTTTTGAAAACCTTTTATCTTGAAACAGCAACACACATGATAGAGATATTTGCAGTTTTAGTATCCATTCTTCTCGCGGGAATACTTGGATTTGTTGATGATATTTTAGGATGGAAAGTGGGATTAAAACAATGGCAAAAACCGTTACTCACACTGCCGATAGCAATTCCGTTAATGGCAATAAGCGCCGGACATTCAATAATGAGCATTCCAATAATTGGCACGGTGAATTTTGGTCTGATATATCCACTCGTTATAATACCTCTTGGTATAATAGGTGCAGCAAATGGATTTAACATGATTGCTGGTATGAACGGACTTGAAGCTGGAATGGGAACGATTATCCTTGGAACGCTTGGTTTTGTATCTTACTTTACGCAGAGCTACTGGGTATCCTTAATATGTTTTCTCATGACTTCGTCCCTAATTGGATTCCTTTTATTCAACAAATATCCAGCAAAAATATTTCCTGGCGATACACTGACATATTCAATTGGCGCTCTTATAGCAGTAGTTGCAATTCTCGGAAATATGGAAAGGCTGGCATTGATATTGTTCATACCTTACTTCATAGAATTTTTCTTGAAATTAAGGTCAAAATTCAAGGCAGAAAGTTTTGGAAAACCACAAAAAGACGGTACGCTTAAACCCGGATACAAGAAATGTTACTCATTAACTCATATAACTATGAAATATCTTCCAAAAATTATCAAGAGAAACGCTAAAGAACGGGAAGTAGTAGCAACAATTATTTTCATAGAGATTATATTTATGATTTTCGGATTGGTTTCAACCGGCGTCATTTAAAAATAATCGTTTTTATACTTTTCTAAAGATAATATTAAAAGACAATGTGATATTATGAAAATATTAATGATAAACCCGCCGTTCATGCCAAAGTATTCAAGGCAGAGCAGAAGCCCCTGTGTAACAAAAGGTGGAACCTTTTATTATCCTTACTATCTGGCATACGCCACCGGTGTCTTAGATAAGGGGGGTTATGATGTAAAGCTTGTTGATGCCATAGCAAATGAGTGGAATAAAGAAGAAACAATGAAATTCATCAAAGAATTCAAGCCAGATTTGTATGTTTCTGACACGAGTATTCCAAGCTTTAAAAATGATGTGGAATTTGCATCCCGAGTCAAGAGCGAAGTTGGTTGTAAGGTGTGTTTAGTTGGAGCACACAGAATGGATATGAGAGAGGCGTTTCGCCTGTCTGACAAAATTGATTTTGTATGTAGGGGGGAATATGACTATACTGTCAGAGATTTAGTCGAAGCATTGGAATCCGGCAAAGACTTGGGTAATGTTCTTGGCCTAAGCTATAGAAAAGGTAACAAAATCATAAACAACAAAGACAGACCGCCAATAGAAAATTTGGATGAGATTCCATTCGTTTCTTGGGTTTATAAGAAACATTTTGGAAAAGACGGCATAAAAAAATATTTTTATGCATCGCTCAGATGGCCTCAAGTAACCATACTAACTGCCAGAGGCTGCCCCTATAATTGTTCATTTTGTCCCATACCGTTCAAGGGTTCCTACAGGTCAAGAAGTCCTGAGAATGTTTTGGAGGAATTCAAATACATAAAGGAAGAGCTGCCATTTGTCAAAGAAGTTATGCTGGAGGATGATACATTCCCTGTTGTAAAGAGCAGAACCTTAAAAATCTCTGAACTACTGATAAAAAACAGAGTAAAATTAAAATGGTCCTGCAATGCCAGAGTAAACACGGACTACGAGACCCTCAAAAAAATGAAAGAAGCAGGATGCCGCTTGATGTGTGTTGGGTTTGAAACGCCTACACAGAAAGTTCTTGACAACATTCACAAGGGAACTACAGAAAATATGCAATTCAAGTTTATGAAAGACACAAAAAAACTTGGTATGCTTGTAAACGGGTGTTTCATTCTTGGGCTGCCTGGTGATGATAAAGAAAGTATACAAAGGACCATAGAATTTGCCAAAAGGTTAAACTGTGATACGGCTCAATTTTATCCACTGATGGTATATCCGGGAACAGAAGCTTATGACTGGGCAAAAAGAAACGGTTATTTGGAAACAGAAGATTACACAAAACTATTAGATGATAATGGACAACACAGCACTATCTTGAAACTGCCTAACTTTACAAGTAAAGACCTTGTAAACCTTTGCTACAAGGCTAGAAAAGAGTATTATTTAAGATGGAACTATATATTATACAAAATATGGCAAGGGATAAAAAGCCCGGAAGAAGCAATCAGAACTTTAAAATCTGCAAAAGTTTTTTTCAAACATCTGAAAAGTGATTAAATGAAAGTTTCTGTTATAATTCCTGCATACAACGCAGAGAAAATCATAGGAAAAACTCTGGAAGCATTACTTAATCAAACATATAAAGATTATGAAGTTATTGTTGTGGATGATGGCTCAAAGGATAGAACTGCAGACGTAGTTAAAAAGTATATGAAAAAATCTAAAAAAATAAAATTAGTTACAGAAAAAAATGCCGGTCCCGCCACGGCAAGAAATAACGGTGCTAAGCACTCCAAAGGAGAAATATTGCTTTTCACAGATTCTGACTGCGTACCAGAAAAAAACTGGATAGAGGAGATGATAAGGCCTATAAAGGGTGATGTCGTTGGCGTGCAGGGGAGATATAAGATTCTTAACAAAGACAAGCTGATTGCAAGATTCGTACAATACGAAATTGAAGAAAGATATGAAAGAACTAAAAAATTTAAGTATATAGATTTTATAGGAACTTATGCTGCTGCCTACAGAAAAGATGTGTTCATGAAGCTTGGAGGATTTGACACATCATTTAGAAGGGCGTCCGGGGAAGACCCCGAGTTTTCCTTTAGGGTAGATAAAGCCGGCTATAAGATGGTCTTCAATCCCAAAGCCATAGTATATCATCCTCACCCGGACACACTGAAAAGATACCTCAAGATGAAGTATGGGCGCGGCTACTGGGGGAAACTGCTTTACAAAAAACATCCCGAAAAGAAGAAAGGGCAAAGCTACAATTCATCTCTTTATTTTTTGCAGATAGGATTGACCGGATTGCTTGGTTTGTTGTTCTTATTGTTTCTCCCGTTCAACTACATTTACTCTGTTGTTTTTTTAATATTATTGTTCTTAATTACACTTCCATCAACTATCAACATGGCCAAATTTGAAAAGAAATTCCTTTTAATAGCGCCGTTTCTGATAATACTTAGAAACTTGGCGATTAGCCTTGGTATTCTAATGGGGATGTTGAAATTAAGGTGAATTTATGGTAAAAATATGCCTGGCATGCTCTGCGGGCGGTCATCTGAAACAACTATTAGAACTTGACTCTATATGGAAAAAACATGAAAATTTTATTGTTACATATGAGCGAGAGAATACAAAAAAACTTGCGAACAAAAGAAAAGTTTACATAATAGAAAATCCCGAGAGAGATTTCTTTTGTATTCTTAAATCTTTTATCCAGAGTCTTAAAGTTTTTTTAAAAGAAAAGCCAGACCTTATTGTCGCAGATGGAGCAGGCGTTTCAGTCCCAATCTCAATTATCGGAAAATTTTTTGGTAAAAAACTAATATATATAGAAAGTTTCAGCAGAATAACTGAACCATCCATGACTGGAAAAATTCTTTATCCTTTTTCGGATTTGTTCTTGGTCCAATGGAAACCTTTATTGAAAAAATATGGCTCAAAAGCAATTTACTCTGGTGGTGTGTTTTGATATTTATTGCAGTAGGAACGGATAAACATGAATTTAGAAGATTAGTTGAAGCTGCTGATGAACTTGCAAAAAAAACAAAAGAAAAAATAGTTGTCCAAACAGGTAGAACCAAACTCAAACCAAAAAATTGTGAATGGTTTGATTTCCTCCCGGAAGAAGAGTTTCAGAAATATTTGAAGGAAGCTAGAATTGTTATCACACATGCCGGTGTCGGGTTGATCGTTGATGCAGTTAAAGCAAAAAAGCCAGTGATTGCAGTTCCGCGGAGAAAGGAACTAAACGAACATGTGGATAACCACCAGTTCCAGATAGCCAGAGAAATGGAGAAAGAAGGAAAATTAATTGTCTGTGAAGATGTTTCCATATTGAAGGAATGCATAAAAAAAGCTGAAAAAATAAAAAACCGTGGTCTAGAGAAGAAAGAAAGAAAAATTTCACAGATAATAGAGAAATATATAAACAATTGGTTTTCTTCTTAAAAGATTTAAATTGATTTGTTTTCAACTATTTACTATGAAAGTACTTGTTACCGGCGGAGCTGGATTTATTGGCAGCCACCTTGTAGACTTGCTAGTAGATAAAGGATGTAAAGTAAGAGTCTTGGTTAGAAAAGGTGAAATTCATCCTGCATATAAAAACGACAAATCACATGAGATTTTAAATCATATAAAAAAAATAGGCGTAGAAGTCGTTGAAGGAAATTTGCTTGACAAAAAATCTCTTGAAAAAGCAACAAAGGGAATGGATAAAGTATATCATCTTGCTGCCATTGCCCATGAATACGAGGGACTGCCTGAAAAGATTTATTTTGATGTAAATGCCACAGGAACAAAAAACCTGCTTGACGCGTGCCTAAAAAATAATGTTGGAAGAGTTGTCTGCACCAGCAGTATTGAGGCAACTGGTCCATCGGTTGACGGAAAACCTGTCAACGAGAAAACAAAGCCAAATCCAGTTTGCGTGTATGGAAAAAGCAAACTAGCATGTGAAAAAATCTGTAAAGAATACTACAAAAAATATGATCTGCCTGTTACAATAGTTAGGCCACCGATGATTTATGGTGATAGAAATGCCCTTCATGAAAGATTTTTCAGAAATGTTAAGAGAGGAGTCTTTCCCATATTTGGAAGTGGAAAAACCCTATTTGAATTTTGCTATGTGAAAAATCAGGCTTATGGAATGTATCTGGCTGGAGAAAAGAAAAGAGCAATAGGAGAAACTTACTTCATTTCCGAGGGTTCATACAAAGTCAAAGATGTTGTTAAAACTGCTGCAGACGTTATGGGGATTGACTTAAAAATAGTCACCATACCAAAGCCCCTAGGATATGTAATTGGACTGACTGGAGAAATATTAAGCACAGTTTTGCCATTTCCGCCTTTCAAGGTTAAAGAAACGGGAAGGCCATACGTTTCCAGAAGAACAGTGTGGTGGACTACGAACAGCATCTATATTTGTGATAACTCAAAGTCAAGAAAAGAGCTTGGTTATAAGCCACTTTATTCTTTAAGAGAAGGCCTAGAAAGAACAATAGATTGGTATAAAGAAAAGGGAATTATTTAGTT
>CAYNRH010000026.1:0-12082 GCA_964399605.1 uncultured archaeon | reverse complement strand
TGTGAAATGGGAAATTGTTTTTCTAATGTTAGTTTTGCTTACAGCAGGTTGTGTAGGCGATAAAGAAAAAACAAATGTGGGAGGTGTTGAAAGTATGGATTTGTCTGGAAAAAACATTTTGATGATTATAGCCCCGGAGAATTTCAGGGATGAGGAGCTCTTGGAGCCAAAGAAAGTTTTTGAAGATTACGGCGCTTCTGTAACCATTGCGTCAAGGGGAGTAGATAGTGCAAGAGGCATGCTTGGCGCTATCGTGACAGTGGATGAAGATATAAGTATGGTTGATGTAGATGATTTCGATGCCGTTGTTTTTGTAGGCGGCTCTGGCGCATCAGTTTATTTTCAAGATGAAGAAGTTTTAAACCTGGCAAAAGAATCTTATGAAAAGGGGAAAGTTATTGGTGCAATATGCATAGCACCGTCAATACTTGCGAATGCTGGATTATTAGATTCTAAGAAGGTAACTTCTTTTCCGTCAGAAAAAGAGAATTTGGAAGCACATGGTGCAGAATACACCGGAGCAGATGTTGAGCAGGATGAAAAAATAATAACCGGTGTCGGTCCCCACGCAGCGACAGAATTTGGATTAAAAATCACCGAAGCTTTGAGTCAGGAATAGATTCCAGTAACTTCTTTTCCCTTTTTTGAGTATTCAGAGTTTTGAAGATTTCATCTTTTTTTGACAAATTCTTTTGCTTCAGCTTCATTAATCTTTTGAATGAATTTTATTTAAGTTTTATATAATCACTTTCGGAAATTATTTCTATGAAAAAAATAATTTTTGCAGTTTTGTTTTTTTTAGTTTTTGTTTCCTTGGCCAAGGCAGACGAGTTTAATCCCCAGGAAGTTGGGTACCTGGAGGCAGATGTAAACTTTTATTCCTTTGTTGAGACAAACGAAAAACTTGACGAATTAAATTATTCCCTTTACATAATTCCTGAAGATTATTCCAGCCTGCAAATTGTCTCTTCAACCTCGCCAGAATATTCAATAAAAAAAGATGACTATGGAAACAATATGCTTGTTTTTTACTGGAGAGATTTCACACCACAGAATTATGAAGTTAAGATGAAAATCAGAAACTATGCAAAATTTTCTGCTCCACAGAGGACACATTTCCCTTACAATCCGCCCAAAGAAACATGGGAATATCTTTCTGAGGGAAATCACTCCGTGATATCTGACGAGATAAGAAATTTTGCAATAAACCTGACCAAAGACAGCAAGGACAGTTTTGATGCAGTGACAAAAATTTCATCCTGGATTTATTTTAATCTGAAATATGACTCAAACTATTCCCAAATGTCTCTTCCTTCTGACTGGGTTTTTGAAAACAGAAAGGGAACCTGTGATGAGTTTACAAACCTCTTTATATCAATGTCAAGGTCTGTGGGAATCCCTTCAAGGTATGTTGCCGGGGTTGTCTACAGCAAGGGCGGTTGGGGTTATCATGCATGGGCAGAAGTGTATTTGGGTGAGTGGGTTCCGGTGGACCCAACATGGAATGAGATAGGATGGATAGATGCCACCCACATAAAACTTGGAAACTTCATGGACGGGAGTGATGTAAGAGTTAGTGCCGAATACCTTTCAACTAGAAAAGCTATTGTCAGGATTAGCCAGCCATCTGTGATTGTTAAGATAGATAAAACCAGAAAGATAGAAAAAAAATTCACGACTACCATAGACACTTATCCCCATACAATAGGTAAAGATGATTACTCCATAGTCTCAGTTAAGATAGAGACGAAAAGTCAGGGATGCCTGGCGACTGCCATAAAAATAAAACCAAGAGTTGATGAAAGCGGAAACCCCATAGTTTCTGTTTATGGCAATAGATTAATTTCCATTTGCCCTGGTGAAACAAAAGAATATCATTTTATTGTGAAATCAAGGGAAAATCTAAATGAAAATTACAAGTACTACAATCTGGCGGACATTTACACTTTTCTGGGCGACGAGAATGTAATAGATTTGGAGATAGACCCCAGGGAAAAGAAAGACTCTTTTTTAGACCTGGACTTGGATAAACAGGTAGTTGAAATTGGGGATAAAATAAACTACTTTGTTTCATCAGATTCAGAATATAAGGTGTATTCAGATTTGCCTATAGGTGGGAATGCCATAGCGGCAGATGAAACAGGCGAACATTATATAATGGCAATCACAAAAGATGGAAATCTCATCAAGAAAAATATTTTGGTTGAGAACACCCTCAATTTCAAGATAAAAGAAATAAAAAAGCCAAAAAGAGTAACTTGTGGGGAAATTTTTAACGTGTCCTTTATTATAGAAAACCTAAGAGAGAACTACTTTGAAATAAACGTGAACACAAGCAGTGAACTTGAAAAAATACATCCAATAAAGGAGCGTATAGAAAAAGAAAAGAAAATCACACTCAGTACAAAGGTAATTGAAAACTGTACAGGCGATGACCAGTTCCTAAACATAAATGTAAACAGCCAGAGAATATTTGAGAAGATACACGTGGAAAAGCCAAAAAGGAAGTGGAGCTTCATACAGGATATTATAGATTTTATTACGGGTCTTTTTCGAATTCAGCTGAAATAAAATTTGTCAATGAGCGCTTCAGGAAATTTCAATTCTTTCATTTTTCTTGCAAGTGAGTCCACATCATAACTAACTCTTCTGAAGTTTATTTCCATGTTTTCAAGGTCCACGAAAACATAGCAAGCCCGGGGATTTTCGTCCTTTGGCAAACCCACAGAACCGGCATTGATTATATATTTTCCATAAAGTTCCTTTACAAAAGGTATATGCGTCTGCCCACAAACTATTATGTCCGCTCCAGTATCCTGAAAGTATTTTTCCATTTTTTCTAGAGATTCCAGCTTGCTTATTCTTCCGTTAAGATGATTTTCAGGAGACCCATGAACAAGAAATATTTTAAAGCCCTGAATTTTGATTGCTTTGTAATCATCCAGAAAATCCAGAAAATCAATGTTGTCATCAGTCAATACCTTTCTCGTCCACTTTATTGATTCTATCTCCATTCCGTCAAAACCTTTGAATTTTTCATCTACGACAGCTTGATCAATTGAGCCCTTTACTGATATGAAATTTTTTAAGTTTTTCAAGGCGTTTATTGTTTCATTTGGATAGGGGCCAAGTCCGACCAAATCACCTGCACAAAGAATATAATCGACTGTTCCAAAGTTATGCTTCAAGTCCCTGAAGACAGCTTCCAATGCTGTCAGGTTTGCGTGTATATCAGAAATAATCATCAATCGCATAATTAATATAAGTGAAAGGGAATTTAAATTTATTTATGAATTTAAAAGAGGCGCTAAAAGGAAAGCTTACTCAAAATGAGCTAAATACTGTGGTAAAATCCTTTGACATAATTGGCTCCAGGGAAAAAGCAGTTGCCATTATTGAGATTCCGGAAGAATTAAAATCCAAGGAAAAAATAATTGGTGAGGCTATATTAAAGATTCACAAAAATGTCAAATCTGTTCTGAAACAAGCTTCCCCAAGACAGGGAAAGCTGAGGCTGAGAAAATACAGTCTGGTTGTTGGGGATAAAAATACAGAGGTAATTCATAAGGAATCTGGGTGCAGATTCTTGCTAGACCCAAAAAAGGTTTATTTCTCAGTAAGAGAGGGCTCTGAAAGGTTGCGAATAGCAAAAAAAGTCAAGAATGGAGAAAAGATACTGGTCATGTTCGGGGGCGTTGCACCCTTTCCTGTAGTTATAGCAAGAAAGACAAGTGCAAATAAAATCTATTCTGTGGAGTTGAACAAAAAGGCACATGAATATGCAATAAAAAATATTATGCTCAACAAGGTTGAAAATAGGATTGTTCCAGTTTTTGGAGACGTCAGGGAAGTCTGCCCCGTCCTTGGCGAGAAATTTGACAGGATAGTGATGCCTCTACCGGAAAGGGCATACGAATTTTTGGATGTGGCTTTTTCCTGTTCTAAGAAAGGAACAATAATTCACCTCTACGGCATAAGCGAGGAAAAAAACCTTTTCAAGGATTTGGAAGAAAAAATAAAAACAATTCCAGAGGGGGTAAAATACAAAATAATTGAAAAAAGGAAGGTGCTTCCATATGGACCGAGAAAATGGAAAGTATGCTTGGATATAAAAGTTTTGTGAGATTACATTATTTTTACATCCAGAACCCAGTGATATTTTCTTGGCGCCCACGACTTCACTTTTGTTTTTTTCAAGACTTTTCCATAATTTTTGACATCTTCTTCAAGTTGTTTTGGCTTTTCGTCATCTATTCCATGATAGTGTATAATGCCGTTGGGATTTACAATTTCCAAAGCCTTGGGCAGGTATTTCTTGGATGAAGGCAGAAGTCCCATCAAAACCCTGTCTGCTTTTTCTTTTATTTTGACTTTAGAACAATCTCCTAAGATAGGATTTATATTTTTTATTTTGTTCAATTTTATGTTTTCAAGAAGGAACTTGTAAGATGTGGGATTTATTTCTATTGAATAAATTTTTTTCGCCTTGGAATAAGCCCCCAGAGGTATAGAAAAATAGCCAATTCCCGCAAACATGTCAACTACGACTTCTCCGGGCTTGACCAATCCTACAATTCTCATCCTTTCCCTATGGTTGCCCTTTGACCACATTATCTTTGCTACATCCAGCTTGAAAAAACACCCATGTTCCTTGTGAATGGTTTCTGTTCCATTACCTGCCAATTTTTTCAATTTCGGTCGCCGGAATTCACCTTCTATGCTTCCTGCCCTATACATAACTGTTTTCGTGTCTGGAATTTCCTTTAAGAGTTTTTCTGCAAGTTCTTTGTCTTTTTTGCTCAAAATAATAACTTGCCCTATTTTCTGGTAGCGCATAAAAATAACCCATTAAAATATATATTTAAGCATATGAATAGAATTAATTTATGGTGGAATAGGCTGGGTGATTAGGGGCCACCTGTAAGCCCAAGTCCTCTTTAGGGTAGCCGAAAAGCCTGGAGAGGCTTGTTGGTATTGTGGACCCATCTTTCCAACTGCGAAGTTCCGTCCCCTAGGATTGGTGCTCTTGTGAACCGGGCCAGGATCGGGAGATAGGAAACTGGCGTATATGAAGTCTACGTCTGTGCAACCTACTCGATATAGCAGCCCTAAGCAGGAGTTTCCAATGTTTAGGGGTCATCGGAATGGAGGAGGATAGGTGGATTCATCCACAATGTCATTCAAGTCCATCCAGGTGAATTCCACCGCTAAAACACCAGTGGTTGTTATGAAAGAAAATATTGTTTTTATTTTGATTGTGCTTGTCATATTCTCTTTTGGGTTTGCTTTTGGAATAGCTTTTCAAGAGCCGGTTGCGAGTGAAGGAAATGAAGAGTGTATTGAAGAGGTAAAAGACATACCGTTTGAAAATTACAATATTTTTTCTGAAGTTAAGACAAAATTGGTTGCAGTTGACAGCGAAGGCAATGGCGTTGTGACAAACCTGACTGTTAGGGCAGTTCCTGGTAATGGAAGGGTATTGGTTGATGTAGAATCACTTTTGTTCTGGATAGACACACAGCAGTCAATACAAACAGCCAAAGAAGTTGCTGAAAATTACATTGGTGAAGAATCTAAAAATTTGGACTTGACATATACCATAGGTATACCAAACACCACGCTGGTTGGCGGGCCGAGTGCTGGTGCAGCATTTACAATAGCAACAATAGCCGCATTGGAAAACAAAACTCTTAGAAATGATACTGTAATAACAGGAACTATAGAGCCAGATGGAAAAATAGGTAAGGTCGGGGGAATACTTGCAAAAGGTAAAGCCGTGAAGGATGCAGGATACAAGTATTTTTTGATACCAAAAGGTCAGGGAGAATATATTGAATATAAAAAAATTCAAAGTTGTGAAAAACACGGTTATCTGAAAGTTTGTAGCATAAATTACGAGCCTGTTGAAATCGATGTTGAAAAAGAGTTGGGAATAGATGTAATTGAAGTGTCATCTATAAACGATGCTGTTAAATATTTTTTAGAGTGATTTTATGATAATTCTTCTTGGCACGTCGCACATAGCACCAGAAAGTATTAAGAGGATAAAAAAGGCGATAAAGGATGAGAACCCCGATTGTGTTGCTGTGGAGCTTGATCCAATGAGATATAATGCTCTAAAATCTGGTGAAACCACCAGTCCTCCCGGTTTTTTTCTAAAATTTTTGTCGTGGCTTCAAAAAGAACTTGGAAAAATGACTGGAATATTTCCAGGGCAGGAAATGTTTGAATCAGTGAAAATTTCCAGGGAAAATAATATTCCGGTGTGCCTTATAGACCAGGATTTTTATATAACCATGAACGATATAAACAAAATTCCCTTATGGGAGAAAATTAGGCTGTTTACATTTACAATGTTCAGTGGCATTGGAACCAAAAAGATAGACCTGAAAAAAGTCCCGTCCGAAGAAGTTGTCAATGAAGCAATCAAATATCTTAAAATTAAATTTCCATTTATATACAGAATACTTGTGCTAAAGAGAAACAGGTTCATGTCTAAAATGATAAAAGAGCTTGGAAAAAACCACAAGAAAATACTTGTTGTTGTGGGAGCCGGGCATGTCAATGGGCTTAAAAAGCTATTAAAAGGTGAAAAAATAAAGATAATATAGGTGAATATATGTACACAGAGAGAGAGATAAGGGATTTATTCATTTCTACGATAGTTATTGGTTTCATTTTCTCTCTTTCAAACCTTACTCTTCCTAATCTTATAGCGTCTATTATAATAGTTGCTATAACTTTTGTGCTGCATGAGCTTGCCCATAGAAATGTAGCAAGAAAATTTGGAGCTTATGCTGAATACAGGCTTTGGCCGTCTGGACTCTTATTTGCGTTGATATTAGGCATAATAAGTGGCGGAAGGGTTATATTTGCAGCACCTGGTGCTGTATATATCTCAGCCCTGAAATTTTCAAGATGGAGAAGCGAGTACACTACCATAAAAAATGAGGAGTATGGTGTCATATCAATTGCAGGCCCTCTGACTAATCTTTTTATAGCACTTGGATTTTTGTTTTTAAATTCAGTTTACCCATGGGGATTCTTTTGGATGGGGGCATCAATAAACATATTTATAGCGTTTTTCAACCTTTTGCCTTTTCCCCCATTAGACGGCTACAAGGTTATGAGATGGGACAGAAAGACATGGTTGGCCATTTTTATCGTTTCCATGATAGGTTGGATTGGAATGTCCCTCTTCTAAAGTTTTTATTTCTGTAGATTAAAATAAAATACATGGAGCTCTTGTACGACATCATAACATTAATTTTTGTCATAGTATTTGGCTATTGGTCAAGGGAGGAAAAAGAAAATTTCACATTTACAATCATAATATTGATTGTTTCTGGATTACTGATGGGCATTTTTTTAAATGATATGGAAATTTATGGAATTTTATTTTTAATAGGGTTTGTAGTTGATAGGGCTTATATCAGATATAAATGGCCAGAAGGCAAGAAGCCAAAATCATATGGATATAAGCTAGGAAGGGATTGGTTTGACAGAATTTTTGCAACTCTGATAATTGTCCTATCTGTGGATATGGTTTCCAAAACGGCATCTGTTCACTACAGTTTCATTGTTTTCTTTTTAGGTATTGTTGCATCCTGCCTTTTAAAAGATATTGAGAATATAAAAAATTTTCTGGGAATGAAGTGAATTATAATTTATCTTTGTTAATGACATTCTTCTATTTGGGATACTCCCTTAAAGATTTTCTAATTTCCCTTAAGAAATAACCAAACTCTTCACTATTCGATGTTTCTTCTGATATATCTTCTATAATAAAATTAATTGTTACACGACCCATATTATCACAATAACAATAAAGGAAAAGAAGCTTAAATACTTATATAAAAATGGAAAAATATTAATTTAATTTTATATTTAATCCCTCCTAATTCTAATCATGCCTTTGAATGAAATTGTTGTCGGAAGAGATGCGATTGACCTTGAAAAATACGGAACAAAAGGAACCATTTACTTGGGCAGGCATCTTGTTGGAAAGGGAGAAAATGCCCATATGACGAATCCCATAAGATTTGATGTTTCAAGGCCGCATGTGATGTTAATATGTGGGAAAAGAGGTTCCGGAAAATCTTATTCCGGATGTGTAATAGCCGAAGAAGTTCTGAAGCTCCCGGATGAAATAAAGAACAATCTTTCCATCTTAATGATAGATACACAGGGAATTTTTTGGTCCATGAAGAATCCAAACGAAAGGCAGATGGAGCTTTTGGATAAATGGGGATTAAAGCCGTCTTCTTTTAAAGTGGAAGTCTATATACCAAAAGGGTTTGAAGAACAGTTCAAAAAAGAAAACATACCTTACGACAAAGTTTTTAACATAAGACCATCTGAACTAACCTCAGAGGATTGGCTGCTTTCATTCAATATTTCAATGATAGAACCCTCTGGAATTTTATTGGACAGATGCATAAGAAGAATAAAGAAAACCGGGAAAAATTATTCCATAAATGATATAGTTGATGTAATTACAGAAGATTCTGAAGCAGAGAAAAAAGAAAAAGCAAACTTGATAAACAGGTTTAATTCTGCAAAAGATTGGGGCATTTTTTCTCCAAAGGGAATAACGATTGAAGAGCTTCTTGGTCCCGGAAAAGTGTCAATTATAGACGTGTCTTTCTTCAGCCAGGTCACTGAAGGGTGGAGCGTGAGGAGCCTTCTTGTCGGGTTGATTTCAAGAAAAGTCCAGAACATAAGGACTGCTGCAAGAAGAGAGGAAGAAATAGGAATAATATCAGGATTCAAAGAAATGAAAATACCAATAACGTGGCTTATAATAGATGAGGCTCACAACTTCCTTCCAGCCAAGGGAAAAACAGCAGCCTCGGATCCACTTTTGACCATAATAAAACAGGGAAGGCAGCCAGGAATTTCCTGCATTCTGATAACACAGAGGCCAAACAAGCTTCATGAGGATGCAATTTCCCAGGCAGATATTATCTTGTCCCATAGGATAACGGCAGAGCAGGACATAAAAGCGCTGAGGAATATAATGCAGACGTATCTTCTTTTTGATATACAGAAGTATATAAGTGATTTGCCTAAGGAGCCTGGAGCTGCCATAGTGCTTGACGACAACAGCGAAAGAATTTATCCAATGAAAGTCAGGCCAAGGCAAAGCTGGCATGCAGGTGGAACACCAACCGCGATGCCAGAAGAAGAAAGCTGATTATATTATTCTGTTCTTGAGTGAGTCCGTATAGCTCACTAAATAATTTTTTATTTCCTCACTACTTATGGCAAGCTTTGCTCCCACAACATCTACAAAGAGATCTTTTAATGTGTTTCCAATATTTCCCTGCGCCATTGAGTGTGGAACATTGAAAGCATATTCAATGCCTTCCCATACAATCCCTGCTGCTATAACAGCAGGAATAACATATTTACCATACCTTTCAACCTTTTCTTCTTCGAGGGCTTCCTTTCCAAAATATGCCAATGTTCCAGCGCTTAAAAGATGTGGTAGTATATCAAAGCTAGATAGGTTGTCATAAGCGCCCGTCGCAACTCCTGCAATATGCAATCCCACAGCAGCTCCTGCAAGCAACAGATTTTTCTTTTTGCCAACAACCTTTTTGGCAGTTTCGTAGTGTTTCTTGAGTTTCTCTCTATAGCCTACAATCTCTATGTTTTTGATGTCCAAAAAATTGTCGTCTAGGTTGGGCTCTACATCAAGCTTATAATCATTCATAAATATTATTTACTATTTAGTAGTATATAAAATTATATGTTATCTATCAATTATCTTCAAAAACATTTAATACACTATCCGCTAATAATATTAACATGAACTACGTGGAATATCCTTTAATCAAGAAGAATTCTTTGGAGAGGAGGCTTTATCAGGAAACAGTTTTGGCGACATGCAGCAGCAAAAACACGATGGTTGTTCTGCCGACTGGAATGGGCAAGACAGCTTCTGCAATTCTTTTGGCTGCGCACAGGTTAAACAAAATTGGCGGGAAAGTTATGGTTCTTGCGCCCACGAGGCCACTTGTGGAGCAGCATAAGAGGACTTTTTCAAAATTTATGGAAATTGCCGAGGAGGATATGAGAGTCTTCACCGGAAAAACCCCTCCATCCCAAAGGGAAAAAGAATATAAGAAAACAATGCTGGTTTTTGCAACGCCACAGGTCATACAGAATGATATTATTGCCGGAAGATTTGATTTTTCAGATTATTCACTTTTGGTTTTGGATGAATGCCACAGGGGAATTGGGGATTATCCATATCCCTTCATAGCTGAAATGTACATGAAAAAAGCAAAAAACCCAAGAATATTGGGGCTTACTGCATCTCCGGGTGGAGACAAGGATAAAATAGAAAGAGTTTGCAAAAATCTTTTTTTTGATGCAGTGGAGATAAAGACGGAAATAGACGAAGATGTAAAGCCCTATGTCCAGAAAGTGAATTTAGATTACATAATGATAGATTTGCCAGAGGATTTTAAAGAGATTCATAAGCTGATATCAAAATCTCTTAAAAAAAGGTATAAAACACTCAAAGGTATGGAGCTTACGGACACAACAGACCTCAGAAAGAGAGATCTACTCCAGATTCAGGGAAGAATAAGGGGGATACTGGCAAGCAAGCCAAATCCTCCAAAGTGGATTTTTCAGGGGTTGTCTGTTGTTGCAGAAGCATTAAAAATAGAACATTCTCTGGAACTTTTGGAGACACAGGGAATAAAATCTCTTTTTCAGTACTTCAAAAGAATGCAAAAGGCTGCGGAGTCAGGAAAAACCAAGGCTGTCAAAAGGGTTATGAAAGATACTGAAATGGAAACAGCTTTTTTAAAACTTTATGAGCTCGTTGGGAAGGGAATAGACCACCCGAAGTTAGATGAGCTTTACAAGCTTATTGAAAACCAGTTCAAAACTTATCCTAATTCAAAGGTAATTGTCTTTTCACATTACAGGGATTCAGTTAAAAGGATAGTTGAAATCCTTAAGGGAATGGAGAACTGCAGGCCGGTTGCTTTTGTTGGCCAGGCTGGGGACGAGGGACTATCCCAGAAGAGCCAGGTTAAGATTTTAGAGCAGTTCAAGGAACTTAAGTACAACACTATAGTATGCACTTCCGTTGGCGAGGAGGGCTTGGACATACCTTCCGTGGATTTGGTTGTTTTTTATGAGCCGGTTCCTTCAGAGATTCGTTCAATACAAAGAAGGGGGAGGACCGGAAGGCAAAGTGCAGGGAAAGTTGTCGTCCTCATAGCCCGTGAAACTCGCGACGAAGCATTTTTCTGGGTGTCAAAATATAAAGAAAAGAGAATGAAAACAATACTGAAAAACATGAGAAGCCATTTTGAGGAAAAACAAAAAAAGTTGGGGGAGTTCTGATATGCAGTCAAAATATTATTCCCTTTGGCTGGTGGGAGTATGTACAGTTGTTTTCATATTTCAGATTATCTTCCCACAGATAACAGACCAATTTGCCCTTTACAATTCCCGTGTTTTTTCAGAGCCATGGCTTTTGGTAACATCAATATTTCTTCATGGCGGATTTCAGCACCTTTTTTTCAATATGTTTGCACTCGGGCTTTTTGGGTTGATACTTGAAAACATCATAGGCTCAAGAAATTTTCTTTTGGTTTTCTTTTCTTCAGGCATAGTCGCCAGCATAGGGGCCGCCATGTTTTATCCCGCAAGCCTCGGGGCTTCTGGCGCCATATATGGAATATTAGGAACGTTGGCAGTTCTCAGGCCAAAAATGTCAGTATGGGTTTTCGGTGTTCCCATGCCAATGTTTGTGGCTGCAATACTCTGGGCGTTAATTGATATTGTTGGAATGTTTGCCCCCTCGGGAATAGCAAATGCTGCACATATTTTTGGTCTTGGATTCGGAATAATCATAGGTCTTCTCCTGAGGAAAAAATTCAAAGAAAAAAAGCCAGTGGAGAAACCATTGCCGCCAGATGAGGAAGAATCGATAGACTATTACATAGATTATAACTTTTAAATAGTAGTGACAATATACTTGTTTCTATGAGAAGGATTATTGAAGTTGGAAATATAGATGATATTGCTTATTCCGATGAGGGAATTTTGAAAA
>CAYNRH010000025.1:0-12491 GCA_964399605.1 uncultured archaeon | reverse complement strand
AAAAACAAAAGAAATCAGAGATTTCTAATTTTAATTTCTCTGAAATAGAGAAAAAATGGCAAAAAAAGTGGGAAGAAGCAAAAATCTTTGAGGTTAAAGAAAATCCCAACAAAAAAAAGTTTTATGTCCTTGAAATGTTTCCATATCCATCGTCTTACGGATTACATATGGGACATGCATTCAATTATACAATAAGTGATATATTTGTAAGATACATGAGAATGAGAGGGTTTAATGTCTTGTATCCTGTCGGATACGACGCTTTGGGGCTACCCGCAGAGAATGCCGCTATAAAAGCAGGGGAGCACCCAGAAGACTATACAAAAAAATCTATCGAAAACTTTATGAAACAGCAAAAATCTATAGGTTTAAGCTACGACTGGAGTAGAATCGTGAATACGTCTGACCCAGAATATTACAAATGGGACCAGTGGATATTCATAAAAATGTTTGAAAGAGGGCTTGCATTCAGAAAAAAGGCTCCTGTAAACTGGTGTCCAAAATGTAAAACTGTACTGGCAAATGAACAAGTTCATAATGGGAAATGCTGGCGCCATACAGACACAGATGTTGAAATAAAACATCTTGAACAGTGGTTTTTAAAAATTACAGATTACGCAGAAGAGCTTTACAACTATATAGACAAACTGAAAGAATGGCCAGATGATATAAAAGCTATGCAGAAGGAATGGATAGGAAAAAGTTATGGAACTGAAATTTACTTTGACATAAACGGGGAAAAATGGCCTATATTCACTACAAGACCTGATACAATATACGGAGTAACATTTATGGTAATTTCTGCACAGCACCCGAAGCTAATGGAAATTGTTACCGACGACCACAAGAAAGAAGTTAATGAATTTCTGAAAAGAATAAGATCTGTTAGTGAAAAAGAGTTGAAATCACTAGAAAAAGAGGGTGCATTCACTGGAAGTTACGCTAAGAATCCTCTCACCGGTGAAAAAGTGCCTGTTTATGTTGGGAATTTTGTTATAGCGGAATATGGTAGTGGAATGGTAATGGCCGTACCTGCACATGACCAGAGAGATTTTGAGTTCGCAAAAAAATATAATATCCCCATAAAAGTTGTTATAACTCCAGAGGACCACGACTTAAATCCTGAAAAAATGACGCGGGCATACACAGACAACGGAATCTTGGTTAATTCTGGTGAATTTAGTGGAATACACAACAGAGATGCAATCAAAGAGATAACAAAATACCTTGAAGACAAAGGACTTGGTAAAGGAACTGTCCAGTATAAACTAAGAGATTGGCTAATATCAAGACAAAGATATTGGGGTACACCGATACCCGTTGTTTATTGTGATAAGTGTGGTGTGGTTCCGGTCCCTGAAAATCAGCTGCCAGTCAAACTTCCAAGAAATGTGAAGTTCGGTGAAGGAAATCCTCTTGCGACAAATGAAGAATGGGTAAACACAAAATGCCCGAAGTGTGGCGGACCAGCAAGAAGAGAAACAGACACAATGGACACCTTTGTAAACTCTTCATGGTACTTTCTAAGATATTGCGACCCAAAAAATGACAAAAAAATATTTGACGAGAAAAAAGTTGATTATTGGATGCCCATAGATGTTTATATCGGAGGGAGAGAGCATGCCTGCATGCACCTGATATATTTTAGATTTTATACAAAATTCTTAAGGGATATAGGACTTTTGAACATTGATGAGCCGGCAATAAAACTATTCAACCAGGGCATGCTACACGGTGAAGACGGCTTCAAAATGTCAAAATCAAGGGGTAATGTCGTACTTCCTGAAGAGATATCAAAAAAATATGGAATAGACACTGCCAGATTATTTTTGGTTTCCATGGCATCCCCAGACAAAGATATCACCTGGAGTGAAAAGGGAATAGAAGGAAGCTTCAGATTCATCAATAGGGTCATTGAATATTTCAAAAATGTGAATTTTGGAGAATCCAGTAGGATTCTAGAAAGTAAGCTAAATAGAACAATAAAAAATATGTCAGAAGATATAGAGAAATTTAAATATAATTTAGCAACAATAAAATTAAAACAATTGTTTAAATACTTCGAAAGTGAAAAAACAGTCGGAAAGGATTCTTTAAAAATATTTTTAAAGCTCATGCACCCATTCTGTCCGCACATAACAGAGGAGTTGTGGGAAAAAATGGGCAATAACGGATTCTTAAGCCTTGAAAAATGGCCAGAAGCGGACGAATCAAAAATAGATGAAGATGCAGAGCTTGGTGAAGAACTCATAAAATCAATAATAGATGATATTGAAGAAATTAAGAAAATAGCAAAAATAGAAAATCCAAAGGAAATAAAGATATTTATATCTCCAAGATGGAAATATGATATCTACAAGAAATTTTTGGAAGGAAAAGAAATAAAAGACATTATGAAAAATGATGAATATAGGAAGCTTGGCAAAGAACTTATAAAATATGTTCAAAGCTTAAGTAAATCCAAAGAAAAAAGGAAATTTTTGGAATACAAAAAAGAACTGGAAATTTTGAAAAGTGGAAAAGAATTTTTAGAAAGTGTTACCAAAACGAAAATAGAAGTAATAGAAAAAAGTGATGAACCAAAAGCAAAGAATGCAGAGCCAATGAAACCTGGAATATTAATAAAATGACATATTTGACATCAAGGGTGATTTAATGGAAAAAAATGATTTTGTAAGAATAGAGTATATAGGAAGAATAAAAGAAACTGGTGAATTGTTTGACACAACAAGTGAGGAAGTGGCAAAAAAAGAAGGTGCCTTTAATCCAAATGTTAAGTATGGTCCTGCTCCGGTAATAGTTGGTCGCAATAAAATAATCAAGGGTGTTGATGACGCTCTCTTAAGCATGAAAGTCGGTGACAAAAAAACAATAGAGATAGAACCGGAAAGGGGTTTTGGAAAAAGGAAGCCTGAACTTATAAAGCTTGTTCCCGTTTCCGAATTTAAAAAACAGAATATAAACCCTGTTCCAGGCATGCCAATAACTATGAACAACATACGCGGAAGAATTCTATCGGTAAATTCGGGTAGGGTTAAAATGGATTTTAATCATCCACTGTCAGGAAAAAATCTCATATATGAAATAGAGGTAAAAGAAAAAATAGACGATAAAAAAGGTAAGGTAAAGGCCATTTGTGATTATTATAAATGTGATGTATCCTCAGTTGAATTTAAAGAAAATTGTGTGGAGATATTCTTGAAAAAAGATGCGGAAAAAAACAAGAAGCAATTGATAACCAATGATGTGTCCGAATACCTTAATGCAAACAAAGTAGTGTTTTCAGAAATCTTTGAACCATTGAAAAAAACAGAAAAATAAACCCATCCCGAAATCTTTATATATGTTATATCTAATATAATTATTATTAAATCTTATAAACATATGACTTATTTGATGTCAAATGTTTTAGAAATATGTGCGGAGGGGGATTTACAATGTCGGGTATAAAAAAATCTATTGGAGAACTTAGGGATAGTTCAAAAAAAGAAAATAAAATTAATAGGGAATTGGAAAATATTTTGGAATCACGAAAAGCAAACATAAAGGTAATTGGTCTTGGTGGCGCTGGAGGAAATACCATTTCAAGAATGACCGAAGTTGGAATAATAGGCGCTGAAATGTATGCCATAAATACTGATGCTCAAGACTTACTCTACAATGAATGTGAAAACAAAATCCTTATAGGAAAAGAACTAACAAAAGGACTTGGTGCAGGCGCTGATCCGAGCGTTGGAGAAGAAGCTGCAAAAGAGAGCAAAAAAGACCTTCAGAAGATTCTTGAAGGTTCTGATATGGTCTTTGTAACATGCGGACTTGGCGGTGGAACTGGTACTGGAGCTGCACCAATTGTCGCAGAAACAGCAAAGAAAAACGGCTCACTCACAGTTGCTATAGTAACATTGCCATTTAGTATGGAAGGTAAGCAAAGAGAAGCAAATGCAAAGAGTGGTTTAGATAAATTGGGGGAAGTTGTTGATACATTGATAGTCATACCAAATGATAAGCTATTAGAAATTGTCCCAGATGTATCGTTGTCAACTGCATTTAAGGTGGCAGATGAAATACTAGTAAACGCAGTAAAAGGCATAACAGAGCTAGTGACAAAACCTGGCTTGGTTAATCTTGATTTCGCAGATATAAGAGCGGTTATGTCAAATGGCGGTTTGGCAATGATAGGACTCGCTGAAAGCGATACTGAAAGAAGAGCTGCAGAAGCAGTTGAAAAAGCATTAAACACTCCACTTATAGATGTTGATATTGAAGGTGCAACGGGAGCATTAGTCAACGTTTCGGGTGGAGCTGATATGACAATAAAAGAAGCTCAAGAAATAGTGCAGCGCGTAAGCGAAAAACTGGACCCAGAGGCAAAAGTCATATGGGGAGCTCAAATAGATCCATCTCTTGGAGATGTTATAAGAGCTATGATAATAGTAACTGGTGTAAAGAGTCCACAAATATATGGTCCAACCAAACCATATGCCTTGGAAAAGAAAAAAGAAATAGAGAAGATTTTAGGTATAGACTTTGTGGATTAAGGACTCGTCCTTTCTGGTGTGGTGGTGTGCCCTCCTGGGGGTGTTTATAAAGGAGGGCAATCTTTATATATTTTTATTTGTCTTAATGTCTTTACGGTGAACATATTATGAAGATAACAAACTTTTTGAAAAACTGTTGGAGAGTGCTCAAAATAACCAGAAAACCAACTAAAGAAGAATACCTGTTAGCAGTTAAAATAACTGGAATCGGGATAATAGTTATTGGATTGATTGGATTTTCAATATTTTTAGTCTTTAAAATATTCGGGGTATTCGGGTAATATAAATGGAAATATATACAATAAGAACAACAATAGGAAGAGAGAACATAGTAATGTCAGAAATAGAGAGTAGAGTTAAGACAAAAGGATATGAAATAAAAGCACTTATACATCCAGAGAAGCTAAAAGGCTACGTAATGGTTGAGGGTAAAGAAAGTGATATAAGAGAAGTTGTAAGAGACTTGAGATACATAAAAGGAATTATAGACAAACCCGTAAAAATAGATGATATTAAACAATTTCTTGAGACAAAAGAAAAAGAAGTTGAAATAAATAAAGGGGACATAATAGAAATAGTAGGGGGACCTTTCAAGAGAGAAAGGGGCAAAGTAACAAGAGTTGGAAAAAATGAAATAACAGTTGAACTGCTTGAAGCTGCTGTATCTATTCCCGTTACAGTTGGTATTGAATCAATAAGAATAGTTGAAAAATCAAAGGAAATGCAGGATAAAGAAGTTGATAAGAATGAGTGAAAAAACTATAGAAGCTTTGGTAGAAGGCGGTAAGGCCAGTGCTGGACCTCCTTTAGGACCTGCACTTGGTCCACTTGGAGTTAATATAGGAGATGTTATAAACGCCATAAATGAAAAAACCAAAGATTTTGCAGGAATGAAAATACCTGTTAAGGTTATTGTTGATGGTAAAAACTTTGACATAAAGGTAGGTACCCCTCCTGTCTCTGCACTTATAAAAAAGGAAGCAAATTTAAACAAACTTTCCTCAAATCCAAAAGAAGATAAGGTCGCTGACCTAAAAATAGAACAGATAATAAAAATAGCGAAAGCAAAAAAAGATGGATTAAACTCTGTGGATATGAAATCATCAGTTAAACAGATTATTGGAAGCTGTGTTTCATATGGAATTCTTGTAGAAGGTAAAGACCCAAAAATTATAATAAATGAAATAAACGAAGGTAAATACGACGATGAAATAATTCACGAAAAAACCGAGCTATCGGCAGAAGAGTTGAAAAAATTAGAGGAAGAGAAAAAGAAACTAGCTGAAGAAAGGGAAAAGCATCTTGAAGAAATGAAGAAAAAGGCAAATGAAATAATAAATCAGATGAAAGGCGCTGAGAGACATAAGATTATTGCAAAGATGGAGGAAGAAGGAGTATCAAAAGATGTGATAAACGAGCTTCTGCCAAAAGAGGGTGAAACTAAAGAAGCTAAAGTTAAAGAAGAGGAAACCAAAGAGAAAACTGGAGAAGAGAAAAAATAAACTTTAAATATTTAATACTATTAAATATCTTAACCGCTTAACTACTTCGGTAGGAGGTTAAAACATGGTCGAAGAAACAAAAATAATAGAAGCTTTAAAAAAAGCTAAAGAAAAAAGTAAGAAGAGAAATTTCTCCCAAACATGGGATCTAATTGTTAATTTGAAAAACATTGACCTCACAAAACCAGAAAACAGGTTCAGTGGAGCAATAATATTGCCAAATAAAAAAGGCAAGAAAACAGAAGTATGCGTTATTGCTGATTCTTCAATAAATGAAGTTAAAAAACTTGGTGTAAAATATTTAACTAAAGATGACTTGAAAAAAATAAAAAAAACTGAAGTTAAAAAACTTGCAGACCAATACGACTACTTTTTAGGTGAAGTTACTTTAATGCCTCAGATAGGTAAGATACTTGGACCAGTATTGGGACCGAGAGGCAAGATGCCAAAGCCGTTTCCACCAAATGCCAATATAAAATCTATGATAGAATCTGGAGAAAAGACATTCAACGTAAATGTTAAAATACCGATTATTCAAGGTGCTGTTGGAAGTGAAGAAATGAAAGAAGAAGAAGTGGCCGAAAACATAAAGACTATTTTAAATTTCATTGAGGGAAAGCTACCAAAGGGGAAACAACAAATAAAGAATATATTTGTTAAACTCACAATGGGCGCCCCAGTAAAGGTGGTATAATGGTACAGGAAAGGAAAAAAAGAGAGGTTGAAGAACTGACAAAAATTATAGACAGCCACCCAGTAATAGGTGTGCTCAACATGTACAAAATGCCATCTCCACAGCTTCAGGAGATAAAGAAAACACTTAAGGAAAAAGCTATGATAAGAATGTCCAAAAAAAGACTGATTAGATTTGCTCTTGAAAAGTCAAAACACAAAGACATACAAAAGCTGGAAAACTTCCTCAATGGCCAACCAGCGCTGATACTCACAAACATGAATCCATTTAAGTTATTTAAACTTTTAGATAAAAATAAAACAGCTGCTCCAGCAAAAGGCGGGGATATAGCACAGAATAGCATAGTTATACATGAAGGCGCAACAGATCTTCCTGCCGGACCAGCAATCGGTCAGTTAAGCGACGTGGGCATAATATCCAAAGTTCAGGATGGAAAAATTTACATAATAAAGGATAAAGAAGTCGCAAAAGAAGGCGAAGTAATAAGTCCCCAATTAGCAAACGCATTGGGTTTGCTTGGAATAAAACCTATGAAAATAGGGTTAGACCTCATGGGAGTATATGAAAATGGCTTTATATTTGACAAAAATGTGTTAAAAATAGATGAAGAGGAATTCATAAAGAAACTTGAACAATCTGTAATTTCTGCTATTAACCTGTCATTGAACTCATCATACTTGACAAGAGAAACTGCCCCAATGGCAATACAAATCGCATATTTAAAGGCAAAAACATTGGCACTGGAAGCAAACATATACACAGCAGATGTCATTGAAGACTTATTAAAAAAGGCTTATTTAGAAGGAATGAAACTGAAAGAAGTTCATAATTAAAGGAGGTGTAGAAATGGAATATATATACGGAGCTTTATTGCTTCATTCGGCTGGAAAGGAAATAAACGAAGAAAATCTTAAGAAAGTGGTTAGTGCAACCGGTGAAAAGGCAGATGACGCTCAGATAAAAGCATTGATAGCTGCATTAGACGGCGTCAACATAGACGAAGCTATCAAAAATGCTGCAATGCCTGTAGCAGCGCCTGCAACAGCAGCGGCACCAAGCACAGAAGCAAAAGCCGAAGAAAAGAAGGAAGAAGACAAAGAAGAGAAGGAAGAAGAAGCTGCAGAAGGACTCGCTGGATTATTTGGATAAAGCGAATCTCTTCTTATTTATATTTTTTTGACCAAAAAAATAGTTATGCTTATAAGGAAAAATTGTCAATACTGCGGAAATCCCTTAAGTATTATGGAGTCTAATGGAAAAATATATGCAACATGTTTTACTGAAGAATGCCCCGCGAATGGAAAATCCATTGTCTACCATACTGATATTATAAATTTATTTGACTGATGTTATTTCTTTTGTATGAACAAAAAAGAGCTGGTAAGAATACTGCAGAAGAATCCAAAAAAATACTGGTATCTGGATTTTTTCAAGGAAAACAAATTTAAGAGAAAACAGTGTAAGAAATGCGGCAAGTTCTTCTGGACCACAACCGACCAGGATATATGCAACGATTCGTCTTGTCGCCCCTACGAATTCATAGAAACCCCCGTAACCAAAAGGGAATTTGACTATTTTTCATTATGGAAAAAAATTAAGAAGTTCTTTGAAAGCGAGGGTCATACAAACGTGAAAAGGTATCCTGTCTTATGTAAATGGTTTCCAGACCTTTACTTCACAATAGCAGGTGTTGTTGACTTTTACAGAAAAGACGGTGAAAAATTTGTTTTTGAACTTCCTGCCAATCCTGTTGTTATTCTTCAGCCATCGCTAAGATTTAATGATATACCGCAAGTTGGTGTATCAGGCAGGCACTGGACATGCCATTCCCATCTTGAGCAGGCATCCCTCTACGATGGCAAAAATGGCTACTGGAAAGAAAGGTGCATAGAACTCGACTATAGGATGCTAACAGAGATACTTGGAATAAAACAAGAAAAAATAAATTTCATAGAAGATGCGTGGCTTGGACCGGGTGCATTTGGATATTCACTCGAATACCATGTGGGTGGGCTGGAACTTGGCAATGCGGTCTTTACTGAATTTAGAGGAACACCCGACAACTACAAAATCATGAATAAAAAATTGATAGATATGGGAGCAGGCTTTGATAGGTTTGTCTGGATATCAAAGCGCACACCAACAAATTACGACGCTGTATTGGGTGATGTTATAGAAAAAATGAAAAATAAAGCAGGCATAAAATATGACAAAAAGATATTTGAAAAATATGCAAAATTATCTGGCATTTTAAATATTGATGAAGTGGACGACATAAAAAAGGCTAAGAAGGAAGTTGCCAAAAAGGTTGGCATATCAGAAGAAGACCTTGAAAAAAACATAGAGCCAATACAGGCAATCTATGCCATAGCAGACCATGTCCAAACGCTACTTTTTGCCATAAGCGATGGTGGAATACCAAGCAATATTGGCGGTGGGTACAACTTAAGAGTTATATTAAGAAGAGCGTTGAGTTTTATAGAAAAATACAACCTAAATATTGACATTTACTGGGTGGCCGATAAAATAGCAAGGCATTGGAAGACGCTATATCCAGAACTTCTGTATAACATGAGCAACTTCAATAAAATCATTTCAATAGAAGAGCAAAAATACAGGGAAAGTATGGAAAATGCCAAAAAAATTATAAACAATATGATAAAAAGAAAGGAAAAAATTACTGAAGAGAAAATGATAGAACTTTACGATTCCAAAGGCATAACCCCTGAACTAATAAACGAAGTTGGAGAGAAACACGAAATAAAAATAGAAATACCGTCTGACATATACAAAAAGGTTACAGAAAAACACGAAAGAGAAAAAAAACCTGAAAAAAAATATCCAATAGAAAAAGAAAAAATAAAAAATATTGAAGAGACAAAACCCTTGTTTTATGAAAATATCTATGAGTTTAAGGCAAAGGTCCTTAAAATAATAAAAAACTTTGTAATACTTGACAAGACGGCATTCTACCCAAGAGGAGGCGGTCAGGAACCAGATTTTGGAGAAATAAACGGCTGTAAAGTCTTCAACGTGGAAAAGGTTGATAAGATAATAATACACCAGGTTGATAAGATAAACTTCAAAGAAAACGATATTGTAAAATGTAAAGTAGACGAAAGCAGGAGAAAACAATTAACACAACATCACACTGCTACTCATGTTATAAACGCCTCATGTAGAGAAGTTCTTGGAGAACACGTCTGGCAGGAAGGATCTAAAAAAGATACTGACAAGGCCCACCTTGACATATCCCACTACAGAAACCTGACAGAAGAGGAAGTGGAAAAAATAGAGAAAAAGGCAAATGAAATCATCAGGAAAGACTATGTTATAAAAAAAGAAGTTTTAGATAGACCCGTAGCAGAAAAAAGATACGGATTTAGAATATACCAGGGCGCTGCTGTTCCATCAAAAATCCTGAGGATAATATCAATTGATAATATTGAACATGAAGCATGTGGTGGGACACATTTAAACAGGACAGGTGAGATTGAAAAAATAATAATTTTAAAAACAGAGAAACCCCACGACGGAACAGTAAGATTGATATATGTGGCTGGAAACGCTGCAAATGAATATCTAAAGAAATGTGAAAAAATTATAGAGGAAGTGAAAAGCATAATAAAAACAGATAAAAAAATTATAGAGCAAGTGTCCAAGAAAATAAATGAGTGGAAAGAGAACAGAAAAAAAATAGAAAAACTTAAAGAAGAAATAGCCGAAAAGAATGCAAACGAACTAAAATTTGAAAACATAGGAAAATACAAAGTTCTGATAACAGAAATGAAAGCAACGCTTGACGAACTTCAAAAAATTTCACTAAAAATATCTAAAGATGATACAATAATATTCCTTTTTGGAATTAACGAAAAAGTAAACATATTTGCATCGCGTGGGAAAAAAGTAAACATAAACATAGGAAACATTGTAAAGGAAATATCACATTATCTTGGTGGAAACGGAGGCGGGTCCTCCATGATTGGGCAGGGATTTGGATTGAATATTGACAAAATAGGAGAAGCCAAGAAAAAAATTGAGGAGATGTTGAAAAATGGATGATTATATAATAAAGAGGCTATCCAAAATTTTAGATACAGATGTGGATAATATAGTTCCTTCTATAAAGAAAATCATGAAAGATATAGAAGCACAAAAGATTGAAATAAAAAAATTGAAAGAGAAATTAGGATGACTACTCGTCATCTATTATCATATAACTAGAATTTTTTTGCCTTTTCTTGCTTTTTATTTTGTTGTGGCACTCCTTGCATCTCATTATTGGTTTTCCACCATCTTCTGGATGTATAACCAGACCTATATTCTTGGCATTTAATGGTGCGCCACAGATATCACACTTGAGCTTTAACGTCATGAGAATCACTAATAACTATATTTTCTACATATATAAATAAAAACCTTTTGGTTATTTTATTCTTATCTCTCTCCATTTAACCCTCTTGTCATTGACCAATTGTTTTATTTTTTTCTGTTTTTCGCTAAGTTTTGAACTTCCCGTCTTGAATTCCATGAAAACTATTTCATCGTCATCAAACAATATACCATCAATTGGGTTTCCAATAAACCTGAATTTCTTCGGGTCGTTTGGAAACACTTTCTTTATCCATGGGACATAGTTTTCGATGAATTTGCCATATTTAACGGACATGCTGCTCTTGTTAAATTTCTCTTTAAGATACAATTCTCTGTATCTAAGCAACAAAACAAATAATAATAAAAAAATTATTGTGCCTGCTATCCAAAAAATCATTTTAACCACAAACAGCTGGTTTTTCTTTGTAGGATGAACAAATGCTGTTCTTCAAATCTGATTCTGTGACGAGATTATCAAATCTAATCGGCTCATTTAGATTTCCCTCTCCCTTTATTATTATTGTGGGAACATACCTTACATTATAGTATGCTGAAACCGATTGATACTCCCTGACATTTATTTCTTCAATAACCAGCCTGTCTTTCATTGTATTAGCAATATTCTCTGCTATGTTCTTTTGGTTCACTGAATCCTTATTATCATCACTGTAAAACAGAAATAATATCGATATGTCCTTATCCAGAAAATAATTGATTTGAGAATCAGATAATGGCTGTTCAAAAACGTTCGGCAATCTATTCTCCTGCTTTTGCTCGGATGGAAGAACCCAATTCATTGCAAAAGCAAATGAAGACCCAAAAAATATAAATGCAACAAAAATTGTTCCCATCTGTTTTTTTGTTATATTCATTACACACAACCTCTAACAAGTTAAATGAAAAATTCCAACAACTTTATTTTTTGTTTTAATCCTATTAAAGTCATTTATGACCTCAGGCGTCTTCCCGATTATCATTTCTTTGTTATTACTTTCAACCATAACCTTAACTTCCTTTGGAACTTTAACTTTTCCGCTGGTTCCAGTCCCTATTATTATAATGTCTGGATCTGTGAGGAGAATATCCTCTATATCTTCCTTTGTTATTGTATGGCTGCTCTCCTTTGTGGAAACAGAAGTATTTGTTACAATAACATCATCCTTATACTCTTTCCCGTTTATTATTATTGATCCAAATTTCGTTTTTTCTATTCTCATGCCAATTTCCTCCGAAATTTATGGTAGCCCCGCCAGGATTTTCACGGCAGATTCGAAATCCCATAGTTGTATATTTTACAACTATCCTGGGTCTGGAGGTCCAGAGCCTCCCATCCTTGGCCACTAGACTACGGGGCTATTTGTATTTTTTTGTTTTTGGTTAAGG
>CAYNRH010000024.1:0-12497 GCA_964399605.1 uncultured archaeon | reverse complement strand
TGTCTTTTGGCTGTTCTTGGAAATGGTATGGCGTCTCTTATATGGTCAAGTTTGCATATCCATTGAATCACGCGTTCTGTTCCCAATCCAAATCCAGAGTGTGGTACTGAGCCGTATCTTCTTGTGTCCAAGTAAAATTCATAGTTTGATATATCCTCACCCTTGTTTTTCAAGGATTTCTTAAGCTCCTCTATGTCTAGGTCACGTTCTGAACCGCCGACTATTTCTATTCCCAGTTCCGGACATATCACATCATAGCATAGGGCCACTTTCGGGTTTTTTGGGTCCCTCGGCTTGTAAAAAGCCATGGCTTCTTTGGGATAGTGCGTGACAACCAGTGGCTTATCATAATGTTTCATCAATTGCCTTTCTTCAAGTGTTCTCAAGTCCTTGCCCCATTTTACTTTCATCCCATCCTTTTCCAAGATTTTCAATGCTTCTGTGTATGTTATCCTCGGAAAAGGTGGCTTTATTTTTAGGAGGTCTTTCGGGTCTCTTCCAAGTGTTTTCAGCTCGTCCTTGCACTCTTTTGCAACCTTTTGGAGTATATGAGAAATCAATTCTTCAGTGACTTTTATGCAGCAGTCTAGGTCGCACCACGCCATTTCAGCTTCAGTCATCCAAAATTCAGTGAGATGCCTGTTTGTCCTGCTTTTTTCAGCTCTGAAGGTGGGTGCTATGGTAAAGATTTTTTCAAGGGCGAACAATATTGATTCTGCATAGAGTTGCCATGTTTGTGTGAGAAAAGCTTTTTCCTTGTAGTATTTTACCTCAAAAAGGGTTGGCCCTTCTTCTGCTCCTCCGGGGGTTAGAATGGGTGAATGTGTTTCATAAAAGCCGTTTTTATAAAAGTATTCACGGATAGCTTCAAAAACTTTAGACCTGACCTTTAAAACATTTGTTAGCTTCTGTGACCTTATCCAAAGGTGGCGCACATCAAGCAGGAATTCTTCGCTTAAATCCCTGCCAATGGGAAATCTCTCTGCAAGATGCACTATTTCCAGTGTTTTTCCCCTGACCTCAAATCCTCCCGGTGCTCTCTCATCATGTTTTATAACACCGCTTATTTTCACAGACGACTCTATTCTAAGCGATTCTGCTTTTTTGAAGGTTTTTTCAGGAATCTCACCCTTTTTGAATGTGCATTGTATGATTCCGGAGGAGTCTCTTAAAAGAATGAAAACCACATCTTTGGAGACCCTATGCCTGTATATCCATCCTCTAAGGTTTACTTCTTTGTTTACATTTGCTCCTTTCATGGCTTCCTTAATCTTCAGTACCATGAATTTATATATGGCAACATTAAATAAAAAGATATGCAGAAGTTGAAAAGGGCGCTCGGCCTCTTTGAAGTGAGTGCATATGGTATAGGCCTGATACTTGGTGCTGGCATATATGCGCTGATTGGAGAGGCAGCAGGTGTTGCCGGAAACTCGCTTTGGATGTCTTTTATTTTTGCAGCCTTGATAGCATCTTTTACAGGGCTAAGTTATGCAGAATTGTCCTCTTTATTTCCAAAGTCTGCAGCAGAGTATGTGTATGTTGAGAAAGCATTCAAGCGGAGGTCTCTCTCGTTTGTCATAGGATGGATGACTATTTTCACTGGATTATTCTCATCTGCTACGGTGGCATTGGGATTTGGTGGTTATTTCTCTTCCTTGATGTCACCTTTGTCAAATGTACCTATACTTTTTGGAGCAGTATTATTGATTATCTTAATGTCACTCCTGAATTTTTATGGAATAGAACAATCCTCAAAGGCGAATATATTGTTCACTGCCATAGAGGCGTTTGGATTGTTTTTTATAATCTTTCTGGGATTAGGGCATCTGGGCTCTGTAAATTATTTAGAGATGCCCTTTGGATTTTCAGGTATTTTTACGGCAGCTGCTTTAATATTTTTTGCCTATTTGGGTTTTGAAGACATCGCTAACATAGCCGAAGAAACCAAAAATCCAAGGAAAACTCTTCCAAAGGCTATGATAATTTCCATATTTGCAACAACATTGATATACATTCTTGTGTCACTCTCCGTTGTTAGCATTATGCCTTGGAATGAGCTTGCGCAGTCTTCTGCACCACTGGCTGATGTGGCTTCGAGAGCTCTTCCCGGTTCTTCGTCTTTTCTGAGCGTCGTGGCTCTTTTTGCCACTGCCAACACGGTTTTGATTATGCTTATAGTAACTGCCAGAATGATTTATGGTATGGCGAATGATGGCGCTCTTCCAAAGATTTTGTCCAAAGTCCATAGAAAGAGGAGAACACCCTGGATATCTGTGGCTATTACAATGGTTTTTGTCTTGTTTTTTACTATTGCAGTTGGCAACATAAGAAGTGTGGCAGAAATAGCTAATTTTGGAGTACTGTTGGTTTTTGTCACTGTAAATACTTGTCTAATATACTTCCGATATTCTGAGCCAACGCTTAAGAGGGAGTTTAAAGTCCCAATAAACATAGGAAAATTCCCAGTACTGCCACTTTTAGGCATAATATTTTCTTTATTTTTAATGTCACACTTCAAAATGATTACAATTGTCTCAGGAATTTGCTTTATTATGCTCGGATTTGTTGTTTTCAAGCTTTTGGAGCACTTCAGGGCTTCACGTGTAGAGAGACAAGAGTGACATTTGTATTCTGGAGTAACGAAAACTTTATAAATAATAAGCTTTAAAAGAAATAATAGAAACTAGGTAATTTGGGCAATTACCATAAACCTTCACAACTTCACTTCGTTGGCGCGAAGCGAGTTGAACAAATTTGGGCATTTTATTAGAGTTCATTGGGCAATAAACTCTTTCTATAAAGGATAGTATTTACTATCTTAAAAATGTTTCGATACAAAAAAATATATGTTGGAGTATATAAATGTGGAGGTTGAGGCTGAATGGATTCTATAATTCAAAATGCTTTTGAAAAAACTTTTGAACAAAAAACTTTTGAACAGGGTAATTTGCAGCAAAATGTTGAAAAGGAGAGAATTGAGGAGGAATTTAATATAGATTTACACCAGGCAAGAATACTTGTTATTGGTGTAGGTGGTGCTGGTTCTAACACTATATCAACTCTTACTGAGATGGGTATAGAAGGTGCAAATACTGTTGCTGTTAATACTGATGCCAAGCATTTATCAATCACAAAGGCAAACAAAAAGATTCTGATAGGAAGGGAGACTACGAGAGGACTTGGGGCAGGAGGATATCCTGGAATGGGTAAAAAGTCTGCTGAGGAGTCAAGAAAAGAGCTGAAAGATATGTTAGAGGGAGTTGACATGGTATTTATAACCTGTGGTATGGGTGGCGGTACCGGGACTGGTGCAACGCCCGTCATAGCAGAAATTGCAAAGAGTATGGGTGCAATAGTCATTGGAACTGCTACAATGCCTTTCAAAATGGAGGGCACAAGAATTCATAAGGCAGAAGAAGGCCTAAATCAATTAAGAAAAGTGGCAGACACTGTGATAGTTATAGAGAACCAAAAACTTCTTCAATATTGTGGAGATTTATCAATCAAACAAGCTTTCGCGGTTGCCGATGAATTGATATCAACAATGATAAAAGGCATAACCGAGACGATTACACAACCATCGTTGGTTAACTTGGACTACGCGGATGTTAAAGCCATTATGCACAGCGGAGGAGTGGCTGCAATAGGAGTTGGTGAATCTGACTCGTCCAACAGAGCACAAGAGGCCATAGACAAAGCTTTGTCACATCCACTACTTGAAATGGAGATAAGTGGCGCCAACGGAGCTATAGTCCAGATCATAGGTGGAGACGACCTAAAACTTGATGAGATAAACACAATAGGGGAGTCTGTTTACAAAAGAATGAATCCAGAAGCGCAGGTCATTTGGGGAGCAAGAATACTGCCCCAATATGCAGGAAAAATACACGTTATAACAATAATAACCGGTGTAAAGAGCCCGTATATATTGGGTCCTGTGCAAAAGGAGGAATTAGGTAAAAAAACGGGGATTTCAAGTGAGCTTGGGATTCCAATGGTTGGCCAATCGGTCTTATAGTCACTGAGACTGAATGTGACCAATTTCATGGTCATTCGATGACTTTACCAGCAGCACCCCAAACTAAAAAAGACCTGGTAGAGGCCGAATGACGAGTTATAGTCATTCGATGACACACCCCCACACCGGGAAGGGCGACAGGAAGCAAACAACCCATCGCCCTTTCCTTTTTACTCCTAAGTGATATTATGTTAGAAAATGTGAAAAAGAAAATCACAAGAAAAAGAATGATAGCTTTAGGCGCACTACTTCTCTTTATTGCTGTTATTTTATAGGGGAATTATTTTGGTTAACATCACTATCCTCAAGCAAATCCTTTATTAACAGTGGCAGGATTACAGTGGCATCGCCTTCTATTGTTATATATTTCGCGTCTTCACGGATTTTTCCCCATGAGATTGCTTCCCTGACTCTTGCCCCTGATAAAGAGCCGTCCCATTCTGGTGCTGTGGTTATATACACTACATAGTCCAATCCATTCCTGAACTGATTCCACCAGATTGTATGGTGCTTTGATATTCCACCGCCTATCATTAGCGCGCCGGTTTTCTTTGCATCATAAATTATTTTGGATAATTCCTCTTCATCCTTGAGTATGTTTATACTGAAATCTTTATGTCCGTCCTGCCAGAAAAACCATATTTGCGAGCCAAAAGCTCCGTCTGTTGGTCCTGGAACGAAAATTGGTATCTTGTTTTTCCATGCCCAGTATATGATTGATTCTTCCTTTTTTTCTTCATTTTTCAGAAATTCGCCGAATTTCCATATTAAATCCCTTGTTGACCATTCTTTTCTCTCCTCATAAATTTTTTTCAGAATAGGCTGCATTTTTTCTTCAAGGATTATTCCATAGCTTTCGTTTGGTATGAAGATGTTTCCCTCCCTGTTTATGCCCTTTTGGTGCAGTTCTTTGTCATCAGCTTCAAAATAACCATGATAGTAATCAGACCAGATGCGGGCCAGGTCATGGTCAAGGGTTCCGCAGGTGGTTATTATTGCGTCAACCTTTTTGTATTTTACCAAATCTTTTAAAATTCCCCTTGTACCAGTGGATACAAGGCACGCCGGAAATGATAAAAAGACGAAACAATCCTTATCTTTAACCATGCTGTCAAGTATTTCAGCGCCGACTCCAATCTTTTTGGCTACAAATCCACCGGATTCCTTCATCTGGCTGGCCAAATCCTTAAAATTCTTGATTTTATCCAGTTCCATGTCTTTTATTGGCTGCATTTTATCAAACCTAATACAATTTTCATCTGGTGTTGTTTTTATATGAATAAATACAAAATTTTCCAATTCCATATATGGCATCAAGCGGAGTTGGAAGATATGTTATATTCTTTATAGTTTTTCTATATCCTGGATTTGCGAATCCTGTTTTGTTTGCTTTTTTCCACATGAGAAATTTTGATATATAAAATGGAATATTTATGGCAGCTATTTCAGCACCAATTTCCATAAAATCTGCAAAACTCACTCATATCCCGTAGATAATATAGACTGGAAAAATATATAAGTATGAAATTAAAATCTAAAATCCAGCCTTCTTTCCAAGCTTGTTCTCCTTAACGAAGGCCCATAGTTTTTTTGTCATTTCAGTGGGCTTCATATCTTCAGTTCCAAAAACTTCTCCAAGAGTTTTTCCCTTGACTGCGCTGAAATTTATCTTATAGTTTCCAAAAGCCATAAAATCACCTTAATTAATCTTGTGTCCAATGTTTATATTGTTTTTTATTTTATTCATGATAATAATTTACCATGCATGAATGGGCTTTGGCAGAGGCAGTTGTCAACACTCTCAAAAATGAGGGTGCAAAGGAGGCAAAAATAATTGTAGGAGAGTTGCAACAGATAGACTTGGAAACGTTTGAATTTGCTCTTAAGGAGAACTTAAATCTTCAGGGGCTTAAGACAAAGATAAAGGTTGAAAAAGAGAAAGCGTTGCTAAAGTGTAAGGTTTGCGGTCATGAGTGGCCTTTTCTTGAAACCAACTTGAACGGAGAGGAAAAAGAGTCCATACATTTCATTCCTGAAACTGCCCATGTTTTTATCAGGTGCCCCAAATGTGGAAGCTCGGATTTCGAGATTGTCAAGGGGCGCGGTGTCTGGATAGATTCAATTGTAAGGTGTGAATAATGGATCCAAGGGAGGACATAATTGAAGAGAGATTGAAGAACATAAGGAGAATTATTGCTGTTTCTGGTGGAAAGGGGGGAATTGGGAAGAGCCTCATATCTTCAGTGCTGGCTTTAAACCTTTCTGAGACGGGTTTTAAGGTTGGCCTTCTGGACCTTGATTTCACGAGCCCCTCAACCCACATAATCTTAGGGGTGGATAAAACATATCCAGAGGAGGAAAATGGGATAATCCCACCAAAAATTCACGGCATTGAGTACATGTCGCTGGTTTTTTATACTGAGGATAAGCCTTCCCCCTTGAGGGGTTTTGATATTTCAAACGCTCTCATAGAACTTCTTGCAATAACAATATGGGGCCAGCTTGATTTTTTAGTCATAGATATGCCTCCTGGGATAGGTGACATTATGCTGGATATAATAAGGCTTATGAAGAAATGCGAATTCCTCCTTGTGACAACTCCCTCAAAGGTTACAATGGAAACAGTTGAAAAGCTCATGGGTGTACTAAAGGAGAATAAAGTTCCTACCCTGGGTCTGATTGAAAACATGAAGATGGAAAATTCCCCAAAGTTTCAATTAAAGAAGTATGGCGTGCCAATGCTCGGCGAGATAATGTTTGACAGGAGTATTGAGGATTCCATCGGAGAGCCGGAAAAACTCCTTGAAACTAATTTTTCAAAGAGTCTGGGAAATATTTTAAACCAGATTGCTCAGAGCCCTCAGAATTACACGAGAGGCAAGCTCTGATGTCTGGTTATTGAACTTGTCTGATGAGATTTCTACAATGTCCATTCCTATGACCTTTTTCTCAAAAATTCTGTCTATTATCTCAAAAACTTCCTTTGGTGACAATCCGTTGGGCTCCTTGAAGCCTGTATCTGGCGCGTACATTGGGTCAAAGACGTCCATGTCTATTGTAAGGTATATTGGCCCCTCCAATTTTTCTATGCTGTCAATAATTCCAAACTTCTTTTTGTTTTCTTCCTCTCCCTCTTCCCATGACCTGACGCCAATCTGAACTATTTTGAATCCTTCATTTGATGCAAAATAAGCCCAAGTGTTGTGTGCAAATTTTTCTTTGTCGCCAGTCACAAGGTCCATATGGGCATCCAGATGCACTATTGTTTTTGGCTTCAGAGCTTCAACGATGGGAAGGGTTATGAGATGTTCTCCCCCGACTGTAAGGATAAATACATTAGGATTTGCTTTGAGTATTGAATTTATTGTATCCTTAATCCTGTAAGAGGTTTCCTCAAAATCCCCATAAGCAACATCAACGTCTCCAGCATCATAAATTTTCAAGTCTTTCAAGGGATTTTTTCTTTTTTCAGGAATATAGCTTATTATGTTTTTCAGGGAGTATCTGACAGTAGCTGGCCCAAATCTCTGGTTTCCAACAGCAGAGGCAGTGGAGTCAAACGGGATTCCAAGAAAACATACGTCTGCCTCTTTCAAAGGGAATTCTGGGACAAAAGTCTTTGAAGTGAACAGTAATTCAGTCATAAAAATAATTGGGAATTAAAAAATAAAAGATTATCCCATTAGTATTTTCTTTCCCATGACTTCCCAATATGCTATCTCTCCACCTTCTGAGAGCTTTCCCTTTAATTCCTCTGGGATAGAGCACTCAAAAGTTTCATAAGTCTCCATGTCCATGAGCTGGACAGAATTAGATGTAAGAGATATAACTTGGGCTGTCCTCTTGTCTACTATTGGGACATCAACATTTGCGCCGGCAGGTTTGACAATTTCTCTTTTCTTTCCATCTATTAAACCAACTCCTTCCAGTCTTGCCTTGGCGCCACCATGCTTTCCAGGTTTGGATGTGGTAACCCTTATAACTTTGCATGGTTCATCGTCAATTATAACATATTTTCCTGGCTTGAGATTTTTTATTTCTGTTTGTGTCTTCAAAGAATCACCTGCTGACAAGTTTTATATCCTTTGCTTTAACAGTTTTTCTACCTGCGTGCCTTGCTGCCACAACAGCATCTTTTGCAAGGTCATCAGCAATTTCTTCCAGTATATCTCTAAGCTCTTCTACAGCTTTGTCAGACATCCTGTGAACTCCAGATTTTTTGGCAATTCTCTTTAAAGGAGCTAATGGTAAAGTCGCCATGTTATCACCTCACTTAATAATAGATAAGTTTATACTTTCTTTTATTTAAATTAATGAATTACTCCATCAGTTTTTTTGCAAGAGTTATCAAACTTGGTTTCTTCAGCAATATTTTTCCCAATTTCAGCAGTCGTTTCCCCCTTGAAAACTCTATAAGGTCGTCTCCTTCCAAAACATCTGCAAGGTTATTAAAATCTTCGTCCGAAAGTTTTTCAACAACTTCTCTCAGTCTTTCAACCTTCTGGAGATGTTTTCCCCTTTCTTTCCACCATAAATTGTTGTATTCGTTCAGGATGGACATGTCGTTATTTTTAATTGCTTTTGCGATGACTTCACCGGCTATGTGTCCGGCTATTGTTGCTTCTTTCAGACCTCCGCCATGTATTGGGTTTACCTGGTGGGCGGCGTCGCCTACAACAACCAGTCCATTCATGACCATATTCTTTAGAAGGCCGCCAACTGGTATACCGCCTGAATTAACTTCAATTATTGATGCGCCTGAAAATATTTCCGGGTTATCTTCAATGAATTTGTCAAGATAATATTTTGCAGGTTTGTCACTCATTGCAACTCCAATACCAACGTTTGCCAGGTCTTCTCCCTTCGGAAATATCCATATGTAGCCACGGGGTGCTATTTCATTTCCAAACCACAATTCAATTTTCTTATGGTCTCTCAATCTAAGATTTGACATCTCGTATTGGTAGCCAGAATCAATATTTACCAAAAGGTTTGTTGTATTTAGTCCAGCCTTTCTTGCTATTGTTGATTCCACACCGTCTGCCGCCACAACAACCTTACATTTTATGTTATATTTTTTCCCGTCTTGTTCAATTCTTACTCCTTTTATGCTTTCACCTTCTTTTATGACGTCATAAACATTAGTTTTAGCCTGCACATATGCTCCTGCCTTTGATGCCTGAGCTGCCAGCCATTTGTCAAATATTTTTCTTTCCATTATTGCACCGGCATTTTCACCAAAATCCACATCAACTTTCTTTCCGTTGGGGGCATAGACAACAGCACCATTTATCATCTTGGCAATACATCTTTTTGGTATTTTTCCCATTTTTTCCTCTATTATGCTTATGGTCCCTATTGACAATCCTTCTGCACATCTCTTTTCAGAGCCTATTGATGGCCTTTTCTCAAAAAGTGCTACGTCAAGACCATTCTCAGCCAGAGTCTTTGCAGCAGAAGAGCCGCCTGGACCGCCTCCAACAACAACAACGTCATACTCCTTTCTCATCTAATCACTTATCTACCTTTATTGCGCCAACAGGGCATACCTTTTCGCAAATGCCACATAGCGTGCATTTGTTTTTGTCGTTTACAATTCCATTTTCTTTAAGTTCCAGCGCCAGCACAGGGCAGACGCTAACACAAGCACCACACTTAAGGCATTTTTCCCTGTCAATTTTCCACATTAAATCACTTAACTTTTAATAGTTTTTAAAAGAATAAAAAGTTTTATGGTGTCAATCTGTTTTTATCTCTTGGGTACATACAGGCTTCCCTTATGTTTTTGAGCCCGCAAAGTATCATCGTAAGCCTTTCCAACCCTATGCTCCATCCCGCATGCGGGGGGATGCCATATTTTAGGGAGTCTATAAAGAACTTGAATTGCTCGGGGTCTAATCCCTTTGCCTTTAATTGTTTTGCCAGTATTTCTGGCCTGTGAACACGCTGTCCGCCTGATGATATTTCTATGCCGCCATAATCAGCGTCAAATCCGTTGCTTATTTTTTCGTCTTTGGGCATTATGTAAAACGGCTTGAGTGATACAGGCCAGGAATGAATGAATATTAATGTGTCTTTTCCATAAATTTCTGCAAGCTTTTTTTCAACTTCAGGCGAAAAATCCTCGCCAAATGAAATTTTTAACCCATTACTGTTGAGAACTTCTATAACCTCCTCATAGCCAACATATTTCACTTCAGGCACTTTCAATTCAGGGTTTAGAAGTTCTATCTCTTCCTTGCAATTCTCCAAAACACTGTTGACAATATATTTTACAACACTTTCCATATATTTCATAATTGAGAACTGGTCTTCAAACGCTGCTTCTATGTCCATCTGTCTTATCTCATTCAGGTGCTTCGGAGTATCGTGCTTCTCTGCCCTCCAAACAGGAACTATTGTAAAAATTTTTTCAAGGTTTGTCCCGGTTGCCAGTTCTTTGTAGAGCTCTGGACTTTGTGCAAGATATGCTTCCTTGTCAAAGTAAGTAACCTTGAAAAGCTCGGCTCCCCCCTCTGGCGCCGCCTCAATTATTTCCGGTGGCCAGAATTCTGTGAAACCCTCCTTTAAGAAAAATTCCCTGAAGGCTCTTGTTATTTCGGATTGAACTTTAAAAATCGCTGCCGTTCTTGGGTTTCTCATATCAAGAAATCTCCAGTCCAATCTTTTGTCCATCGTTGTGTTTACCTTCCCTGAGAAATCTATAGGCAACGGAACATCAGCCTTACTTAAAACCTCTAATTTTTCTGGAACTATCTCCAGACCTCCTGGAGCTTCCTTGTTTAGTTTTACTTTACCTTCAACAGAGATGACACTTTCCTTTGTCAAATCTTCCATAACTTTCAAAACATTTTCTTCTACTTCTCCTTTCTTGGCAATTATCTGTATTTTTCCGGTTTTATCCCTAAGAACAAGAAAATTAATTTTTCCAAGAAGCCTTATTTCATCTGCCCATCCAGATAGTTTTACCTTTTCACCATCCCCTTTTGGAATGTCTTTAGTGTAAACTCTTGCCATAACCTCACACCAAGTTAAAGAAGAATACCCATGTTATCAGCCATATGAAGATGTAAATCAGCCCACCATTTGTTACCCACCATTTGGTGTCTTTGTTGAATTTCTTCGCCAGGACTTTTCCAATTATAACCATGACAATCACAGAAATTAAAAACGCTATGCCAACGTTAAAAAACTTTGAAATTCCACCAACTATAATGCCAAATATTATAAAAACCAACAAACTCATATTTTCTTCTTTCATGCAACCACCTTATTATTTAAGATAATTTATTTAAATAATCAATTAAATATTTAATTTATGGCAAATTTAAAGAAAATATTTCTGGTTGCTGTGATATCTTTGATAATATTATCCATACCTGCCCTTGCTCTTGAAGTGATTGTGTGGATAGAGGGTAACGTGGGTGTTGGTGTTGTCGCTCCCGACGAATTAATTGTTCCGCTTGGAGGAAAGAACGGGACATGGGTTACGGTCATGAACGTTGGTGACATAGATGATACCGTAAGGATTGAGGGGAGCCTTGAACCTAAGAACGACTGGGTAAAATTTTCTTTTAAGTGCGCTGAAACCATTGGACAGTGTGATGAGGTTCTCAGCAGCGATACGCATAAGGTTGACAACATGAGGTTAACTCCAGACATAAACCAGACCCAGTTTTATCTGGAAGTTTACGGCTACAGGAAATCCTCTTCAATGGAGCCGACCAGCATAACAATGACTGCTTACTCACTGACAAATTACACAAAGGATTCTGGACTGGCAAATATACGCATAAAAGTTGTAGACAAAGATGGCGGATGGGGACCGGCAGAACTGCCCGGAATGTCCCTGTATGGATTTTTGACTTTAGTTGCTGCTGCCGGAATAGTCTTTTACAAAGTTATCTAATTTCTTCTGCTCTTTTTCACCTTTGATTCTTTTTGATGTTATCCAGCTTTTTCTTATAAATTCAGGGTAACCTTTGTACTTCTCCAGAACCTTTTCCAAAAATTTTATGGTTCTCTCATCTGAGGGATAGCCTGCTCCAATCGTTTCCCCAAGCCTCTTCTCAAGTGTTTTAATGGACTGGTCCCTTACAACTTTGGCCAAAATTGAGGCTGCAGAAACAGGCGGATGATTTTTATCCGCGTAATTTTCCGAGATAACTTCTATGTTTTCGTCATCAAGTTTTCCCATAATCTCATTTTTTATTTTTTCTGTATTTGCTTCCGGGGAGTCTACAATCACTTTGTCCGGTTTGAGAGTTTTTATTATGTCAACCATGTAGTCAATTTCTATGCGGTTCAGATTCTTTTCACTCCTCAACTCATCTATCTTGTTGGCGGAAATGCTTACAACAACAAAATCCAGAGCCAGGTCTTTTATCTTCTTTTCCAGATATTCCCTTCTTTTTCCTGTTAGTTCCTTACTGTCTCTAACTTCTATAGCCCTAAGTTTAGGAATATCCTTCTCATA
>CAYNRH010000023.1:0-13004 GCA_964399605.1 uncultured archaeon | reverse complement strand
GCAGTTATTTACAGGAAGCACGAGGGAAGGGCATGGTGCAAAAAGCACTTTTCACAGCAGCTGGAGGCAAAAGTCAAAAAGACAATAAGGGATGAGAAACTTATAGAAAAAAATGACAAAGTTTGTGTGGCTCTTTCAGGCGGAAAGGATTCCTCACTGACTCTTTACCTTCTCCATAAGTTTTTTGGTGAAAGACCGGATATAGAGATATCTGCATTGACGGTTGATGAAGGAATAAGCGGGTACAGGCAGGAGAGTATAGAGATTGCAAAATCATTATGCAAAAAGCTTGGTGTTGAGCTGCATATAGTGTCGTTTAAAGGAGAATTTGGAAAAGCCCTTGATGAGATTGCAAAGAATAAGAAGGCAAGAGCCTGCACGTATTGCGGAGTTTTAAGAAGGTATTTGCTGAACAAAAAAAGCAGGGAATTGGGTGCAACAAAACTTGCGGTTGGCCACAATCTTGATGACGAGATTCAAAGTATTTTCTTGAACTATCTCAAGGGAGATGTAAACAGGCTGGTCAGACTTGGTGCAAAGCCTGCAGTGGTAAGCAGGAAGGAGTTTGTTACAAGGGTAAAACCTCTTAGAAATATTCCGGAAAAAGAGACAACACTTTATTGCCTGCTTAATGGTATTGAGGTGCACCGGTCGGTTTGCCCGAATTCAAAGGACAGTATAAGGTTTGACATAAAGGATTTTTTGAACAATATGGAGGAAAAGTATTCAGGAACAAAGTACAACATTATACAGTTTTATGATACTTTGAAACCGGCGCTTCTTAAAACCTTTAAGGACAAGGGAGGAAAAGTTAAGGTATGCCCAAGGTGTGGTGAGCCGACATCAAGGAGTGTCTGCAAGACATGTGAGTTGCTGGATGCAATCACTTCTTCAAAAGCTTGAATTGATATTTCATTGGGGCAAAGAATTTTTCATCTCCGTGATAGTTGCATATGTCGCATCTGAATCCAATCACTATTTTTTCTCCAAGAAGATTTTTTGCATGGATTGGAGTAAGCTTATTTCCACAAACGGGGCATTTCTTTGGTTTTGTCTTTTTGCTTTTTTTTGTCTTTACAATTATTTCTATGTTGTCTACCAGAAGTGCTATTTTTCTAACCCTCTGGGGAGTTATTGTAAATTTTTTATTGAGTTTTTTTAATTCTCTCAAAACGAGTTCGGATAATTCATCCTGGGTGTGAACAACGCCACGCCTCTTCAGTGTATAATATATAATCCTCTTGACAAGTTCAGAATTAGGTATTTTCTTTCTCATAAAATAGATTAGGTTTTTTGTATTAAAAAGTTTTTATATTCTTCAATATTTTTTCAGTGTGTTTTTTCATATCAAGCTTTTTTTCTTCTCTTAAAATTTCATCGATTCTGCCTTTAGTTCTTGGAGAGTCCGGAACAGCATCACAAGAGCTGGTTGGGAGTATTGATGATTCATATGTTCCTATGTCTCTTGCCATGTCAATAATTTCTTCTTTGTTGAACCCTATGATAGGTCTCAGTATTGGTATATTAACTGATTGGTTAAGGACATATATGTTGTCAAGTGTCTGTGAAGCCACCTGTCCCAGATTTTCTCCCGTCACTACTGCCCTTGCACCTTTTTTTATTGCAAATTCTTCGGCAATTCTATACATCATTCTTTTGCATAAGAGGCATGTAAGATTCGGCTGGCATTTCTCAACAACTTCATTAAGGAACTTTCCATTTTTTGCTACATATAATTTCATTTTATGTCCTATTGACCATTCGTTTAGCTTATCTAAAACATATTTAACTTTCTTGAGGTTTATCTTGAAGTCACTGTATGGGGAATTGTCAAAATAAATTGGTATGAGTTTACAGCCTCTTTTCATCATCATCCAGCCAGCAACTGCTGAATCAATACCACCTGATAGCATGAGAACAACACTTCCCTGTGTTCCAAGTGGAATTCCTCCGGGGCATTTTATTTTTTCATTAAAGAAGAATGCTCTGTTCTGCCTTACCTCTATGTAAAGTGTTTTGTCTGGTTTTGTTAGATTAACCTTTGCACCGGTCTTTTCAATAACCCTTGCGCCAACTCTTCTTTCTATCATTTGGCTTGTAAAGGCGTCGTTTCCAGTTCTTCTGGCCCTAACGGCGAACGTATCTTCCTTTTTTATGAATTTCTTGGCAAATCTCTCTGCATGAAGGATCAATTTCTCTAAATCCGCTTTTATTATGACTTCTCTAACCGGTGAGATGCTGGTTAATCCAAATATTTTTTTAAGGACTTCACACGACTCTTCAATTTGTTTTGTCTTCACGAAAAACCTTCCGGATTCCCTTTTTATTTTAAAGGTTATCTTCTTGGATTTCAAGCCTTTTGTTATGTTGGAAATTATTTTATCTTCAAAAAACCTTCTTGTATATTCCTTTTTGAGCCCGAGCTCACCATACCTACAAAGAATTTGATTGAATTTCATAAATACAATAAGGGGGAAGGAAACATTTAAATATATCATGAACTTAATATTTCCATTAAGGTGATTTCTTGTCTAAGCATCATAAGAAAAAAAAGGAAGAGCATAAAGAACATGCAGAGCACTCTACACACACAACTAAGAAAAGAAATGTTTGGAGAGCATCTTTTTTATCTTCAACTATTATAATAGTTGTACTTTTGATTATTATTTTAAGTGGGTTGGGTTGCAAGGGGATTACAGGAAGAGTAACTTCTGATGTTGCCGGAGAGAAGGCATTAAGTTTTATAAAAGAAAATATGGTAAGACCAGGAACAAACATATCTATAAAGGATGTTGAAGAAGACAACGGTCTTTATAAAATAACGTTTGAAATTTCGGTTGGACCTCAGTCACAGGAAGTTGAGTCTTATATTACAGAAGATGGAAAAATGCTTTTCCCAAGTGGAATAGATATGGTTAAGTTCGAAGAAGAAAAAAAAGCGCAGTCAGAAACAACAACAACTACAGTATCTCAAAATATTCAAAAATCAGATAAACCCATTGCACAGGCATTTGTGATGTCGCATTGTCCTTATGGTTTGCAATTCTTAAAGGCATACATACCTGTTATAGAACTTCTTGGCGACAAGGCAGACATTGAAGTGAATTTTGTTAATTATATTATGCACGGAGAAGACGAGATGAAGGACAATACAAGAATATATTGTGTCCAGAAAGAAGCGAGGGAAAAACTTGCTGACTATTTAAGGTGCTATGTCGAGAAACATGATTACGAGAACTGCCTGCAGGAAGCAGGAATTGACAAGTCGAAAATAGACACATGCATACAGGATGCAGACACGGAATTTGAGATAACAAAAACATTCCAGGAAAGCACAAGCCAGTTCCCACCTTACCCAGTTGACGATGCACTGAATAAGCAGTATGGTGTTAGAGGTTCGCCAACGTTTGTGCTTAATGGAAAAACTATTTCAGTTGCAAGGTCGCCAGAGGCAATAAAGGAAGCAATATGTTCAGCTTTCAACAATCCGCCAGATGAATGCCAGCAAACATTGAGTTCAGCTGCAGAGTCTCCAGGATTTGGCCCAGTTGGTTCTGGTAGTGGTGCATCCAGTGGTGGCGGATGCGCAAGTTAATTCTTTAATTAAGAAACAGCATTTAAGAAAATTATTCAATTAGAATAGCGTTCACGATACCATCCTGTGATGGTCTTGAAGTTACCTTGGCTTTTCCTTTTTCAGTTTCTATTATGGCACCCTTTGTAATAATGTTTCTTCTTACGAAATGCATATCAGCGGGATTCTCAACAACGCTTTTTATTTTTACCTTTGAGGATTTTCCTGTTTTGGAATCAATCACATTTGCAGTTTGAGTGGACAGTATTCTGATTTTTCTGTTTCCTCCACGGGAGTCTATAATTTTCTTTCTTTCTTCACCGATTCTGACGTATATTTTTTCTCTACCCATTTCATATTTTTTCTTCTTCCTGTTTCTATGATAAATCGAGCCTGTTTTTGTTTTTCTACTTTTTCCTTGTGTAATCATATAATCACCGAATTTCTAATATTATTTGATTGATTTATTTAAATATATAACTGTTCATTGTTGCAAAAACTTTAAATATATTAACTATTAAAGAAAGTGTATGACAGAAGACAGCAGACCACTGGATGCGTTAAACCAGTCTAAAGGAAAAAGAGTGATAATAAGCTTGAAAGATGGTGACCAGATTACAGGAGTCTTGAAAGCATTCGACTTGCACATTAATTTGTGGTTAGAGAATGCAGAAAAAATAAATAATGACAAGACAACAAAACTTGGTACCATAGTGATTCGTGGAGATAATATACTGTTTGTATCTCCGGAGTAGGGTGTGATTAAAATGACTAAAGGTACTCCTTCTTTTGGTAAGCATCAGAGGACAACTCATATACGTTGCAGAAGGTGTGGCAGGTATTCATACAACAAGAAAAAAGGGTACTGCTCTGCATGTGGTTTTGGGAAGACTTCAAAAATAAAAAACGAGAACTGGAAGAATAAAGATATAAACAGAAACAAAAAGAAATGATTGTGTGATTTTATGGGTAGTGTTGCTATTTCAGTTACAGTTGTTCCTGAAGGGCCTGATATTAATTTAAATGAATTGATTGAGAAAATAAAGAATACTATAGACATAAAAGATGTAAAAGAGGAGAATATAGGATTCGGTCTAAAAAACCTTAAATTGATGATAATAAGGCCAGATGCTGCTGGACAGGGGACGGATGACATAGAAGATAAATTGTCAGGAATAGATGGAGTTTCATCTGTAAGAATAGATGACGTTACATTGATATGATTTACTTCTTCTTATATACGTGGTTATTTTTTGGCGGGCCCAGAGGGACAATCGTAGTTTTCTTTCCTACTGCCCTTTCTTTTTCTAAAAGAAAGGCAGTTTCGAACCCCCGACAACTCGGTTAAGAGCCGAGTGCTCTACCAGACTGAGCTATGGGCCCATGTCAAATATTTAATGAAAATTATATATATAAATAGGATGAAGTTCACTTGATTTCCAATTTACTTATTTTAGAGTTTCTTTTGAGTATTTCTCTTGTTTTGTTTATATTATACCCATTTCTCCCAATAACCTTGCCTTTTGTTTGGGAGTTCAAAGTCACAAATGCTTTTCCGTCTTTAATTTCTATGGTTTCTGCTTCAGGAATCATGTTTTTTATAAATTTTTTGGAATCCTCATTGTATTCAAAAATTTTAATATTTTTATTGAAAATCTTTTGTAATTTCTTTATGTTTTTCCCGTTTTTTCCAATTGATGTTCCTATCTTTCCGGGTTCTACCAAAAAACATATATTCTTTTCATCAAATATACAGTCCAGTACAGAATTCTTTGTTACGTTTTCAAATGTGCTTATGAAGCCGATTGTTTTCATATCAAAGTTCTTTATCACTTTTACTCACTCTCTTTTAGGATAGCTATCACTGATACATTAAATGGCTTGTTACATATTATTCCAAGTTTTTTTGAGCTTTCGTCAAACGTTAATTTATACTTCTCGTTGAATTCATTGCCTATAGCATCGTTTGAAACTATCACTTTTTCAAGAATACCGCGTTTTAAGGCTTTTTTTGCCTGTTTAGAACCAAATAAAACCTTCTTTTCCTTTAAAATTTTCTTAATATCATTCTCACTAATTTTCATTTTTTCCCACCAGTTTTTCTTTTTGTTTTGAACATAAGATCGCAAACAGCTGTTCCTATTGGTGCAACTTGATTTATAAGAATGTTTTCTACTATTGAATCAAGGTTGTCTACTTCACCCTCTACTGCAGCATCTGTTAAATGCTTTACAGTAGTTTCGAAATTTGCCCTTGCCAATACGGACCTTTTTTCGCCAGATACACCATATCTTCCTATTGCTTTTACTGTTCCGTCAGTTGTCATTGTGTCACCCACAAGTATTAAGTGCCTTGAATCCACATCAAGACCTTGGTCTGCAAGTGTTTTGCATGCCTCCATTATTATAACATTTCTTGCTGCTTCTATTCCCAATAGTTTTTCTACTCCGTTTATGTCATTTGAGAAGAATCTTGTTAAGTCAACCTCCTTTATATCAAGAACTTTTTTTAAATTAGAGCCTAACGTTGTTATAAACCACTCACCATTTTTATTCATTACAATTGCCTGGTTTATACCACGTATTCCCTTTAAGCTTATGTCAAAAACTTTAAGTTTTGTTTTTTGAAGCTCTCTTATCGTGGTTTCTTTTTTTGCTTTTATCTTCAGGATATCCCCATCGATTTCTGCATCATAATTCTTTATGTATTTTTTAATTAATTTTACTAAGAAATCATCATTCACTTCAATTTCATTCATGTATTTTCTATCTATTTTAAGCTCTATATATGAATTGACTAAATCTATTACATCTTCCAGAACAATATTTTTTAATTTAGTTTCTTTTATTTTTTTTGCCACTTTAGTTGCATTTTCCTTTGTATTGAATTCCTTTTTAAGATAAATTTCCATCAATGGAGTTGAAGGCTCTCTTCTTGCGTCAACTATTTCTATTAATCTTGGAAGACCCAGTGAAACCTGTTTTGCAGCAGCCCCTGCCGTGTGGTATGTACGCATCGTCATCTGGGTGGCAGGTTCTGATATGGACTGTGCAGCTATTACCCCGATAGCTTCTCCTGGTTCGTATGACATTTTTTTGTATGCTTCCCTGATTTTTTCTATTAATTTCTCGGCTTGTTTTTTTGTGAGTTTGTATTTTTCAAAATTATTCTTTATTTCTTCTTTAAGCTTTTCTGGAAATTCCAATCCTGATATCAATTCATCGTACATGGTCATTCACCAATTTCATCCTTTATTATTCTTTCTATATTCAATTTTCCCCATTCACTTTTTGCTGGGTCTATATAATCCTCGCCTGGAATAAATTGCACTATGACACCCCTATCATCTCTAACTGTTCCGTCATATTCTACTTTTAGATCCTGCAAAGCATTTACAAGTCTCCTTTCCATATATCCGGATTTTCTTGTTCTAAGAGATTTATCCATAAGGCCTTCCCTTCCATTCATGGCATTGAAGAAGAATTCGAATGGATCCAGTCCATCTTTGAATGATGCAGGCACAAAACCATGTGATTCTGGGGAAAGCTCGCCTTTTTTGAAGTGAGGCAGTGTCCTTAATTTATATCCTCTGTGGATCCTTTCTCCCTGAATTGTCTGTTGCCCTATTGAACCTGCCAATTGAGTTAAGTTTAGCATGCTACCTCGTGCTCCAGATTTTGCCATTATAACAGCGCAGTTTTCCTTTAGGTTATCCTCAATTATGTTAGATGCTTCATCAAGAACGTTTCTCAATGCTTTCAATATATATGTTTCTAAACTTTCTTTTAGTGTCTGACCTGGAAGTTGTTCCAAATCATTTTCTTCATACTTTTTAATTAGATTTTCGCATTCCAATTCAGCATTTTTTACAATATTATTTATTTTCTTTTTTGCTTCCTTTGGTATGTCAACATCAGATATTCCAATTGTAAACCCGTGCCTGCTCAAGAAGTTTATTCCCAGTTTGGATACTTGATCCAAGAATTCCTTTGCCCTTTCGCTCCCATATTTCTTTTCTATTATGTCAATAATGAGACCCTTATCTCTTCCTATTGCTTTGGAATCTATAACACCTTTTTCAAGTTTTCCATTTCTTATATAAACATATGTGTCGTAAGGGCATTCTTCTTTTACGCAAGTTTCACATCCTATGCATGCGTTGCTTTTGAATTCTACATTTAGGTCATCTGGTAATAAGAGACTAAAAAGTTCTTTTCCAGTTATAACATCTTTTTCTATATTTTTTTCTATTCCTATGTTTTGAAGAATTTGAATTGCATCATCCCTTTTTATTTTCGTCCCTTCTTTTGTTAATATGTAATTTCCTGATATGTGGTCCTGGATGCATCCAATTAGCGGACCACCATACCTTGGACTTCTTATGTTTTTTTCCACGGACATAAGCATTTTTGCTTCAGTTTGCGCTTCTTCTGTTTGTGGCACATGGAGATTCATTTCGTCCCCATCGAAATCAGCATTGTAAGGAGCGCACACGCATAGATTCAGTGTGAATGTTCTCCATGGTGTTATTCTAACCTTATGTGCCATCATGCTCATTCTATGTAGTGATGGTTGCCTGTTGAAAATCACTATGTCGCCATCTTTGAGGTGCCTTTCTACCATGTATCCCTCAGTTATTTCTTCTGCTATTTCACTTGCATTTTCTTCAGTTATTTTCTTTTTTCTTCCATCAGGCCTTACTATGTAATTTGCACCATCAATATTATTTGGACCTTTTTTCACAATTGATTTAAGAGTATTTATGTTTCTTTTATTTACTCTCACTGGAACAGTTAATTCTTTTGCCACAACTTCTGGAACGCCAACTTCGTTTATGCTTATCATTGGATCAGGCGATATAACAGTCCTTGATGAAAAATTAACTCTTTTTCCGGAAAGATTGCTTCTAAACCTGCCTTCCTTGCCTTTCAATCTCTGGGAAAGTGTCCTCAACGCTCTACCACTCCTGTGTCTTGCTTGTGGTATTCCGGAAAGATTGTTATCAAAATAAGTTGAAATGTGGTATTGCAACAATTCCCATAAGTCATCTATTATAAAGTCTGGTGCTCCTATTGCTATGTTATCCTTAAGCCTTTGATTTATCCTCACTATATCAACAAGCTTGTGTGTCAAGTCATCTTCAGACCTTTCTCCTGTTTCTAATGTTATGGATGGCCTCACGGTGACTGGTGGTATGGGAAGAAGCGTTATTATCATCCACTCTGGTCTTCCGCCGTTTATGCCAAGCATTTTTAAGTCAGAGTCTGTTATTTTTTCAAACCATTCTCTTATTTCAAGCGGCGTCAAAGGTTTATCGTCTGCTGTAAAAGTATATGGCTTTTGCAATTTTATCTTTCTTTGTTTTGCTCCGCAGTAAGGGCACTTTGTTTTTTTGGCTATGTATAAATCGTAAAGTGGGCTATCTGTTTTTTTAAGCTCCTCTGGGCTTTCTAATACTCTTCCGCATTTTTCACACGTTGCTCTTAGAAGTTTGTATATTGTCTTCACATGCCTTACATGTATAACAGGTCTTGCAAGTTCCAGATACCCAAAGTGTCCAAGGCACGTTCCCACTCCACCGCCACAGACCCTGCACCTCATTCCTGGGTCAACTACTCCAAGTCTTGGGTCCATAACTCCTCCTTCGACTGGATACCCGTCTTTGTCATATAAGTCATATCTTGTTATTTCAGCAGTCGCTATTTTCTTTATAGCTTTGGGTGACAACAAGCTGAATTGTACCGCTGATATTCTTTTTTTCATCAAATCACCATCATTCCTCTAATCTTATTTTTGGAAATATTAGCAAGGATTTTAATTCATTCAACATAAGGTTAAACGAGTAACTCATTTTTATGGTTTCAATATTGCTTCCCTTCCCGCACAGGGGGCAATGGTATTTGTTTTTTCTCCAGTCATAGACTGCAACTATTCCACATTTTTTGCATATTGGTATTTCAACTTCATCTGACGAGAATCTCTCTTTTAATACTAATGGTGCACCGTGTGCTATCAGGCAGTCTTTTTCCATTTCACCGAGCCTTAAACCGCCTTCATTTGCTCTGCCTTCAGTTGGCTGTTTTGTAAGCAGTGCTACTGGACCTCTTGACCTTGCATGTATCTTGTTTGCTACCATATGCTCTAATTTTTGATAATAAATAATTCCTATGTAAATTTCAACTTCCATTTTTTCTCCTGTTATACCGTTGTAAAGAACTTCTTTGCCGTCATTTCTAAATCCCAACTTTTGCAGTTCCTTTCTTATATCATCTTCTCTTTCGCAGTTGAACATGGTACCATCATTTTTCTTTCCTCTCAATGCAGCTACCTTGCCTCCGAGAATCTCTAATAACTGGCCTATTGTCAGCCTTGATGGAATTGAGTGCGGATTCATTATTATGTCTGGCGTGATGCCATTTTCAGTAAACGGCATATCTTCTTCAGGTATTATCAGTCCGACGACACCTTTTTGTCCGTGTCTTGATGCAAATTTATCTCCAAGTTCCGGTATTCTTAAATCCCTGACAGTAACTTTAATCAGCTTATCCCCATTTTGTGTTTCAGAAAGCAATATCTTGTCTGCTATGCCTTTTTCACCGTGCCTAACTAATAGTGATGTTTCTCTTCTGTTTTGTATTCCACTCAAAAACTCATCTCTCCCCAAGAATCTCAGGGGTGAAGTTTTTCCAACCAGTACATCACCGCCTTTCAATGGAGTTTCTGGCGCCACTATACCATCTTCGTTTAAAAAAGCATACGAACTTTCTGATCTATATCCACGGACATCCTTGTCAGGTATCTTTACTTCATCTGTTTGTCCACCGCCGTATCTGGTTTCCTCTGTCTGATATGTCCTAAAGAAAAATGATCTCCCGAACCCTCTCTCTATACTGCCTTTATTAAGAATAATTGCGTCTTCCATGTTGTATCCTCCATACGTTAGCAATGCTATAACAACATTTTGTCCGCCTGGATGCTTATTCAAATCAAAAACATCAAATGTCTGAGTCGTTGAGAGTGGAACCTGCGGATAAAGAAGTATATTTGATTTAGTGTCAGTCCTTATCATAAAATTAGAAACATAAAAACCAAGGCTCTGTCCTATCATTTTTGCCCCGAAGTTGACTCTGTCACCACGATCGTATTCTCCATAAGGTATTAAAGAAGAAGATAATCCAAAAATGACGAGTGGATTTATCTCCAGGTGTGTGTGCTCTTTGGTGACTTCTTCAGGCCGTATTGCTATGTAGCTGTTTTCTTCTTCATCAGTATCCAGATATTCTATAATACCAGATTTTATTAGGTCATCAAATTTTATTTTCCCAGCAGCTAAATCTTTAATATGTTTTTCTGTCAATTTAGGTTTTCCGTTTTTCACAACTATTACAGGCCTTCTTATTCTTCCGTTGTCTGTGTTTATTATTATTTCATCCAAATTTTCATCGTAGTAAACATTAATTTCGGAAGGCAATGCGCCACTTCTTCTTTTATTTCTTATTTCTTCTACAAGAGACTTTGGATTCTTGGTTTCTCCTATGAATGCCCAGTTTAAAAATACAGTAGCCAATTATTCCACCTTTAATTTAAGATTTTTAATTATTTCTTCGTTTTCTTCCGGGGATAATCCTGTAGTTATTTCTGCCATCATTGCTAGGTATTTTCTGAGACCTATAGTTGGTCCCTCTGGAGTTTCTGATGGATCTAATCTTCCCCAGTGTGTTGCGTGCAGTTCTCTTGCCTTGAAGTGTTCTTGTGTAGTTGACAATGGCGAAACAACATTTCTTAGATGTGCCAATGACCTTATGAAATTTGTCCTTTCCAGCCTTTGGCTCACACCAGTTCTTCCACCAACCCATAAGCCGGTTGCCAGCGCAGATTTTATTTGGCTTGTCAAAACATTACTTTCTACTACTGTGGAGACAGACGGTATTTTACCCCTTTTTGCTATTTTTTGATAATTATAATTTATTCTCTCTATTAAACCCCATCTTCCCAGAAGTATACTCCTTATTAATATTTCCAACAAATCGCCAGCTGTTCTCAATCTCTTATTGCTATAATGGTCTATATCATCTTCTTCTATCTCACCGTGCGCCAGCTCTATTAATTTAAGGACTATTCTTGCAAGATACTTGGCTTTTCTTATCCTGTCTTTTGGATCTTGACCGATATGTGGAAGAAGGTACTTGTCTATTATTTGCTCTGCTCTTTCCTTCCTATATTCTTTTTGATAAACTTTCATTTTTTTGCCTATATATTCAAGAGCTTCCTCAGTACTGGTTACGTCTGTCTCATAAAGATTTATATAAACTTCCTCGTTGTAGGAAGGTTTTACATTTATTGCATCAATAATATCTTTGTCACTATCTAGTCCCAGTGCTCTTAATACAACTATAACCGGAAATTTCTTAAGGCTTGCAAATGATATAGTCCATATACCGTCACTCTTTCTTGCCATGGTATGCTTCTGTCCCCATCCTCTCCTTTCACTTGTGATTCTTGCTGAAGCTTCACCATCTTTCATTTCAATAATAACTTTATTTGGTGCAATTTCTTCTATCAACGTCAAAACTCTTTCTGTGCCGTTTATTATAAAATAACCGCCTGGATCATTTGGGTCTTCACCAGCTTTTATCAACTCTTCCTTTGTCATTTTGGAGAGTGGACACAACTCGCTCTTCAACATAACAGGAAGCTCACCTATTTTAACTTCGGATGTTTCTTGTTCGTTATCACCTATAATTGGAGTCATCTCAAGAAATATTGGAACTGCATATGTCAGGTCTCTAAGTCTTGCTTCAATTGGGAGTATCTCCCTCAACGAGCCATCTGCTTCCTTTACGCTTGGTTTGCCAAGTCTTACTCTTCCCAATTTAACTTTAAATTCTCTGAGTTTTTCGTTCTCTGGATTTATGGTCCCAATTTCATCAAATATATCCTGAAGCCTGTTTTTAATGAAGTCATTGTAACTGTCTATTTGATATTTTATTAAACCCCTTTCATCTACAAAACTTCTTAATATTGCTTGAAAATCTTTCATAATAATCACTCTTTTATTACAATCCTATAATAAACTGATTCCCCTGCAACGAGACTCTTTCTTGTGATTTTTATTACATCTCCTATTTTTGCATTTAATATCTTTATGACAGGGTCAGATTCAAATATTTTGGGTAGTTGTTTTTCAGATATGTTTAATTTCTCCAGAAGTGCTTTTTTCTCTTCTTTGGACAGGATTTCATGCTTCGGAACCAGGATATGTTGCGTTATGTCAAATTCTTTCATTCTTAACACCATTTTATTTTTTGGCGGGCCCAGAGGGACAATCGTAGTTTTCTTTCCTACTGCCCTTTCTTTTTCTAAAAGAAAGGCAGTTTCGAACCCTCGACACCCGGCTTTCTTTGCTTTCATCTTCCTTCGGAAATCAATT
>CAYNRH010000022.1:0-14466 GCA_964399605.1 uncultured archaeon | reverse complement strand
GATGGTAAACTTTACCAGCTAAATGCTTCCAATGTTTCACAAAAAATCGCTGAATCCGCAACTGGAGATGGATATCCTTCTCCAGCAGTGGCAAACGGTTACGTGTACGTAGGAGGTGGTTTTAATCTGTACCAATTAAACGCTTCAAATGTTTCCCAAAAAATCGCTGAATACGCAACAGGTGATGATGTGGATTCTTCTCCAGCAGTGGCAAACGGTTACGTATACGTTGGAAGTGATGATGGTAAACTTTACCAGCTAAATGCTTCCAATGTTTCACAAAAAATCGCTGAATCCGCAACTGGAGATGGATATCCTTCTCCAGCAGTGGCAAACGGTTACGTGTACGTAGGAGGTGGTTTTAATCTGTACCAATTAAACGCTTCAAATGTTTCCCAAAAAATCGCCGAATATACAACTGGGGGTGTGGTGTATTCTTCTCCAGCAGTAGCAAATGGTTACATTTACATCGGTAGTTGGGATCATAAACTTTACCAGTTTGGAACAGATAACAATCTTTTGGGAACTGACACAAGTGTCCCAAGCGGTTCTAATGCTACCCATGATTGGTCAGGGTTATATTCAGGTAAAACTTATTATTGGTTTGTAAATCTAACTGACGGAGAATATGCTACAGAAAGTTTAATTTGGAGCTTTACTACGAGTTAGTTTGTAAAATTTCCTTCTGTAATTTATTTTGCGTGTATTCAGGGGCATCGTCCGAAAGCTTTTTATTCTTGGCAACTGAATAATACTAATAATATCCTGAATTGTTAAGGGGGTGATATTATGGATATTAATGCTATAATTCAATCGTTATCACAAATTGCTGAAGACATGTCAGTGCCAAAAAACATAAGGGCTTCATGTGATGAGTGCATTCAGAATTTGAAAGATGAAAAGGAGGATTTGTCAGTAAGAATAAACGCATGCGTCTCAATACTGGACGAAGTTTCAAATGACCCAAACATACCATCGTATGCAAGAACCCAGGTATGGAACATAGTTTCCATGTTGGAAGCGCTACAATACTCCTAAGATTTAAATAGTTATATTCTTAAATAATGAATAGATACAAGGTGATGGCATATAAAATCAACTTTTTATATTTTATATCACCAATAAATTCAGGAGGTGTGACGAAATGCATGAAAATGAATTTTCATTTTTTAATATAAGAAATATGGGGGGTGTATTAAAATGCCTTTAAAGAGAAGACTTTTGGGTGGAAGAGAAGACATAAATGAAGACGATTTTTTAGAGATAAACCATGAAGCTGCACCAAACATAGACGCAATCTCAATAAAAATTGCTCAGGTAAATGATTATGGAGATGTTGATTCTGTGCAGAAGGCAGTCAGGGATGGAAACATAGTTTTTGTAAAGATAAAAACTTTGAAAGAAAAAGATATGTCAGAATTAAAAAGAGCAATAGAAAGATTGAGAAAAACAGTGACAGCAATAAACGGCGACATAGCAGGAGTTGACGAGAACTTTGTTGTGGTGACTCCAAGTTTTGCAAGGGTAGACAGAAGCAACGCAGAAAGTTTGTGATTCTTAAAAAGTCCCATCAGGGGCTTTGCTTTTAGTTATGTATTTAAAGTTTAGTGTTTACACTATACTTCTGTAATGTATCTTAGACTTCTTCTCAGGCAAAGCCACAGATTTGAATTAGGTATAGCAGATGATAATTATTTGACTAAAACCAAGACAACAAACGCTTTGCTTGACACAGCTTTCTACATAGATGAATTTGGTTTCATTGATTTACCTTAGCCTTATTATCTCCAGATTCTTCGGGACAATTGTTTCGTATTTGAACAGTTTGTGAAGTGATTTTGCAAGGTCTATACTCTTGCTCTCTTCACCATGGTTCAAAATGATTTTTCTGGGTTTATCGCCAAGCTTATAGACAAAGTTTATCAACTGGTTTCTGTCTGAGTGTCCGCTCAACCCTTCTATGGTTTCAACATTCATCTTTATTTCCAATACATCCCTTTTGCCTTTGTCATTCACAATGGGCATTTCGGTCCATCCTTTTTGTATTTTTCTTCCGAAGGTTCCCTCTGCCTGATAACCAACGAACATTAAAGTGTTTTTTGGGTTTTCTGCAAATGACTTAAGATATTCTATTGCAGGGCCTCCCACTAACATACCAGAAGTCGCTATCACAACATAGGGTTCGGTGCTTTCAAGAATTTCCTTTCTTTCCTTTGTAGAGCCAACCCTCTTAAAGATTGGTTTTAAAAATGGATTTTCTCCCTTGTGGAATATTTTATACTGTATATTTTTGTTTAGGTATTCCGGATAGGTTGTATGAATGGCTGTGGCATCCCACAACATCCCTTCAAGATAAACAGGGTAGTTGAAATTTGGAATGTCTGCCAATATGCACATAACTTCCTGCGCTCTTCCAACAGCAAATGATGGTATTAGGACCTTGCCACCGTTCTTCAAAGTTTTCATAACTATGTTTATCAGCTTCGTTTCTGCTTCCTCTCTTGGTGGTTGAATGTCTTCAGCGCCGCCATAAGTGCTTTCCATTATCAGTGTTTCAACTCTCTGAAACTGTGTGAATGCGGGATTGAATAATCTTGATTTTCCAAAGTTGAAATCGCCAGTGTAAACTATGTTGTGAAGTCCTTCCCCAAGGTGTATATGCACAAGGCTACTTCCAAGTATATGACCCGCGTTCTGGAATGTTATTCTCATGTCGGGTGTTATGTCACTTACCTCATCGTAGTTTAGCGTTATAGAGTGTTTTATAACATTTTCTATATCTTTTTTAGAGTATGGGACCTTGTTTCCCTCCCTTTGGGCCACGTCTATGTAGTCTAAGCACAGCAGTGCCATAAGGTCTCTGGCTGGCGGCGTTGAATACATAGGACCTTCGTACCCATACTCATAGAGATACGGTATGAATCCACAATGGTCAAGATGCGAGTGTGAAAGTACAACGGCATCCAGTTTCTTTATGTCAAATTCCGGAGCATTCAAATACGGAAAGTCATCCCCGCTTGGCTTGACTCCGCAATCCAGCAACACATTGCTTCCGGGCGTCTGTAAAAGCAAAGAGGATCTTCCCACCTCTCTTGCAGAACCTAAAAATCCTATCCTTATCCAATCGATTTCTTTCTTTTCAGCAGTATGAATTTTTTCTCCCATCTTGTTAAGGAATTTTTTCCTGAATTCAGATTCTTTGAATATTACTCTCCTGATTGTCTGGACAACGTCGGATGGTATGCTTGGAGCCCTTTTAACTATTGGCGCCCATACAGTTTCTTTCTTTATTTTCTTAAGAGTTTCCCCACCCTTTCCTATGACAAGCCCCGGCTTCTGTGCTTCTATTGTAAGTCTTCCGAATGCCGGCTCAAAAGTAATTTCATCTATGCCTGCCTCCTTGGGTACAATTTTCTTTATTGTTTCCTTTGCGGTTTCCATATCAGTTGTTATTGAGATATCTGGTCTGATTGCCACCCTTTTCTTAAGTCTGCTGACAAGCTCTTTTATATCAGCTCCGTTGTTTATGAAAAAGTCTTTATTTTTTACATAAACCACTATTTCAGACCCTTCAAAACATATCTCAGATATTTGAGCTCTACTAGGAAGGCTTTCTTCCACATCATCTTTGATTTTCAAAACATATCACCAACTTTTGTTTTGAGAGGTTGGAACGAAGTTCCTTGATTTTCATTGAACTTCACCAATGGTTTCAATGAAAAGTTCAAAATCTCTTTTTTGATCTTGATTTTGTCTGATTTTCATTGAACTTCACCTATAATTTCATCATGTTCCATAGAGGTAGTGACTTGTGAGTTGCGATTCAAAAATAATTCTTATATTAAAATTTCTAAAAATGTTGGTTTATTCAAAAGATTTTATCTCTTCCTCTGACAATTCTTTATATCCGTTTTCATCTATAACAGCAATAGCGATGCTTCCCCCGGAGCCTATATCTCTCTTTATGGCTGCTTTTATGGCCCTTACAACCAGCTTTATTGACTCTTCCTTATTTAATTTTTCTTTAAAGCCGTCTTCCAGGACGCCAAAAGCCATTGACGAGCCGCTGCCGGTTGAATAAAACTTATCGTTTTCTACTATGCCGCCAACAGGATCCAATGAAAATATCTGCGGACCTTTTTCATCATATCCCCCGACAATAAACTGTCCCAGGAATGGAAAATATTTGTTTTGTTGAAGTATGTTGGCCAACAACGTTGTAAGAGCTCTTACGCTTAGTTGTTTTCCTTTCTGGAATTTATATATGCTGGCTTCAGCTCTCATATACCTTACTATAGTCTGTACGTCTCCAACGCTCCCTGCTGTTGTTATTCCTATTCTGTTATCTATTGAATAGATTTTCCTGGCTTTTTTGCTGTCTATTAAATATCCCATTGTTGCTTTTTTTTCTGACCCAAGAACAACTCCTCCACTGCCAGCCTGATATATTAATCCAACAGTTGTTGTTCCAGTTTTCTTAATGTTATCGTCCAAAAATTTCACCCAATCAAGCATTTATTATTTTTAGAATGTGTTTGCTTCAAATGAACTTATCAATAATAAAACTTTTAGATATTTAAAACTTTCTATCACTATCTTATCTGTGGTAGGCAGTGCCCTCTTTCATATTTATCCGGTTCGTCTAAATTCTTTTTGAGTATATAATCCGGTACATTGCAGATAAAACCGTCTTTATACGGGCATTCTACTCCAACTATATTACCATTATCATACAATAATTTTACATTCACTTCTTCTCCAATTCTTAATCCTGCTCTATCCTCTCTTTTGTCGATTGGGTAAATTATCGGATGGCATACTATCTCTCTTTCTTCCATAATTTCACCTTATATCATTATTTGGTGGCAAAAAGCTTAAATAACTGATGGTATAATACCTATTTGTGGTTGAATGAATAAGCTGAATGATGAATTTTATTTTTGTAAAAGGTGTGGAAACTATCATCAAAATCCAGATTTTCCGGGTAAAGCAGAACCAGGTAGTATTTTCTATGACCACTTTAATCTCAGGAAAATTCCTTCAAAGAATGAGAAGAGCGAAATCCCCTGGAAAATTTACAAGAGACATGGTGGATACTATACCAAAGAGAACAATGACCAGTACGTAGAGGACATAACTAAGCTACTTGAAAATGGGTTTGAAGTATTGGAAAAGCGTGGAGGAGAGAAAAGAATGCTTTTCTTCAGGCCAAGAACAATTAAAGGGGATGGAAGTTATCCAGAAGATGATAAATTTCCTTTAAATATACATTATATTCCTAAAGAAAAGGAATAACTAAACCAAATCCTTTTCAAAGTATTTTTTCAAAAATATTCTAAAGTCTTCATATCTTCTTATTAGTCTGCTTGCATGTTCATCGCTGAATATTTCCACATCTTCATGAATTTCTTCAGCTAAATTTTTTGGAACACCTCTTTCCTTCAGCGATTTAAAATCTTCCCCAAGAAAATCCTTCAAAAGCTCTACGGCTTCTTTATATCTCCTTGGATATTCAACAACCCATTGGCTGTCTTCTATAAGTATTTTATAATTTTCATATCGGCTAAGAAATCCACTGCTCCCTTCTATGTCAAATATGGAAGGCCCGATTCTCTTTTGTATTTTTGGAAGCTTGTCAACAAGAAGTTCCAGGACAATTACGCATCTCACTTCGTCGCTCCAAACATCGCTCCTGACAATTTTGAAATCGCTGTCTTCCAAGACATCAGTCAGTCTTTTCCTCAACTTCCTTAGCTGTGGCCATAGTATGTCCTGGTGTGTTGTTGGAGCCCTAAACTTTATAAATATAAATTTTGTCCCCCTTTCTTCCATATGTTTTTTAATTTCTTCAGGTTCTGTTTCAATTCGGGAGCTGAAAAAGAAGCTCATGTCCGGTTTCTCAAGGAATTCCTTTGATTTTTTTATGAATAAAAAGAAATTTTCTGCAGACAGTACAGAGGCTACGTTCCTGTTTTTGTCCACGGGGTCCACAACAATTAATGGGTTGTTCTTGAACTTTCTTTTTGCCTGGCTTTTGTTTTTGTAATGGTTTTCAATGTCTATAACCATCCCCGGGTGCCATCCCGGAACATTCCTTAGCAGGTTTTCAAATGTGCCATATTCTATAATCAGCAATTCACATAGGTATCCGGAGAGTCCTTCTGTTTTAAGGTCTGAGCCATAAACGCCTATTCCCTTACAGAATCTTTTAAGCAGCCTGACTTCGTTTGTAAGGTTTCTGTTTAATTTCTCATTTACATATCTTACATGGTATGGTGTTCTGTCAACTGCACTTTTTATCTTGCCCGAATCTTTGATGTTGTATGCAGGGACTATTTCAACTCTATGATTGGCTACAAATCCCCTGATATATGGATGTTCTGCGTATGCAACTTCCACCTCGCCAAATAATTTTTTTATAATATCTCTTCCAATGAGAAGACCATACTTGGTCAGATTCTCCCTGCTTACATTTGGCCTGAAGAGAAGGAAAAGGTCAATATCCTTGTTGCCGGCAAGCCATGTATCTTTTGCTATGCTCCCGCAGAACATGGGCTTTATAAGAAATTTTCCTTTGGTGACTTTATCAAAACTTTCCAGAATTTTATTGCAAAGCCTCTCGGTTCTTTCTCTTTCCTCACGTGTTGGAACTACTTTTCTTAGAACTTGATTAAGGATGTCATGGATATTTTTCTCCATGAATAAATCTCTGTATATTTTTATATAAGTATTTTCATATGCTAATTTTAAATAACAAAAACAAAAATTAATTATGACTAACACCAAGGGGGTTTCCCCCCTCATAGCTTCTATAATTTTAATAGGATTTGTTGTAGCAGTAGCGGCTATGATATCTCCATGGTTCACGGGTTTAACAAAGTCAAAAATGTATGAAGTTGAAGAAGGTTCAGAAGGGCAGATAGACTGTGTGTTTTCCTCAATAGATTTTGACTCTTCTGACATATCTTATAATTTGTCTGGTTCAACAGATTGGGTTAATATAACTTTGGACAACACTGGCACGGTATCGCTTTACAATTTTGAGGTCAGCCTTACAGTTGATGGCAACACAAAAATTTATTCCCCAATGCCTTACAGCCAGAAAACCTCTTCAAGCCCTTTGGAGGCAGGCAGCAGAATGATATTGATAACAAATATAACAGACAACTTATCAGGCACCTTACAGAAGGTAAGGGTGGTTGCCAAAAATTGCCCCAACGAGGCACAGAAAGAAGTAAGCTTATGATTTTTTCTTCTCTTTTGATTTAATTTCGTTGACTATTCCTGAGAGTGCTCTCACGTTCTCAGTTAGTTTGGGCAAGAATTCTTTGAATGCCATCTCAACTGAGCCAACTCTGCTTTCTATATTTTCTATATGGGATGTGCTTTCAGATATCATCTCCTTAAGCTCTTTTTTCTTTTCCTCCTCTTTTTTTTCAAGCTTGTTTATTCGGTCAGTTAAGTACTCTATTTGGTCCTGTATCTGTATGAAGCCCTTCTGAATTTCGTTCAGCTCCCCTTCAACGTCCTTCCACTTTTCCTCTATTATTTCCTGTATCAGTTCTTCCAGCCCAATTTCCTCTTCCTCATTCATTTCTATTACATTATTATCAAACGACTTGGTCGGTTGTGGCGCTATGAATTGCGGCAAGTCTCTCGGCTGTTCCTGTGGTGGTGACATATCTGCAAAAGATTGCTGCGGTTCGGGTGCGCCGGTAACCTTAAACTTTATTGCTTTGTTTAAAGCTCTTGAGATGTCTTCATTTGGATATCCTTCTTCTCTCATTATCCTTATAATATCTTTCTCACTTTTCCCTTCAGAACTAAGTTTTTCAACCCTAGAAATAGCGGGTTCTCTTTTTTCTTCTTTTTTCAATCCAGGAATCGAAATCATTTACTCTCCTTTATCATTTTTTTTACTTCGTCTCTGGTCATGAAATTCATCTTAATGGGATTCATGAGCTTTACGAAGTTTGAAATTTCATCAAGCTCGACTTTTGTAGCGGTTTTTTCAAGATTTTTCTTTATTTTTTTTATATCATTTTCTATTTTCATTAACCTTATATTTAAATCTTTTATATCTTCTCCAATCCCCTCGAACCTGTTTTTTAATTCTTCCTGCCTTTTTAACAATCTTTCTTCTATCGCATCTATTTTAGTTTCCAGTGCGCGGTTTAATTCTTCAAGGTCTCTTATTCTTCTTGTGTTCTCGTTCAGTCTTTTTATTAATTCGTTTGCCACCGGAACATCGGGAGAACCTCTAAAAACAGCCATGATAATAATTAATTTTCAGTTAATAAATATTTTTTAATCCTGAATTAACGCTTAAATCTTTTTCTGTGTAATTATGTTTATGGAAGAAAAAGCTTTGGGGTTACAAATAACCATAGAGGAACGCCATAAGAAAATGGTTGAGGCAAACGATGCTGTTTTAAAGTGGGATAGGAAAAGAAAAAACAGGATGAGCAATAAAATATTTTACCCTCTTTCTGTTGCACTTGCGACTTTTGGAAGTTTATTTACCTATTCATGTACGGGTGATCCAATAGCTGGAGCAGTTGGTGCGTATGCAGGTACATTACCTTTGATTAAAGAAAATGTAGTCGATGAAGCAGCATTTAGAATAGCCAAGTGGAGAGGAGACATAAGGTCAGAGATATACAGTTTTGATGAGCCATTGAAAGATACCCATCCAGTCTCACACTTTCTCCATAATTTATTCAATATAAAGAATTATCCCACAATTAGAGATGGGGATATCTATAATCTTCTTTAAAGTGAATGAATAATTGCATAAGAAATATATATAAAAAACCTATGAGGAGAAGGCATTCGGAACAAGTCCTATCGTCCCGTTTTCTATATTATTAGGGTATTTCCGTCCGAAGATTTCCATACCTTACAACATAAAACCGAAGTCTTACGTTGTTAATATAGAGAGCACAAGACGACTGCCTTGACACACCCCATAGGTATTATAAATATAACATTTAAGATATTTATTCTTTTCGGTGTCACTTGGGGGTGGGGTTTCCATAGGAAATTCTAAAATATATTTAAATAAAATGTTAAATTACTTAGAAATAAGTGTTTATTATGAATCTGAAAAAAATTTACGGGTATTATTCTCAGGAAGAGATTTTAGGTAAGATTTTCAAGGACTGCAAAGGCAGGGAGATATCATCTTCTTTGTCAAATGGTTCGTTCATCAGCAGGCCCAATGTGGTGATTTATCCAAGGGACATAGTTGAAATGGTCAGGAGGGGTTCTGTGAGTTTTCATGGCTCTGTTGAGCACTGGAAGAACCCAATGCAGCTTGATACCAAATTAAGTGTGGAAGAGCTAAATGATTTAAGGACAGGATGGGACCTCATAATAGACATAGATTCTGCAATTGGTCTGGATGCATCCAAGCTTGCTGCACAAAGGGTTATAGAGTCGTTGAAAAAGCATGGCATAAGAAGGCCTGGGTTGAAGTTCTCAGGAAACAGGGGATTTCATATCGGCGTTCCATGGGTAGCTTTTCCACATAAAATAGATTATGAAGAGACAAGAAAACAATTTCCGAAAATCCCGCAGATAATAGCAGCATTCATAAGAAACGAAATAAAAGATAATCTTCTTCAGGACCTCATAAAGATGAAAGGCTCTTTAAGGGAGCTGGTGGATGAGCTAAACCAGCAGCTTGAGGAGATAACACCTTACATTTTTGTGGATGTGGAAAAAGACTGGGGTTCGCGCCATCTGTTCAGGCTTCCTTATTCATTGAACGAAAAGAGCTGGCTTGTCAGCGTGCCTATAAACAATTTGGAAGATTTCAAAAAGGATGATGCAAAAGTAGAGAATGTAAAGGCAAGGCTGGACTTTTTCCAGAAAACAGAACCACAGGAGGCAACAGACCTTATTGTTGATGCGCTGGATTGGTATTCTTCACAGAAAAAAACCGAAAAGAAAAAATCCAATAAAAAGATAAAGAGAGGCAAAAAGATAAATGAAAAGCAGTTCCCCCCATGCATAAAGGCAATTCTTCAGGGGTTGTCTGACGGGAGAAAAAGAAGTGTTTTCATACTTGCCAATTTCCTTACCACAATGGGCTGGTCTCGGGAAGAGACTGAGAAAAGAATAATGGAATGGAACAGGAAGAACAGGCCGCCTTTGAAAGACAATTATATTTCCACCCAGTTGAAGTGGTTTGAAAACCAGAGCAGGGACCTCCTACCGCCAAATTGCGACAACCAACAATTCTACAAATCCTTTGGCGTGTGCAAGCCTGACAAGAAGTGCGAGAAGATAAAAAATCCTGTTGTTTATCCATTCAAGAAATAAACTAAGCAACTTCTGGATTTTTAAGATTTTTATTCATTTTGGCAAATTTTGCATAAAAATTTTTGGTGTAATGATCAAGGGCACCCACAAAAGTATCTACGTATGATATTTTTTCTTTTCCCTTATATTCTATTCTAGCAAAGCCATTCTCCGGAGTAATTACTCCATTGTCTGGACTTTCATTTATTTCAAAGTACACATCTCTCACACCAATTCCATATTTTTTAATAATCTCATTTGAGAGAGCAAGTGCATCAAGTTCATGTATTCCCAGAATTGGTCCAGGTTTAGGTTCAAGCATTTCCTCTGGCGGCTTATTTATTAAAAGTTCTTTGTCGTCATAGAGATAAACACCAAAATTAGCGCTGGTCTCGGGAGCGACTTGTAACATTCTCTCTCCTTTAAATTCAATTTTTTTATACGCATCTGTACCCTCAAACTCTTTATGTTCAGGGTCATATACAAAACCCTTCACGTCTCTGAATTTAAGGTCTTCTATATCATTCTTTTTCAATCCAAAATATCTCCTAAACTTTCTCTCATTCACTGGAAAATCGTCATCAACAAATATTTTTCCCTTTCCAACCATTGTCGTTACTATTCCGGGTACTGTTGAAACTCTTTCAAATTTATTTTTACCTAACTCAAGAGTGGAGGTGTAATATTTTTCTATTCCAACCCTGTCATCAATATAGAGTCCTTTGACATTTTCTCCAGTGATGTCAAAAAAGCTCTTCATCATAAGTGTGAAATAATCAGGATTATTTCTAAGGGATATATCCAAATGTCTGTATTCAAGTGGATTCATTTCTAAAATAAAGTATTTTCTTTCCTCACTGTTTCTCATTATCAAAAATGGTATGTTTCTCACGACGGTTCCAGTGATAGAGTCAACTTCCATATCTTAGTCACCTAACAATAATAACACTCCTAAACTTTAAATATCTTTCTCTTGTTAAATTTTTTAAATTAAGGAGAACATAACATAACCATGAAAATAAAATATTTTGGCCATTCCTGTTTTCTCATAGATGATGAGCTGTTGATAGACCCATTCATATCTGGAAATCCAAAGTGCCCGTTTGAACCAAATGAAATAAAATGCAAGATTATATGTGTTACGCATGACCATCCAGACCATCTTGGGGATGCATTTGAAATTGCAAAGAAGAACGATGCCACAATAGTGGCGATTCATGAGATAGCCCAGGAAGCATTGAAGAGGGGTATAAAGGCAGAGGGAATGAACATAGGCGGAGAGATTTCCACATGTGGCTGGAAAATAAAGATGGTTCTTGCTCTTCACAGCTCCAACCTTGGTCATCCTGCAGGATTTGTTTTAGAAAAGAATGGAAAAAGGATTTACCATGCTGGAGACACTGGATTGTTTGGAGACATGAGAATCATAGGAGAGGAAGGGCTGGACTTGGCTCTACTCCCAATAGGGGACAGGTATACAATGGGCACGAAGGATGCAGTAAAAGCCACAGAGCTCCTGAATCCAAATATGGTAATACCAATGCACTACGGCACTTTTCCTGTGATAGATCCCAGCCCTGAGGAATTCAAGAAAGTGTTTGAGTCAAAATTCAAGGAAAAAATTGTAAAGGTTATGAAAACAGGGGAAGAAATTGAATTTTAAATTTAATACATTCCAATATTTCTTATGAACTACAAGAAACTCTACGATGAAGTTGGCTCCAGAATTGGATGGAATTTTGATGGATTGAAAGTCAAGGTTTTTGGCAAGAAGTGGAATTTCCTGGATGTAGTTAAAAGGTATGCTCTCAATGATCATTTACTTCTGGACATAGGAACCGGAAGCGGAGAAAAGCTCCTGAAGATTTCTAAGTTTGTTAAAAATTCTTATGGAGTTGATAATTCAAAAAATATGATAATCAGAGCAAAGGAAAATCTTGAAAAATCCGGAATTTCTAATATATTCTTGTTTTTATCAAATGCAGCTAAATTGCCATTTAAAAAAGAAGTTTTTGACATTGTAATATGTAGGCATTCTCCGTTTTTTGTAGAAGAGGTTCGTAGAGTCCTTAAGACACACGGGGTTTTCATCACACAACAGGTTATGGAAGATGATAAAGAAAATATAAAGAATGTTTTCGGCAGGGGGCAGTCTTTTGGCATAAAACCAGGAACATCTATGGGGAAATATATCAAAGAGTTGAAAAACGGTTTCGATATTCTCAGGAGTGACACTTACAATGCTGATGAATATTATACAGAAGACGAACTCATATTTTTGTTGAACAACACGCCAATAATTCCAGATTTTGACGTTGAGAAAGACCAAAATTTTCTTGAAGAAATTAAAATGATGTATAAAACAAAAGATGGGATAAAAACAAATTCATCCAGATTTTTGATTGTTGCAAGAAAAAGTTAGGCAATCTTTTTATTCTCTATTATTCAAATAATAATTGTGTGGTGGGTATGAAAGAGAAGTTTATAAAAGATTTGGAAGAGAATGAAAAAATAGAAAGCGAGTTCTCAGTGAAGTATAAGAAGCCATTGAGGCCTTATAAGAATGGTTGGATGTTTGTCCTTGGACTTTCGGATAAAACGGGTGAAATTGAGGCAAAATATTGGGGCGGAAAGGACAAGGATTTTGTTAAAAGCGTTTACGACCAGATTTCTACAGGTGATGTTTTGAGAATAAGCGGAAGCATTAGTGAATTTAATGGCAGGTTGCAGATAAACCTTGAGGAAGGAGGAAGCTTAAAAAAGGTAGAGATTTTTGATATTGAAGATTTTGTTGAGAAGTCCAAAAAAAATGTAGAGGAAATGTTCAACGACTTGAAAAAGGAACTTGACGAGATAAAAAATCCAGATTTAAAAAAACTTGTTGATGTTTTTTTTGAAGACAAGGAATTTGTGGAAAGCCTGAAAAAAACACCGGCGGCAATGTATTATCACCACGCATACATAGGGGGGTTACTGGAGCATTCCCTGAATATGATAAAGCTTGGTAAAACACTCAAGGAAAGATATGGTTTTCTTGATTTGGACCTGATAAAGTTTGGGTGTTTTATTCATGATATAGGCAAGATTAAAGAGTTTGATGTGACAACAAACATAAAGCAATCCAGGCGCGGCCTGCTCAGGGGTCACATGTCGCTTGGGGAGGAAATACTAATAGAAAAGATAAGTAAAATAGATGGATTTCCTGAAGACCTGAAACACAAGCTCCTTCATATAATTATTTCACACCACGGCAGCCGTGAAAACGGTTCAGTTCTGCCGCCAATGTTCCCTGAAGCTGCAGCAGTTTACTACTTGGACGAGTTGGATTCAAAAATCAGACAGTATGTGGACCTAAAGGAAAATGCTGAAACCGATGACTTTCACATATGGACAAAGAGATTTGGTCAGATTTATCTGGAGTGATATTTATGGATGATAATAAGGAAAATGTCATAACTTATGAGACCTTTAGGAAGTTTCAAAGGTATGAGAGAGATAACAAGCAGCTGCAAGAGCTTCCTGAAGATTTTTACCAGTCGTGCGCCGAATGGATGAAAAGGAAGGAAAAAATTTACGAGGAAACAAAGGACCCTATGATAATAAAGGAAATAGAAAATGTTATGACAATAATAAAGGATATACTGGACAGAAGAGAAAGGAAACTGCTCCTGCTTGCCATGCACTCCGTCAGGGGCAACGCTGTTCCGCAAAACCTTCTTCCATTTGAGGCTAAACATTTTGATATAATAGTTGAGCATTTGAGGGAAATGCGGGAAGGCATTTTAAGCCAGATAAAAGGCACCGGCGAAGAGAAGAGTGGAGAAGAGAAAAAGGAAGAACCAAAGGAAGAAAAAGTAGTGGAGAAAGAGCCAAAAGAGGAAACCAAAAAGGAAGAGGATGCAGCAGAGGAATTGAAAAAAGATGAAAAATTACCAAAGATAAAACAGCTTGAGGGGTTCAAACTTGTCAGGATTCTTGAGGAAATACCACAGTTTCTCGGCACTGATGGAAGGAGTTATGGACCATTTAAGCCAGAAGACCTTGTTACATTAGAGGAAAAAGTGGCTGATTTAATAATAAATAAAAACAAAGCAGAACCAGTTAACATTTAAATACATGCGCCCTAAATAAATCTTAATTTGATGTTAAAATAGGTGATAT
>CAYNRH010000021.1:8798-15254 GCA_964399605.1 uncultured archaeon | reverse complement strand
TGTATTCATTCGCTGTTGGGCTCTCTATTTTTGTAATGGTGGTTACAGACACAGAACATCCACCTGCATCAGGTACAGCTTTAGGGTTTGCAATCACAGGTTTCGATTTGAATGCTGCAATTGCTTTGATAACAAGTGTTATAATACTATCGTCAGCTCATCATTTCTTTAAATCACACTTAAGAGATTTGGTATAATTTTTTAAATTTTAACCTCAGTACTATTGCGAAAACTTCACTTAATAGTGGATAAAGAGAAATCAAGGATTTTCCCAAATTACCTTTGGCAAAGCTTCGTTTAATGCCATATGAAGTCCAATCAGTTTCGGCGCCAGATTTAAATAATATTATGAGAATTGATTTTTGAAGAATTTCCAAATGATGAGAACCTTAAAAAAACAAAATTGATTAATTTTAATTCAACAATCTATATAACCGCTAGGCCTTTCCGAAAATTCCAATTGTTAAGAAAAATGCTGAATGAACTTAATCCAAAATTAGAAGCAGACTATTGATCTATCTTGGAAAAATCTTATTGAATTTCTCCTTTTTCCTATACTTATGAGTTAAAATTTTTTAAAGATCTTTCACTCCGACCACGCCTTGGAGGCTCACCACATAACACCGATTAGCTTCAATAGTTTGGGCTAAACGACTGATAGAAGAACATTTCTAAACAATAAATGAAAACGAGGGGTGCCGTTTTTCAGACATTTACACATGATTGCATCAAAAAATTTATATTATCGAAAGAGGGAGTTCTTAATTCATTGTAAAGTTTGATAATTGATTTAGTTTCAAATAGTATTACTTTTACCCATAAAAAACTTGCTTATTTCCATCATTATAAACCCTAAACTTGAAATGCCTATGATTTTAAGCCAGTCTATTACTAATAATGAAACTGTACCAAAGATTGTTTGTAATGGTGACCAATAAACTACTACTAATTGTATAATCAGTGATAAGCAAACAGCACCAAGCAACCACTTATTTGAAAATGGATTTAAGTGTTTAAGTGAATGGTAAAGAGTTCTGCTGCTTATAACAGCAAACATCTGGAACATAACAAGAGTTGTGAAAGCCACTGTTTGAGCCTTGCCCACATTGATGTCTTTATATTGCATAAACATAAATAAGGTTCCTATACCCATTATTAATCCAAATATAACAATTGATAGGAATATTTTTCTTGAAATGGGTTTCTCTTTTGGATCTCTTGGTGGGCGTTTCATAATCCCCTCTTCACTTGATTCAAACCCTAAACCTAAAGCTGGAAAATCATCTGTTAATAGGTTCATTAATAAAATTTGAAGAGGAAGTAATGGAAGAGGAAATTTAAGCATTATTGCCATAAATACTGCAGTTATTTCTCCAGCATTACAGGATAAAAGATACTTTGCTGATTTAATCATCTTATTATAAATATTCCTACCCTCTTCGATTGCGTTTACTATTGTAGCAAAATTATCATCTGTTAAAATCGCTTTACTTACTTCTTTAGCCACATCAGTACCTGTTATGCCCATAGCAATTCCAATGTCAGCTTTTTTTAGAGCAGGGGCGTCATTTACTCCATCTCCAGTCATTGCTACAATATGGTCTCTTTTTTGCAATGCGTCAACAATCCTTGATTTTTGAATAGGCAAAGCTCTGGCTATGATTCTGACTTTTTCTATCTTTTTCTCAAGTTCAGTATCACTCATTTTTTCAACATCATCTCCAGTTAGCACAACATCTCCTTCCTTAAATAGTCCAATTTGTTGAGCTATCGCTTTAGTTGTTATGGCATGGTCTCCCGTTATGATCATAACTCTTATCCCTGCTTCTTGGCATTGTTCAACTGCTTGTTTAACCTCCTCACGTGGCGGATCAATCATTCCAACAAGTCCAACAAATATGAGGTTTTTTTCTACATTATCTATGTTATATTTTTTAGAATCAGGAAGTTCTCTATACGCAAGAGCAAGAACTCTCAAAGCTTTTTCAGCAAAAGAATCATTCATTCTAAGAATTTTTTTTCTATCTTTTTTAGTGAGTTTCCTTACTCTGCCTTTTTCAAGAACTCTATCACATACTTTTAAAATAAGATCAGGAGCTCCTTTAACATAGGCTTCTGTTTTTTTATTTATTTTATTTTTAAATATGACCGACATACTTTTTCTATCAGAATCAAATGGCAGTTCTTCAATAAAAGAGAAGTTTCTTTGCAGGTTCTCATCTTCGAGTTTTCCTTTTTTTCCTAGAACAATCAAAGAACCTTCAGTAGGATCTCCGATGATTTCAAATTTACCTTCCTTTTTAACTAACTTAGCATTATTGCATAAATAACCTATTCGCAAAAATAATTCCATTTGTTTTGGATTAATCTGTTTATTATTTACATAAAAATTGCCTTTTGGTTCATAACCAGTTCCACTTACTTTGATTATTTCATCGTCATAAAAAATATCAGTTATTGTCATCTGATTTTTTGTAATTGTTCCTGTCTTATCACTCACAATAATAGTAGCTGCACCTAAACTTTCTGCTGCAGGAAGTTTTTTAATCAGCATGTTCTTTTTTGCCAGTTTTTTTATCCCCATAGACAAACCAACAGTTACAATAATAGGAAGTGAATTTGGAATAGTAGAGACAGTTAAAGCCAAAGCAAATAAAAGCATTTTGCCAAAAGTTAGAGTTCCTTGTAATGTTCCTGAAACTAACACAATAATAATTAAAATAACTGCTACAATCCCTATCTGCTTTGCTAATCGTGTAAATTTTATCTGCAACGGAGTTTGGACTCCTTTTGTTGTTTGTAATGAAGTAGCAATTTTTCCAAATTCTGTTTTCATACCTGTACTAGTAACAATACTTTTCCCCTTCCCATAAGTTACTACAGTTCCCATAAAAGCCATATTCTCTTGGTCTGCTACAGAAGTCCCTAATTTAAATGGCTCAGTAACTTTTTTTGATGGAACAGATTCTCCTGTTAGAGATGCTTCATCTATCTGCAAACTTGTAACTTCTAACAATCTTGAATCTGCTGGAACAATATCTCCAGCTTCAAGCAATAGAATATCCCCTGGAACAACCTCTCTTGCAGGTATTTTTTGTTCTTTTCCATCGCGCAAAACCTTTGCTGTTGGAGCAGATATTTTTTCTAATGCCTCAATTGCTTTTTCAGCTTTATATTCTTGAATAAATCCAAGTATAGCGTTTAAAAATACAATTCCAAATATAGCTATTGGTTCAATTCTTTCCCCTAAAAACAAAGATAAAAGCCCTGCAAAGATAAGCAATAAAATAAGAGCGTTCTTAAATTGACTTAAGAAGATAGTAAGTGCAGTAAGTTTTTTTTCTTTCTGCAATTCGTTATAGCCAAATTCTTCTAATCTTTTTTCAGCTTCGTTTTTAGTTAAACCTTTTTCAGAGCTTTTTAATAATTTGGTTGCTTCGGATGCGTTTATGTTATAATAATCTACCATTTATATGCCTCTTATTATAAAAATAGGTCCCTGCTAACCTTCTGTTTATTTTTATCCATGTATAAATAAAATCTTTTATAAATTATCGGACGCCTAACAGCAATTATATTCAAATGTCTACAGCCTTTTTCCAAATACAACCAATGCACTTCTGTCTGTGTCGTGGTCATACCACGACTGAATAAATTTATCTCTGCTCTCGCGTCTTCTTGGTATCGGTGGGAGTCCTGGATCATGAAACTCAACGTAATTGCTTCCAATATCAGTTATTAATACAAAGTGTCCAACATAGCCTTCCTTTCCTTTGAATACATTTGTGTTTATAACAAGCATAATGATATTGCCTTTTTTGAAAAATGACTCTATCTCATCAAACTGGAGTTTTTTCATTTCCAATAATTTCCGCTTTAATGCTTCCCTTATGAATTTCATGTCTAAATTTACATCAATATGTTTCAGGATAGTTTTCCAATTTTTATAGTTTTTCTTTATATAATTGACACCTTCTCTCAGGTATTTTTCAAAGTCACCTGCAGCATAGCATTTTGTATTCAATCCGAAGTCATCAAAAACAACAACCGCTTGGACTGGAGTAGACCATAATTTTTTTTCCTAATCCAATTAGAGCATCTATTTGTTCAAATGAGAAATCTTTGTCGGGAAAATAATATTTCAGAGCCATCCTCATACAGGACTGCATGCAATGCATGTCATCTGGAAGATTACTGAAAAATGGGATTTTCAAACTCATAATAAGAGAAGTGTTTTTAATTATAAATTTATCACAAATTAGATTTAAATAATTTTCTAACCTACTATTTTTATGCTTGGTACTGGAATCCAGAAAAGAAAAATCAGAGGATACGATACCATTATCGATGGAAAAGATGCAACGATTTTGGCGTCTGTGCCTGAATCATTTGGTGAAAGAGTTGTTTACAAAAATCCTGCTGATTTTCTTGATGAGGAAAGAGTTTTACCTTCAGTTTCTTTGATTCGTTCTGGAAAAGTCAAGGGATTCATTGATGGTGTTTATGCAGCTGTTGAAGAGTATATAGCAGTGGAGGGACATGCTCACTCCAGACCCGATTTATTATATTCCTTGAAGAAGAGAGTTAATCATGAAGTTGCACGTAACTATATTGATGCTGCAATTGCAATGATAGATGACAGTGTAGATGGCGACGCTGCGAAAATTGCACGAGAGTCAGAGGATGTATCATTGGTTCACGGATTCTATGATAGAACACCAACTTTGAGAAAAGCTTTCAAACAAATAAAAGTTTTGCAGAGCCCTCCCAGCAGGTTTACTGAAAAGGAGGACGAAAAGATAGATAAAGAAGCGATGAAAGCCATGAGAGATGCTATGAAAGAGAACAAAGAATTGTATGAGCAGTACAAAAATATTTCAGATATCTATGCAAAGATGAGTAATAAGACAATGTCTGTTGATGCTCTCTTTCCTCCTGCAGTGTTGCCTGACCAGGAGTTTCTCCTGAAATTGTCCGACGAAACACAGAGCGACATTACAGAGGGACTTGCCAAGGCCGTAATTAAGGCAATGAAGGGTGGTGAGCTCGACTATACGCCAAAAGATGATTCTGGATTATACATCTGGCAGATGTATGAAGTCCAAGCTTTGGCCAAGAGAGATACACCAGAATTTGAAAAATATATTCCCGACGAAGAATATGAAAAAGTTCTTGATGGAGAGGCAGAAGGACAGTTTATAGCTACAAGGGATACGCACATTGCTCATACTGATTATAGAAGAATTCTTTTAGGTGCATCACTCACCGAGCGACCGATTGAAATAACACCAGAGTTATATGTGGAACCTTTGGTTGAGATTTACAATAGGATGGAAAGAAGTTTGCAGTTCTTAGAGAAGTCAATTACTTCTACCATTGGAGACGAGTTCCTGGACACAAAAAGAATTTTACATACAGGAAAGAGAGCAAAGAAGACAATGAGAGAAGAGTTTACAGATATGAAAACGCTTTTGAGGGGACTCTCCACACTTTCCAAAGAATCCATACATATGACATACGAACCTGAAGATTCTGCGGAAGAGGATATTAAGTATGCTAAGAAATGGCTCAGTGAAATAGAAGAGGATGTAGATATAAACAGGGATATGTCTGCTTTTGTTCCTTTAATGAGGGAAACAAGCGGAGACAGATGGATTGCTCATGTTATTGGGGGATTTGAACTTGTTCCACTGGAAGTTGAATATGGTGAAAAGCCTATTGTAGATGTAAAGGGTATTGTGAGGAAAAAATTTGCTGAGGCAGGGTACTATCTCCCAATTTTAGTTCATAAGGAAGTAAGAATTCCAACAGGAAAATTGATAAATACAGCGCAGTTGAGAAAGATATTCCCTGAGGACGAATTTACATATGAAGAATTCGAAGATAGATTGAAAAAACTCAATAGATGCAAATAAATAAATACAGTAGTAATTATTCTTTTATGGAAATGAAAAAGCATATCACAGGTGTCGGGATAGGTGTAATGCTTTTAAAAAATAATAAAATTCTTCTTGGTTTAAGAAATGCCGATCCTAAAAAAGCGGATAGTGAGCTCCATGGTGAAGGAACCTGGACTATGCCAGGAGGAAAAATTAATTTTGGTGAAAAGCATAAAGACGCAGCTTATAGGGAAGTATTAGAGGAAACAGAAATAAGAATAAATAAAGAAAAATTAAGAATGATTTGTGTAAACGATGATATTTTGTCTGATGTTCATTTTGTTACAATAGGATATTTATGTACTGATTTTAAGGGCGAAGCAAAGGTTAAAGAGCCAGAAGAAATTTTGAAATGGAAATGGTTTGATTTAGATAAAATCCCTGAGAATATATATTTTCCAAGTAAAAAGATAATAGAAAGGTATTCATCTGATTTTTTTCATCCAGCATTGGCTCTTACTCAAAAAAATAAGATAATCTTTATAGCAATGTCTAAACACATGTTTTATTTCAGAAG
>CAYNRH010000021.1:7207-8698 GCA_964399605.1 uncultured archaeon | reverse complement strand
AAAAAAATAAGATAATCTTTATAGCAATGTCTAAACACATGTTTTATTTCAGAAGGCATGCAGTGAAGTATGTTGTTGAACAAGGCTATACTCCTATTTCTCAGTATGGCACCTTTGATTATTTTTTATTGGATACTGTTGACAGAGATTTGATAAGGAATGCAAACAACAATCTTTTAAGAATTTCTGATGAACTCTGGGTATTTGGTCCTGTTAGTGATGGTGTACTGGCTGAGATAAAATTGGTTAAAGAGGCACGGAAGCCCGTGAGATATTTCAAAATAATTGGAAGTAAGGATATAGAGGAAATCTCCAAGGACGAAGTTGAGTTTGAGAATAATCTGGAAAAATATAAGAATGAATTGTAGTGAATAAAGCATTTGGTTTCTTCAAAAGAAATAATTTATAAAAGAAATCTTCACGGCTCTTATTATTCGACATAGAAAACGATGTTTCCAGTGCTGGTATAGTAGTGCAGGCAACGGATATTTGGTAGCGGGGGGTGGATTCTCTCCGACCCGCAGGGGGCAAGCCCTCTTCAGTTCTAGGGAATTCCTGATTCCCCCAATAATTGACAAACACAAGGTTTGTGATATAAAGGAGGGGATGAGTAATCCCTTGAGAAGGGGAACCTTGGTGCCCCTTCGCCGGGTTTTGAACCACCGACCTCAGGGTTATGAGCCCTGCGAGCATTCTGTCATTAACTCCAGGCTGCTCCACCCCGCTATGTATTTTAATTTTATATTAGAAGCAACAGATATTTAATAGTTATTCAACAGTTTTAGGATATATCTCGATCCACTAATCTATATATTCTCGGATAGTGTGGCTGTTTCTCAAACCCAAATCTACTAATGTCACCCATCCAATCTTCATATTGTTTAATTTTTTCGTTGCGCCATCCATCAGAAATTTCAGATTCACAGAGAAGCCAGCCATTTTCTTTCGCACTTTTGTTTACATTGGAAAGTATGTTTTCTCTCTCCTCAGGAGGATAATACATTAATACATTTAGCATCAAAACAACATCATATTTTTTTGGTAGCGGTTCTTGCGATATGTCGTGAACTTCAAAATTCACCATGTTTTTTATTTCTTCAGAAAACTCAATTTCTCTGGAACACCCAGATTTCGGCTTTAAAGTATATAATTCCTTGGGTATGTTTAATTTTTTAATCTTTTCAATTTCGTTGAGAGACTCCAATTCGAACACTTCAAATGTGCCTTCTCGCGCCATCGATATTCTTTTTTCGGAAATATCATACCCGTCTATTTTTATTTTTTCTCTTTCAGGCCAGTTTCTTAGCAGAATAGAATATACTTCCTTGCCTATTGAACATCCAACAGAAGCGATTGTTGCCTGATAGTATGAAGGGAGTATCACTTCATCAAGAACTCTAAGAACAGTATCATCTCTAGAGAATGTGGTAAAGCCACTAATACAGCAAGGTGAGTCTATCATAATTTTATTGAAACTCTAATCTTTTTATT
>CAYNRH010000021.1:0-7107 GCA_964399605.1 uncultured archaeon | reverse complement strand
TTTATGCTGACGCAAGAGCAAGGTGCTTTTTTGGTTAAGTTTGCCAGGGGAGTTATCGAGAGTTTTGTTAAGGGAGAAGAAATAAAAATTCCAGAAAAATGTCCCGCAGTTTTTGCTGAGAGAAGGGGTGTTTTTGTAACTTTGGAAAATTATCCATCGGGTGAACTTCGAGGATGTATTGGTCTTCCTTATCCCGAGAAGCCACTCCTAGAGGCTGTGAAAGAAGCTGCAATGTCTGCAACACAGGACCCAAGGTTTCCTCCCTTAGGAAAGGACGAACTTGACAAGATAACAGTGGAAGTTTCTGTTCTCACGGAGCCGGAGAAAATTGATTTTCATGGCGATGATCTTCTTGAGAAGATAAGTCCAGGCAATGATGGGTTGATTTTAAAGAAAGGCTGGAATTCTGGGCTGTTCTTGCCACAGGTTTGGGAGAAACTACCAACAAAAGAAGAATTTTTAGAGAACCTTTGCTACAAGGCCGGGCTGTATGACAAGGATTGCTGGAAGGATGCTGAGATATTTAAGTTCCAGGTTCAGGCATTTAGGGAAAAGGAGCCAGGCAAAATTTAATTCATGCATGATTTTACAAAACCCAAAAACATTGGATTTGGTTTCAGTGGCCTTGATGTGAATTCAGGGTGTGCTTGTGTTGCCACGAAGAATTTGTGTTTTGGGATTTCCAGGAATTCCATTAATTTTCTATTGGGGGAAACACCGGAGAATTCCAATCCGTTTTTCTCCAGAATTTCTATATACTCGGGATTGACTTCATATCTGTGCCTATGCCTCTCTGTTATTTTTTCTTTGCCGTAAAGCTTTCTTACAACGGAACCCTTTTTCAGTAATGCAGGATAGGCGCCAAGCCTCATTGTAGCCCCTTTCTCATTAATTTTTTTCTGTTCGGGAAGAATATCTATAATGGGGTAAGGTGTTTCTGGGTTAATTTCAGTTGAGTTTGCATCTTTCAATCCGCAAACATTTCTTGCATATTCAACAACAGCCAGTTGAAACCCATAACAAAGCCCCAAGAAAGGGATGTTTTTCTCTCGGGCATATCTTATACATTCAATTTTTCCTTCAGTGCCCCTGCTTCCGAAACCACCTGGAACCAAAATTCCATCCACATCTTTCAGTGCATCTTCAACTTTCAATTTGCCCTTCCCTATGTTGGTGGTTTCAATCCATTTTAGCTCCACATTGCAGCTAAGATTGCCTGATGCATGCTCCAGTGCTTCCAGAATAGACACGTAAGAGTCATGAAGATAAGTATATTTTCCTGTTATTGCTATCTTTAATTTTTTCTTCGGGTTTTTCAGGTTTTCAACGAACTTTTTCCATTCTTTCATATCTTTTTTACCGGCAGGCAAGTTCAATTCTCTTATAACGTTTGCTGCAACATTCTGTTTCTCCAGGACCAGAGGTATCTCGTATATGTGCTTGACATCATACCCTGATATGATATGGTCCTTATCAACGCCGCAAAATCTTGATAACTTTTCTCTTGTCCTGTCAACCAGAGGCTTTTCGGAACGGCAGTATATCATATTTGGGAATATTCCAATTTCTCTCAGCATTCTTACGGACTGCTGTGTTGGTTTTGTTTTTTGCTCTCCCACAACCTTCATTGTAGGGACAAGCGTGCAGTGAATGAACAACACATCTTCTTCTAAAGACAACTCTCTCACAGATTCCAGGAATATCTGGTTTTCTATATCTCCAACTGTTCCCCCAATTTCTATCATTACTATGTCTGCTCCTGTTTTTTCCGCAAGTTTTCTGTACCATTCCTTTAATTCTCCTGTGACATGGGGAATCAGCTGTACGGTTTTTCCAAGGTAATCTCCTCTCCTCTCCTTGTCAATAACCTTTTTGAAAATTTTCCCTGTTGTTATATTCGACTCCGTATTGAGCTTAATATCAAGAAACCTTTCATAGTTTCCAAGGTCCATATCCACCTCGGAGCCGTCATCAAGAACAAAAACCTCACCATGCTCTATGGGGTTCATTGTTCCAGCATCAACATTTACGTAAGGGTCTATTTTTATAGGAATTATCTTATATCCTCTGGATTTGAGAAGCCTCCCAAGGGAAGATATGAACAAACCTTTGCCTAAACCAGAAAGAACTCCACCAGTTACTACAATAAACTTTGCCCCACACCGCATAATAAATATTGCACAACTCATATAAAAAATTTTTCTATTCTCCAGAGTAATCTTTAATAAGTTCAAAAATTATTTAGTGTCATGAAAATTGAGAAGAAAGTTTGGCCGGATTATTTTCAGAAAATTCTTGATGGCAAAAAGACATATGACCTCCGCCTTGCCGACTGGGAGTGCAATCCGGGGGATATTTTGGTTTTAAGGGAATGGGACCCAAAGACAAAGGAATACACAGGCAGGGTTATTGAGAAAAAGGTAACTTATGTCGGAAAGACAAAAAATATAAAATTTTGGCCCAAGGAAGATATAGAAAAGTACGGCTTTCAAATAATTGCCTTTGGTAGGAGCTAAAATTATTTTTAATAATAAAAACAAATATTAATCATGCCACAGAAGGTTTTTTTGACATTCATCGCTTTGTTATTTGTCTGGGTCCTCATTGCAGGCTTTTCCAAAGAGGAAATCATGCTTGGTGTTGCTGTTTCCGGCATTGTTGCACTTATATCAAGCAGGGAATTTATAAAGGGCTCAGTCATCCCAAAACTTCATCCAAGAAACTGGTTCTACGCAATATTTTTTTCCCTTGTTTTTATCGTAGAAGAAGTAATTTCCCATATTGATTTGATATTTAGAATGGTCACCGGAAAAATAAATCCAGGGGTTGTCAAAATAAAAACCAAATTTAAAAATCCTGTGGCTTTGACTCTTCTTGGAAATGCCATCACGCTGACGCCAGGCACGCTCACGCTTGACATAAAAAACGGTGAGATTGCTACTTACTGCCTGGATAAAGAATCCAAAAGGATTGAAAAGAGATTTGACTGGATACTTGAGAAAGTTTTTAGGAGGTCCGTGGAATGATTGAATACATACTTGTCATTGCAGGAATTTTGTGCGTAATCAGGGCAATTTTAGGTCCAACTATATTTGACAGGGTTGTCGCCATGGACGCTTTCTTAATGATGGCCATAGCGCTGATGGCTCTTTGGTCCCAGGATAATCCAATTTATATAGACATAGCAATTATCTTTGCCGGGCTTGGCTACGGAGCAACATTGATATATTCCAAATATCTGAGAGGTGAAAAAATTTGGTCTTAGCTTTATGGATTCCTGTGTTGATAGGTTTGATAGGAGCTATTGGGTTGTTAAGGCTTCCAAATGTTTACACAAGAATATTTGCTTCAACAATGTGTGCTGTTGGATGCACGTTCTTGCTTTTGGTTATGCTTGCCGTGAGGAATTTTTATTCAGTTCTCTCAATGAAATACCTTTTCCTTGCAGCTCTGATTCTTTTAACATCACCAACAGCTTCCCACGCCATAGCAAATGCTGCCTACAAAAACAAGATAGATTTGAAAAAGAGGGATAAAAATGATTGAATTGGCTTTGCTTCTCGTCATGCTGACATTGTTTGTGTTGATTATCAGGGAGAAGGATCTCTTAAAGGCTGTTGTTTATCTTGCTGGCGCCAGCCTGTCTATCACCATGATATTTTTGATTTTAAGCGCTCCGGATATAGCAATTGCCCAGGCATCAATAGGAGTAATTCTGGTAACACTTATTTTTGTGGTTGCCATAGAAAAAACAAGGAGGTTTGAGAATGAATAAGCCTTTTCTTCTTGTGTCGCTAACGCTTTTGACAATGTTTATTTTGTCGGTTCTCTTCCTTCCAGGATTTTCCTCTTTTTCCAGGAAAGTTTCAAACCACTATGTATACCACTCCCTTGAAGAAACCAAAGCGCCGAACGTTGTTAGTGGCATAGTATGGGACTACCGGGCTTATGATACTTTGGGGGAGGAGACTGTACTTTTTGCTGCTGCACTCTCTGTGTTTACTCTTTTTAGAAAACTTCATCCGGGGGATAAGAAATGACTGTCATAAAGCAGACAATTTCAAGAATAATTTTTCCATTCATGCTGCTATTCAGCATATATGTCATTACCCACGGACATCTGACTCCTGGAGGTGGATTCCAGGGCGGTGTCCTGCTGGCGTCTTCTGTAATTTTGATTTGCCTTGTGTATGGGCTCAGAAAGGCAGAGCGGTTGATCAAGGAAGAGACATCACATAGGATAGAGGCAATTGCGGGAATACTGCTGGCGATACTTGTTGTTTTTGAATTTTTCATAAAAGGAAGCCTAATGGCAAGCGAATCCCTTTTTCAGGTGTGGAGCGGCGGAGCGATACCAATCATGAATGCAATAGGTGGGATAATGGTCGCAACAGCTTTCATAATAATATTTTATTCAATGGTGAAGGAGAGATGAAAAAGATAGAAGAATTTAACTGGAGGAAGTTTTTGAAACCAGATTGGAGAAAACTTTCAGTATTCATAATTTTTGTAATTTTCTCATCCTTAATTGAAGAGGGTAATCCATTTTTTACATTTATCTCTCCCACTTCATATTGTAATTCTTATGGTTTTCCATTTTTATTTTATACTCATTGTTACAGGGAATACAAAAGTATAATAATAAGAGATACAGTCCAACCTTATTTTATACCTCTGGTTTTAAACTTAATTATCTGGTATTTAGTTTCTTCCTTAATTTTTTGTTTTTACGATAAATTTAGAGGTAGAAAAAAATGATTTCATACGTCTTTGGGACAATTTTCATAATATTGGGAGTGTATTGTTTAGTGGTTAAGAGAAATATTATTAAAAAAATAATGGGTCTCAGCATAATAACAATGGGCATACACCTTTTGATAATAACCATTGGCTACAGACAGGGGGGAATACCGCCAATAATCACACCAGAAAACCTCTTAACCTTTTCCCAGTATTCCGTGGACCCGCTTCCACAGGCACTTGTGCTCACATCAATAGTCATAGATTTGTCAATAACAGCCATTGCCCTTTCCATTTCCATTCTCCTTTTTGAGCAAAACAAGACTCTTGATGCGTCTAAATTAAAGGTGTTGAAAGGATGATGCCAGTGTATATTCCCGTAGTTGTCCTGCTTGTTGCAGGGTTTCTAACACCTCTCATAGGAATAAGACTAAAATTTTTAAGAAGAATTCTGGTTAGCTCTTCCCTGCTTTTTTCTTTTCTTTTCTTTGTTTTTTTATCCCCCAGTATTTTCCCAAATGAGATAATCGTGCAGAACGTCTCATCGTGGCTGCCGCCAATTGGAATAAACATGGTATTAGATTCATTTTCCCTGATATTTCTTCTCCTGATAACGGGAATAGGTTTTTTGGCTAGTCTGGTCGTTGAGAAGTATGTCCATGAAAGAAGGTCAGAGTTTTACTCCTTGTTTCTCCTTATGATAGTTGGAATGATGGGCATAGTCCTGACCGGGGATCTGTTCAATCTTTACGTCTTTTATGAGATAATGTGCATATCTTCTTACGGGCTGATTGTTTTTTACAGGACAAAAAAATCCACAGAGGCTGCCATAAAATATCTTCTTATAAGTGCACTTGGCTCTTCCCTGATTCTTTTGGGCATAGCATTGACTTATGGGTTGACTGGCACTTTAAATCTTGCTGACATTATTACAAAACTGCCTGAAAATTCTGCAATACCTTTCTCCCTGATTTTTGTTGGTTTTGCTATAAAGGCAGGCCTTGTTCCTTTCCATATATGGCTGCCTGACGCCCACTCTGAAGCGCCAATTCCCGTGTCAGTTATGCTTTCTGGTGTTTTGGTCAAAATGGGACTGTATGTGCTGTTGAGACTTTATGTTCTTTTTGATATAAATTATCTCTCAGTTATGCTGATTCTTGGTCTGGCTTCAATAATAGTTGGCGATTTAATGGCCTTGCAGCAAAAGGATATAAAGAGGATGCTGGCTTACTCAACAATAAGCCAGGTGGGTTATATTTCATTTGCTCTTGGCCTGGGCACTATAGGATTTGTTGCCGGGACTTTTCACCTTATAAACCACGTCCTGATAAAGTCAATGCTTTTTTTGATAGCCGGTTCCATTGTGCTCAAGGTTAAAACAAGGGACATGACAAAGATGAAAGGCCTTGGCTCTTCCATGCCTGTGGAGGCCATTGGTTTTTTGATAGGGGCATTTGCGATTTCCGGAATACCTCCACTCAATGGGTTTGCAAGCAAGTTCATGATTTACATGGCAACACTTAATTCAGGGTATTCTTTCTTAGTTTTCATCCCCATAATTTTTTCAGTTGTGACGCTTGGCTATTACCTAAGAGCATTCTTTACAATCTTTGGAGGGGCGGGAAAGAAAAAAGAAAAAATAGACTGGACGCTGGCTCTGCCTGTTTTAGTATTGGCATTGCTCTGTGTGGTTATAGGTTTGTTTCCTCAGATGATAACACAAAACCTTCAGCTTGTGATAAATTCTTTATTAGACAAAGCCAATTATTATTGTGCAGTATTGGGTTGTTAACATGAAAAAGGGGATATCTCCACTTATAGCATCTGTAGTTCTGATAGCTTTTGTAATAGCAATAGGTTCAATAACCTACACATTTTTTACAGGATTCTCTGAATCTACCAAACTGGGAATAGAAGAAAAAAAATCTGGTTCAGTTTCCTGTGCCTTGGCTGCGTTGGAGATTGATAGAGATAGTGTAAGTTTCATTCCAGGAAATAAGACACTCATATTTTATTCAACTTCAAGTGACGGATATATAGGCTATGATGATAGTTCATACACCACAGCTAATGATGCAAGTTCCGGTGAAACAATAGATAACGACAGCATAGAAATGAAAATTGGTCAAAGATATCAGAGTGGCATTTATGACATATGGCGTAGTTATCTTTTCTTTGATACGCATTCAATTCCAGATAACGCTAATTTAAAAAATATAACGTTGAGTTTGTACGGTAAAACTGATTCTTCAAACCAAGATTTTTATATTGTTATACATAACGGACAATCCACCTATCCTCATAGTCCACTCGAATTAGGCGATTATCATAAAAACAAATATAATCCCACTGAAGAATTAAGCCCAG
>CAYNRH010000020.1:11392-15328 GCA_964399605.1 uncultured archaeon | reverse complement strand
TTTTGAACCCGGGTTACGAGCTATTTCCGTTCCTGGCTTCACGAAGCCAAAACTTCTTTTGGGAAGCTCGTGTCCTGCCACTAGACCACTGGCGCACAAAAGATATTTATAATTTTTATTTTTATTATATTTTAAGGTGTTTTTTTGAAGGTAAAAACAAAGGAAAAGATAGAGGTATCTTTAAGCCAGATGAATTAGTTAAGTTAAAGAAAAATTGACTACCCAAAAATTCCGCCGAATCCTTCCATTGCTGACTCTTCCATTTCTTTCATTTTCCTTATGACAGTTTCCTTTTCTTCCCCATCAAGTTCCTGAGCCAATTCTTTGAGCCTTTCTTCTGCCTCTTTGCATGCTTCTTCAGAGCCATCTATGAGTAGATAGTTTCCCTCCTTTTCAAGGCCTAAAGAGACGTTGTCCCTGAATGTTATACTCTGCCTTCCTATGGGATCTTCCTTTGTGACATCCTTTACTTTGTTTAAATTCTCCTTTTCAACAAAAAACACTACCTGCATGCTAACACCTCTAAAAATATAAGATTATTTCATTTATAAGCTTTTAATGATTTTATGGAGCCTCGGACCGGATTTTCATTCTTCTTTGAACCGGCGATCTTCCGCTTACGAGGCGGACGCATTACCACTATGCTACCGAGGCACAAATAATTATTATATAATCAAAACATAAAATAAATAGATGCCATATGAAAGAGACTATGATTTACGAGAAATTACGCGACAATATAGTCAAATGCGGAATATGCGCGCAAAAATGTGAAATTCACCCCGGGCAGAAGGGATTGTGCAAAGTAAGGGAAAACATACAGGGAAAATTATATTCTTTGGTTTATGGCAAGGCAGTAGATGTTTCTGTTGATCCCATAGAAAAGAAGCCATTTTTCCACTTTGCACCAGGAAGCAGGGCGCTGTCAGTTGCCACAGCAGGATGCAATCTTGGATGTAAATTCTGCCAGAATTGGGAAATCTCACAGGAATTTAAAGAAGTTTATGGCAAAGAATACTCGCCAAAAGATTTGGCCATCAAGGCAAAAAACTGGTATTGTGATGGCATCGCTTACACCTACACAGAACCTGCTGTGTTCTATGAGTATGTTTACGATACTGCAAAAGAAGCTTCCCCAGAGCTTTACAATGTTCTTGTGACAAATGGGTATTTCACACCGGAAGCCATTAAAAAAATATCAGGACATATAGACGCAGCCAACGTCGACTACAAGGGCGATTATATATTCTACAGAAAATATTGCCTTGGAACAAGAGGAGACGACCCTGTTAAAGAAGCCCTTAAAACCTTTAAAGAAGAGAAAATATGGTTTGAAATAACCAATTTGATTATTCCGGGCTTGAATGACAGTGAGGGATGGATAAGAACAATGTGCAAGTGGATAGTTGACAACCTCGGAGAGGATGTTCCGATACATTTCTCAAGATTTTATCCAAGCTACAAAATGCTAAATAGAAATCCGACACCAATAGCAACTCTTGAAAAAGCAAGGGAAATAGCAAAGGAAGAAGGCCTCTGGTACTCTTATATAGGAAATGTTTTGGGGCACAAATATGAGAACACATACTGCCGTGGATGTGGAAAGCTTTTAATAAAGAGATATGGATTTAATATAGAGGAATTTAATATAGATAAAAACATGAGATGTATATATTGTGGAGAAAAAATTCCCATAAAAGGAGAAAGGTGGATAAATCAAAAATTATTCAAAAAATAGGTGATATTAACGATGCATGAATCAGAAATAAAGGAAAAAGTTAAAAAAGGTTGGATTAGATGCTGGTCCATGATTGAGGTTATGGCAACCACAAAAGAATTAACAGAAACTTCCCTGAAGAATCATTTGAAAAAACTCAAAAAAGAGAAGGGCATCCACATCTATAAGGAGACTTTTGAAACAGCAGAAAAGGTTAAAAGCCCATTTAAAGATGTTAAGGAAGCATACTCACAAGTCGTAGAAATAGAATTTATTACTGAGAATTTTAAAAATCTTATAGATTTTGTAATTCTTTACGGACCATCAACAATTGAAATTCTTGAACCAAAGAAAATAGAGACAAATATAGGAGATGCCCAGGAAATACTAAACAGGCTTTCAACACTGCTGCACAATTTGGCAGCAGCCGGAATAGGCGGAATGCTGATTTCTCCCAAATAATTTATTTTAAAAGAAGTATAATAATTATTATGAGAAAGCTTTTGATGTTTTTTATAATTATGTCAATGTTTCTAATTCCCAATATATCCCTTGGAAGCGAAATAGAATATTACGAAAGCCTTGTAAACTTGAATGCAACAACAGCCGAGTATACACTAACATTCCTTTTTTATGAACCACCAAAAGGTCAATTTGAATATCCATTATCATTTCATATAGATAATCTGAAAACAAGTGCAAATTTCAAAAATTACGAATGCACGCCAATTGATAAGCCATGGGGAACATTGATATCATGTGATTTCACCAAAGCAACAGAAGATGGAAGAGCTATTAGCATGAGATTCCACACAAAAGAAAGCATCAAAAGATTTAACAAGGTGTTTTATTTTTCAACAAAATTAAATATTCCTGAAAACATATCAAGGGTGGTCATCAAGGCTGTTCTGGATAAAGGATTTGTTCTTGTTGAGAAGTCAGATGAACCAACGATGCTATTGCCTTATTTCCCGAAGGATGGCCAGGAAGGCTCTGATGGTAGGCATATTTTTGTTGTCTGGGAAAGGAATGACTTAAAACCCAACGACAACATAGACGTAAGCGTTTCTTATGAAAAAATTACCCCCGATGTAAACCAGGATTTTATCTTCCCTTTGATAGGAATCCTGATAGTAATAATAGCTGCTGTGATGTGGATGAAACTGAAAGGACAAAAAACAAACACGGATATGAACATCCTTGTAACAGATGAGAAGAAGATTATAGAAATTTTAAAGGAACATAAAGGGATGTGCAAGCAAAGGGATTTGGTCGAGAAAACTGACTTCAGCAAGGCAAAGGTGAGCAGGCTTGTTAAAAACCTGGAAGAAAGAAACATTATAAAAACAGAAAAAACAGGGAGAACTAAAAACATTCATCTAATTGCTAACTTTTAAACAGAACTTCCTCTATTTTTTCTTTTGGTGTCAAGCCCTGAAAAACATATTTTTCATTAACTATCACTGCAGGCATTTCTGTTATATTGTACTGCGACTTTATAGCATCCACACTTAATATCCCTATATCAGAAGGCAATGGTATCAACATCATACTGGAACCATACTTCTCCTTCAATTCAAGCAGTGCAGCCCCCTCTATTTTCTGTTTCATCGAAAGGCTATCGTCATAGTGAGAATAAAGATATACAACGGTACTGTAATTGAAGTTGCACATATCCCTTAGCTTTATGGAATTAAACCAGAACTGCATTTGAAGAAGAGCATGCCTTTTTTTCTGCAATATCAAATCTGGTGAAAACCTGTTGGCTTTTTCATATCTGTCTATTTTCTTACCCTCATCGTAAATTTTTTCTGAAAATTCTAAATTGCTCTTTATTGCAGAATCGCAAAAATCAGAGCCATCCGAGAGCGTCTGATAATAAAGGCTTTGCAGCCTTGCATCGTTCCACATTATGTCTATGTTTGTCAGCTCCCTTTTTATTTCTCCTGTTCTCATTTCATCAAACCACATTCCAGCAAAGAAACCTATGAGCAAAAAAACTAAAGTCAATAGTGTTGTTATTGCAAACAGCTTTTTCATAAAAATCACTATTATTCTTTAAATTTTTATATATAAAATATTTCTTCTGCCACACCCACCCCCTAGTCAGTGAAAAAATACATCAAAACCAAAAACAAGTTTTGAACTTTTTTCACCTATCCAACCCTAGTCAGTGAAAAAATACATCAAAACCAAAAACAAGTTTTGAACTTTTTTCA
>CAYNRH010000020.1:0-11292 GCA_964399605.1 uncultured archaeon | reverse complement strand
CAAAAACAAGTTTTGAACTTTTTTCACCTATCCAACCCTAGTCAGTGAAAAAATAGAAAAAAGTTACCGGTTTTTTGCCGGTATAAGGGAAACCTTTTTCAAGGTTTCATTATAGCTTTATTCTCCTTCAATGGTTGTTGTTGTTGTTTCCAATGGTGCTGGGTATATGTACTCAGTACCAGTCATGTCAGCCATATCTGCTTGAACCTTAGCACAAGCCGCAGTTGTGTCTTTTGCTTCTACACCGAATACTACGAGAGCATATTTACCTTCAGCAAAGGCGTTCTTGACCAATTTGATCATGTAGCCGTCTGATGGTATACCTAAGCTCTCTACGGTTGCCATACCACATGCTGGGTATGTCAATCCTAAAGCATCGGCTGTAAGCTTGTTGACACATGGACCACCGACTAAGATTAGGTTCTCATTGGCTTTCTGAGTTTCAGTTACCTGACTATCTACAGCACTGATTGGAGTCTTTATGACACCAGTCCTTGTTACTTCACCTGTTGTGGTTGCCGTAGTCGCATCTGTGGATGCGACATATACATTGGCTATTACTTTCTCTTCTGGATAGGTTATTGTTAGATCGTTCTTGTCTTCAGAGTCGTACTCGAATATGGTACCCCAGTTTTGGGTATCCAAACCTACCTGAGTATCTGAATCTTCTTCCTTGTCACTCATTGTAGGTGTTAAGTCAGTTATTATCATGTCACCGTCTGTATCCACATCAAATTCAAACTGACCTCCTTCGTTACCGTCATCGTCTATTATTTCTACTGTTACATCATTGACACCAGCATCCAAGTCTATGTCAATTTCGCCGTTTAGCGAAGTCTTGAATGTTGATGCAGCTCCTGTAAGACCACCATCTGCGTATTTTAGTCTTATGTCATCTGATCCTCCAAGGCCATCGTAGTCTCCCGTCTCTTCTGTTAGAGTTATTGTTGCAAACCCTAAATCTATGGGACTTGTGTATTTTTGGTCGGACCATGTCTTTCCTGTGGTGAGATCTTCCAAGTTGACCTCATCGTTTGTTGCATCCAAGTCAGTTATCTCTATTATCCTTGCTTCTCCACCTGTACCTACGACAAGCAGCAATGCATTCGTACAGGCAGTTTCCAAGTCTCCCGCTGTTGTAGAATTCGCGTAGGCGCAGTAGTCGTCGTCCATCATTAGCAAGTTACCGCTTGCCGTACCATATCCACCATCGCCCTCTTGGACATACCAGTAACTGGTACTGTCTATTACATCGTTACCAGGATATACATTGGTGTCGTCGTCGACAAATGGTATCTCTAGTTCATCTCCTGCTATGTTGGTAAGTTTTAGCTTACCGTCATCTGTTGTAGTAGTTGCTTTAATCTCCTCTGTGGACTTAGTCAAGCCAGTGAATAAGAACTTGAATTTGCCGAATACTGGATCTGTCCATTCTTCACCAACTCCTATGTAGGCGTCTTTTTTTGGTGTGTAAGTAATTTTGATGTAATTTAATTCATTTACTGTATCATCTCCCAAGTCAACAAGTGAGCCATCTATTTCGTCGTCGTTTAATTCAACTTTCTCACCGTCTTTCAAAGTAAGTTTCTGTGCACCTACATAGAATGTAGCTGCACTTGTTTTTGATTCCTTCGTTGAGTATAGAATGTCTTGGATACCTACTTCTACACCATTTGCTAACTCGTAAGTATCACCTTCGTCCATTTCATCTGTTGTCTCTGTAGTTCCATCATATTCTATTGTTAAAGTAGCGGAATCTGTATCATAAATACTTGGTGTTACGGTATAATCCACGCCATCAAGTGTTACCGTAGTTGGAGTTTCGTCGTTGCCTGTTGCCTCTGCTGCACCGCCCATTAACACCAATTCATCTATATGATCCGCGCCATCTGTCTTGGCATCTGTTACTGTATATGTAGTTCCCAGTATTGTTATGTCTGTCATCTTGAAATCATCGTCCACTTTATTATCATCTTCGGTGAATTTTACTGGATTATCGAATTTCAAAGTGTATGTGTATGCAGCTGTTCCATCTGTAAGTTTCAAGAATGTATCTGTAGGCTCATTATCCGCCTTGTCGTTTGTTTCAAAGACTATCTGATTACCAAGGTCGGTGAAGGTTATCTTCTGGGTGTATGTAACATCGTTTTCCTCATCACCCTTCGATTCCTTGTAAGTACCGTCTGCAAACAGCGTAGGCAGATCGGTTTTATCTAATGTTGCATCAACATCTTCAAAGTCTTCTCCATAGTTCAAATCTTCACCTGGTGACTCTATTTTCTTGGATTCTCCTGTTACAGTTGTTTCTCCTTCACCGCCTTCAGTAGTTACTGTTTCACCACCTAATCTTGCAGCAATGTTCAATGAACCAGCTATATCAGAAGCTATGCCGGCTGCTGAACCACCGCTACCAACAACGATTAGGAAGTTTGGTGTACCATTCTCTACGAATGGAGCTGGGAAGTCACTTAATGTGTAGTCGGCTGCCAAAGCTGCGCCTGCTAATGACATTCCTGCCATTAAAGCACCAAGTGCTCCGGCTGCAACTTTTCTTAATTGCATTTTTTATTCCTCCTTTAAGTATATTTTAGTTTTTTATCAAAGAACAATTGAACCAATTCCATGAAGCTTATTATTCTTCATGGGCAGTCCAAAGATTCTTTGATAGTTGTTGCTATAAAATAGTCAAATCTTATATATATTATTGACTTGAAACAGTTTCACCATAGAAATTAGAGCAAGAATATCAATTCTTTTTTGATTTTAAACCACATTTTTGCATGTTTAATTGTTCCAAAAGGAGTTTAAATCCTTTTTACAAAGAAATAAGCCATTTAAGAAGTTTTTTATCAGATAATTTTATATCCGAAAAAATTTGGAATTTTTTGTAAATTATTAATATACCACAGTATTAAACATATGTATGAATATAGTAATAGATATATTGTACTTGAGTTTTATAAGCATTAGTCTATTCCTGAGTCTGATGTTCTTTGTTCTTTATGTTGACAACAAAAAAAATCTGTTTAAAATCCCGAAGATGAAAAAATTTCCATCATTGAGTATCATCATCCCTGCATATAATGAAGAGAAAAATATTGCTGACACAATAAAAAAGGTTAAGGAGATGGTATATCCAAAGAAGTTTGAAATTATCGTGATAAACGACGGATCAACTGACAACACAAGTAAGATAGCAAAAAAATTTAAGGGAGTGAAGGTTGTAGACAAAACAAATGGTGGAAAGTCCAGTGCTATAAATCTTGGAATAAAATATGCCAGAGGAGAGATAGTGGCAGTGGTTGATGCAGATTCATATCCAGGAAAAAAATCGCTCATAAATGCTGTTCCCTTCTTCAAAGAAAAAAATGTTGCCGCCGTGACCACATCCATATTTGTCAAAAGCCCGAAAAATATTATAGAGAGGATGCAGAGGATAGAATACATAATGATAGTATGGGCGCGAAAACTTCTGGAAGCCATAGAGAGCGTATATGCTACACCAGGCGTCCTGAGCCTTTACAGAAAGAGCGCATTGAAAAAGGTGGGCGGTTTTGATGAGAAAAACCTGACGGAAGATATAGAGATAGCGTGGCGGCTTATTTACAACGGTTATAAGATAAAGATGTCCCTTAATTCGGAGAATGAAACAAAAGTTCCCAACAATATGAGGGATTGGTGGAAACAAAGATTAAGATGGAATGTTGGCGGACTGCAAACATGCGTGAAATATCTGCACACATTCATGAAAAAAGATTACAGGAGTCTCGGTAGATTTATCCTGCCATTCTTTTCCTTTTCCTATGTAGTGTCTATATTGGGTTTGTGTGTATTGGTTTTTATTATCGGTAGATTGGTTGTGGAATCATCTTTGTTCACGATAGGGGCATATTCTGTTGGCGTGGAACCAACACACCATCTGTCGCTTTTTTACATCCCGGATATGTTCACAATATTCGGGATAACACTTCTCTCGATATCATTGATTTGGATAAACATATGCTTTAAAACAGTGAAGAAAAGAATCGGGTGGCCTCGGGGGATATTAGACCTGATATTATACTTAACAATTTATATAACAATATTTCCATTTAATTTAATACAGTCTACAATAAGGTTATTGAGGGGTAAGTATGAATGGTAAAGTTGTTGCAATCTTCCTGATATTGATGTTTATTGTATTTACCTCTGGATGCATTAATGACGAATGCAAAAACTTGGAAAAGGAACTTGGGGAAAAAAACCTCACATGCAGATGTGCAAAAGCTACTATTACGCCGAAACTGCTTGAAAACAGGACTGATGTAAAGCCAAAATGCTTCTGTGTTTGCAACATTAATGGAAAGTGGGAGAACATCAGCATAGTGCAGACAACAGAATAATTATTTCAAAAGCGGCAAGTTGCCGGTTATCTTGTCTATTTTTTTCTCACTAGCAGGCCCAATCCCCAAACAAGTTATTGCTCCACCGGGTATTTCTGTACGGCCTGCATCTCTTATCAAGACGTGCGGGAGTTTTAATTTTTCAGCCTTCCTTTTAATTTCAAGTAATTTCTCTTTGCTATTGACCTTCAGCACAACCTTTTTTTCTCCCTCTAATTTCCAGAGGCCTCTTATCAGCTTGCTTGATTTTCTCCAGGAACCGATGGAAGCATGTGCTGCCTGTGCAGCAATTTTCCCGGGGCTCATCTTCAAATCTTCTCTTACAACTATGACCTGCTTGTACAATTTAATCCACCTACGGAACCATCATACCAACTTTAAGCATATCCCTTGTTCCAAGGGCAAGCCCCAAAATCAAAACAGTAATTTTGAGCCAGTTCCTGAACCCTTCATCTTCCACATACTTGTCTATCAAGTATAAAACCGGCCACACTATAAATATTTTCAAAGGGAACATTACCCACGGTCCAGACAGATTTATCAAAAATGTTGGAAGGACGTGCTGTTCTGCATAACCAAAAAATGTCAGAGCAACAAATGTAGAGCTGCCATCAAACATATGCGAAACCAAAATAGGCAGGTTTGTTTTTGTCAAATATTTTGGAAACTTTAGATGTATGGCACCAAATATCACAGACCACAATCCCACGAGACCAAGTATCATTAAAACCCCCTTCCAATTTGGCAGCCCAAATGAAAAAACTTCGTAAAGGTTGAAGGCACATAGAACAGTTCCAATAACCAGCATAGTCTTCCAGTAATCTTTTTTGAAAATTTTCTCTATGGTCACCGACAACATTAAACACCCAAGTGCAACAAAAAACAGGGTGACATAAATCCCGGGGGAAACAAAAAAGTAACCCTGGTAAAATCCTGCATCCTCAAGCGAGCGCACTATTCCCCCAAGAAATATAAATGGAACCAGAGAAAGGACAAAATTCTTGTCAATTTTGAACTTCATTTTTTTCAATATGAATTTGTAAACCAGAAAAACTGCTGCAGCAAAAACCAAAGCATAAACTATCGTGCCTGGAAGAGTGTAGTAGTGTCCCATTGGCTGCAAGAAATACTTATCTATAAAAATCATCAATCACCACCGAAAAATGGAAGTGGAACTATTGGCGTCTCCTCTTTCTCTTCTTCAGGTTCCTCTTTTATCTCAACTTCTTTTGCCTTTCTCTTCTTTTTTAGGGATGGTTTTCTTATTCTGAAGTTTGAAAGCATCAGCACTGAAGATAAGATTATCCATCCAGAAACTATGTAGATACTGAAAAAATTGAATATGAAAAGAATTGGCATAACAACATTAAAAGACATCTTCATTCCGTGCCAGTCCGTTATTTTTCCTGAGTTCAATCTCGCTGCTCTCAAAGTACCCGAAAGGATAAGCGCCAAAGGCAAAGCCAGCAACACATAATTAAAAGGAAACTGAAATCCCTGAAAAAGTATAACATATGAAAAAAATGCCGGAGCCAACACAAAAGAAATCAGACCCGATATGCTGTTCAGAGCTTTTCCAAATTCCACATTTGTTTCCAACGTCTTTAATATCAAGGCATTTATCCCATCCATTATTGCCGCAACTATCATAAGATAGGCCGCGTAAAGAAAGAATCCCTGCATGGATAAAAATATTGAAAAAAATCCAAGAGATAAAATAATCAATGACAATATATTGGCAATTTGATTTTTCATAAAAATTCTTTGTTTTTAGAATATAAATTATATTGTTTTTGAGATAAGATTTCTTATAAAGCTATAAAGAATTTTTGAACAGATATTTCCTGCCATCATATATCACTGGCAGTCCTCTTATCAGGTTGACACTTATAACCAAAACTATAAGATAAAATATTATGTTCTCCAAACCTGGTGAAAAAACAAACTGTATGGAGAGGAGTGTAAAGAGAACCATCTTCATTGAGCCGTAAAGCCCTCGCATAATTCTTGAACACACAAGGAATTTACATATCGGTGATTTCATCATACCGTAAACAGTTTTGCCGCTGGATTTTGCCCTGAATCTTGTCCAGTCAGAAAGAAAACCCCTAAGAATTATTATAGTGGGAGCCCACCATGGAACCATACCCAAAGAAAAGAAGAATATCCAGAAAACTATTTCTGTGATTCTGTCTCCTACTAAATCAAAAAAGCTCCCAATCTGCGTCGTCATGTTTAACTTTCTTGCGAAATAGCCATCGAGATAATCCATCAGAAACATTACAGGACACAGGACTATTGCAGCTATTTTCATTTCAATGTTTCCATAATATATCAAAGGAAGAAAAATGAATAGTATACCAACTCTTGATATTGAAATTGTGTTTGGTATATTCATTGTGTTCCACCTTTTCCTAACCTGCTTTCTATGGACCTTAAAACTTTTCTAGTTGCCAATCTCATCTTGCTGTACAAGCCAAAAGGCCTGCCTTTTATGACAACCCTCCCTTTCTTTATTCTTTCTAAAACATCATCTACGGATAGGCTACAATCCATTATATTGTAAATTTCCCCAATGTCTTTCCAGTAGTGAGCATCAGATCCTCCTGTCATAGGGTATTTTAATTCCTTGGCAACATCATACGCCTTCTTGTTTTCTCTCCATCTCGTGCCACCGTTTAAAATTTCCACAGCATCAAACCTGTATTTTTTTATGGCATCCTTCACTGCCGACCTTCTTGGAAATCCAGCATAAGGATGAGCAGCAATCGCAATTCCACCCAAGTCATGAATCCTGTCTATAGTTTCCTGCACAGGCAATTCCTTTGGCACATCTTCCTTTATTCCAATTGCCAAAATATCACCTTCTTCTGACTTTACCTCAGACCCCGGAATTAAAAGAAAGTTCTTTAACATCTTCGCATACTTCAATCCTTCCAATGAACCTTTAACAGAATTGTGGTCGGTAATTGACAGTCCATTTAATCCCTTCTGAATTGCCATTTTAACCATTTCTTTTGGCGTTCCAAATGCCTCGTTTTTCCACAACCAGTGAATTGAATAGATGGAATGTGTATGCAAATCTATTTTAACTGTCATTTAATCACTACCACGGTACTTTCTTAGCTCCTATTATATGTCCAATTACAGAAGCAACTATATGTATCACAGGTGTTATCAGAATTATCAAAACCAATGCAAGCGAACTCACTTCAAGGACAGGATAAACAAAGAAAAATGCACCAAAAACAAAGTCCAGTTGATCCAACAGCGGAGCTGGCTCCCCCCTTTCAATACCAACTCTTCTTTTTATAAAAGAACCAACGAGATCTCCTGTCATGGCACCCAGAGAAACCAAAAACACAGAGACTAAAGACAATTTTAAGAGGTGTATTCCATTTGCCGCAGCGATCGGCTCCAAATAGGGATAAAGAAATATCTCCAGAGAGCCAAACAAAGTTCCTATGAAAACTGCAAAGATGAATCCTTCCCATGTCTTTCCTGGACCAAAAATATACCTCCCATCAGACATTTTTTTTCCAAAATCTATTCTCCTCTTCCCATGGGCAAGTGGAGCAAAACCATTTGCAGCGTAGGCAGGTATAATTATCCATAATCCTATTATCAACTCTGGCAAAAAGCTCATGAACTTTTTTAAATAAAACAACAATATATAACTATGCCTTTGGAAGCTATCAGAGGATTTCTAATTACAGCTGGATTGCTCATCGGAATGCCAGTATTTCCAGACTGGGGAATTCAAATAACAATAGCCGTTATTATTGGATTGATTTTACCACAAAGTTTCATAGAGCCCATAAACAAATTCATATTGGAGATTCTTCCGCCTGTCAAATTATTTGAAGAAAAATTAAAAAAAGTTCCCAGATTGAAAACAATAATACCAAGAATAATTGCGGGCTATCTCTTCACATTTCTGATAGGTCTTATTCTGATAGCGATTGGCCTTTTGATTTGAATTGGTGCTCCCACCGGGATTTTCACCCAAATTTGAATTCCCGAATACTTCCCGGGTCACAACCTCTCCGCTTTATGCTGAATAAAGGGCCATTTCACCAAGCCATTTTTGCTAAAGCTTTTCCGCAGGGTTGTATCTTATCCAAGCTAGACCATGGGAGCATGGAAAATCATCTTAATTTCAATAAAACTATAAATATATATAGTATAGAATTTAATAAAGTTCAAGGTGTAATAATGTTAAAATGCACATCATGTGGAAAAATATTGACAAGCGAAGACGATTTTACTAAATTTAAATGTCCATCATGCGGCAAGACAGAAATAGTTAGATGTAAGAGTTGTAGGGTGAGAAAAGTTCCATACAAATGTGAAAAATGTGGATTTGTTGGACCGTAAAGGTGATAAAAATTCCAGGAACATATGCAGCAAGAAAATTAAAGAAAGACAGAAAAAAGATGAGATGGAAAAAGGTCAGCTACAGGAATATGATTCTTAAACTAAAGAAAAAGAAAGACCCACTTGAGGGATCTCCACAAGCAAGGGGAATTGTCTTAGAAAAAAGGTATGTGGAGCAAAAACAGCCTCACTCTGGACTGATAAAGTGTGTTAGAGTACAACTCATAAAAAATGGCAAGCAGATAACAGTTTTCTGCCCGCGAGACGGCGCAATAAAACAAATAGACGAGCATGATGAAGTACTGCTGGAAGGAGTAGGCGCCTCGCAGGGAGGAGCAAAAGGAAGTATGTGGGGCGTAAAATGGAAAGTTGTTAAGGTTAATGGAATTGCACTTTCCGAGCTTTTATCGGGAAAGAAACAAAAGCCAACCAGGTGATGAAATGAAAGAAATAAAAATATACAACAGATGGCCGTTGAACGTTGAAGTTAAAGACCCTGGCTTAAAAAACTACATAAACTTAAGGCCTGTAATAGTTCCAAGAATGTCACATGGAAGGCATGCAGAAAAAAAATTCTATAAGAGCGAAATAAACATCGTTGAAAGATTGATGAATCATCTCTTTGTCCCTGGACACAAGGGAAAGAGGCATAAGATAACATCTGGAAAATGTATGGGGAAAAGCATAAATGTCTACAACATCGTTAAGGAATGCTTTGAAATTCTTGAAAAGAAGACAGAGAAAAACCCAATAGAAATTTTTGTTGGCGCTCTGGAAAATGCTGCCATAAGGGAAGAAGTTTCATCGTACCAGATGGGTTCAATAATAGCAAGGAAGGCTGTCATAACCTCCCCTCAAAGGAGAGTTGACCTTGCATTGAGATACTTCTCTCAGGGCGCATACAGAAAATCTTTTAAAAGCAAAAAATCCCTGGCGCAATGCCTGGCAGAAGAAATTCTTGCAGCATACAACAATTCAAAGGATTCAAATGCAATTCAGGAAAAGGAAAGATTGGAAAGGGAAGCTGAAGGAGCAAGGTAAATTATTTCTTCTTTTTTATTATCCTTCTTAAATTGTCTTTATAGCTCACTTCTCTGGGGAACATTCCTTTTGTCACATATTTTATTTCCTCGACGGAATAGAAGGCCCTCGGATTGAATCTCTTTATGGAAGAAACAATTTTGTCCATGTCCCTTCTCTTGACAACTGTCAGAATTATGTTATTGGACTTTCCGCTGTATCCAGTTGCACCAACTATAGTGGCACCATAACCATGCTCCCTTAGATATTTCACAAGCTCATCTGGCTTCTTTTTTGTTATTATCCTGACTATGTAATTTCCAACTGCAAGTTTCTCCTCCAAATACAATCCCACATATGTTCCAGCAGCAAATCCTCCTGCATAAGCTATGTAGTTTACGAAATTGGTTAAATTCTGCATTATCTGGCTTATTGCCAACAGCCATATTAAAACCTCAAAGAATCCCAGCACCGGTGCAATGTTTTTCATTCCCTTCGTTATGAAAACCAGTTTTATGGTCCCTATAGAAACGTCAATTATCCTGGCGCAAAATATCAATATTGGCACTATCACTAATCCAAATAAATCCATAAAAACACCTTGTGGATAATTTGCAAAAGAAGTTATATTTAAAGATTTTAGAAACCATATAAGCGCTGTTAGGCGCCACGAGCGAATGTGAGAGCCTACAAGACGTGGTCGTAGTAAAATTTTTGATTTTACGGAGAAGTTCTAATTTTGTCGCGTTAAGAAAGTAGTTTTTGTTGTATTTCTTTAACTTTGTCTAGGCTTTTTGATTTGCCATGAAGCCATAAATCCAATCCATCGTTTTTGAATCTAGGCACTACATGAAAATGTAAATGAAAAACACTTTGTTGAGCATCTTTTCCAGATGCGTTAAGAATATTAACCCCCGTTGCGCCAAGCTTATCTCTACACAAGATTGCCATCTTTTTACAAACTTGGCTAATTCTATTTAAAACATCATTAGGAGTTACAAAAATGTCTTCAAAGTGCTTTTTAGGAATAACTAATAACTGTCCATCTGATGTTGGATTAGTATCTAAAAAAGCAAGAACTTCTTCATCTTCGTATATTTTAAAAGATTTAACTTCATTATTTACAATTTTGCAAAAAATACATTCACTCATAGAATAGATAATTTATTTAGATTTAATAAAGATATCGATTGAGATGGCACTTTTTTAATTGCACATAATATATGATTTAACGAAGTCCTCGTCAGGATTTGGGTGGAGCGAAAAATATCATAATTTCTTTATTTTTAATTTTTCATTAATAACCAATACAGATGGTATTACTGTAACTGCTGCAATAAAGCAGAACAAAACACCAAAAGACATCATATTTCCCAAATCTGCTAACAAGGTCAATTGCCCTAAAGACATGGCTCTGAAACCTATTAAAGCTGCCAAGGTTGTTATAAGCATTGGTACAAATACATTTGAAAGTGTTATTTTCATCGCTTTTTCTATTTTATGTTTTTTTCTT
>CAYNRH010000019.1:0-17051 GCA_964399605.1 uncultured archaeon | reverse complement strand
TTTCTGAAAAAGGGCTTGTTTTTGAACCCCCGCGTGCAATGCACACTAGCTTTCCAGACTAGCGCCTTAAACCGCTCGGCCATCCCAGCATGCTAATTATTTTCTCTTTTTGGGTTTATATTTGTATTTTTGTTTGGATTTTGTTGTCAGGGTGATTGGCGTGAAATAAAACGAATCTATCCAGTTCCATCCTTCCATGTTATGATAAACAAATATTCCAATCAGTAGTAAGATATTTGAGATTAATATTGTTATTTTTCCCTTTAGCTCCATGAATATTACTGTTCAAGAAAACACAACCCTAAGAATTTTACTCAGTCAGTTCAATGGAAATGTTAACATTTTCTGGTATGTTTATTCTCATTATATATCTCAAGGCTCTTTGGTTTGCGCCAACATCCAAGACTCTCTTATGAATCCTCATTTCCCATCTGTCCCATGTAGCATTTCCATGTCCTGTTCCAGTTTTTTTCTGCTTCATTGTAGGGACTATCAATTTCTTTGTTGGCATGTAAATTGGACCCCTGACCGAAGTGCCAAATTTTTCTGCGATTTCCTTTATTTGTTCGCATATTTTGTTTAAAGCTTCCGGATTTGTCCCGCTTAGCTTTATCCTAGCTTTCTGCACGTTATTCACCCAATATTTTAAAGACAATTTTATTAGTGTAAATAGTTATATAAAAAGATTTAAATAGTTATACCTCTCCTTCGCGCCATCTGGCTTGCATATTTCTCCATATATTTCTTTCATAGCTGTCATCGTGTTTTCTCTTGTTCTTTGGCTTGCCGAATAATTCCTCGCTGAGTTCGTCGCGCATTTTCTCCAATTTCATCTTCATTTCCTCAAGGGCATTTCCATCCTTTTTAATGGCTTCATACTTTCCTCCAGGAAACATGTCTAAGGTAGGGGTTTTTCTTTTAAGGGCAGCTATCTTAGCTTGAGCATCTTCAATTTCCTCTTTTATTCTTTTATATTCCTTCATTTTAACATGGTAGATAGTTTCGTCAAGCCTTCCCTCATGCTTCATTATATCATACATTTTCTTCCTTTTGAACACCACTTCATCAAAGTGTGCTGCCCAATAATTTTCTCTTGTCCAGTTTGGAATTTTTTTCAGATAGTTTTTCACATCAGAACCAAATTCATCTAAAATAAATTCTGACACTTCTTCAGGATTTAGGTACCATATGGCATATACATGATAAATTCTATCTCTTTCTATTGTGTCATATTCTTTGGTCATTATGTCAAACTTTTTGAGATTTGATATCTCGTTCATGCTTTTATATACATCAGGACTCTTTGTTTGATATATGATTCTATGTTTTCTGTCATTTTCACTTCTCAAACAGAGGTTGCTCAGCAGTCCATCCATTATATAGTTTTTTGTTTCTCTGTCAGTGTCTGGGAGTGGCTTTTCAAAAAATTCAAGTATTGCAGGATTGTAAATGTATAAGTTCCATCTGTTATCTACTCCTTTTGTCTGCTTGAAGTCTATACCTTCGTCAAGTCTTTTTGCACAAAAGTCAATTTGTTTTTTATCCCATGGGTGGCCATACAATCGATTTCTTCCAGGCTCTTTCTGGGAGAACATGTCAAACATTAATCCAAGGGCCTCAGCCCATTTTTTTCTGTCTTCTGAATAAAGTTCCGATGGGTCAAACTTTCCATTTTTCCATCCATCTGAGAAAGAATATTTTTCCGGGTCTATTTCTCTTCTCATCTAATCACCAAAATAATCAAGTTTCATGTTTTTGTCACGTGTTACAATAATTTTTCCATTTCTCTTTCCAATTCTATCGCCACTCTCATGGCGCTGATGTGAGACAATTATTTCATTGGAGCATTCTTTGACAGGGCATCGGTTACACTTCTTTCCCGAGCATTTTTCCTTTCCCCATATCCAGATGGCATCATCAGCTTTTACAGGGTCTATTGTAGGTGTATCCGATGTAATATTCATGAGGTATTTCTGTATTTTTTGGGCAAGCTTTTCATGTGTCATTTCATTTAATGCTTCCATGGTTTTTTCTATGTCTCCCGAAGATGCTCTTATTGTAAATCTCATAACATGAATATCGGCTGGTATCGGCGTATATCTTCTATTTTCTCCCGGGTCGTATACGCCACTTTCAATCATTTCTTTGAGGAACAAAGCAGCATTTTTATTGCCGAATTCCCTGAAATCTTTAACTCTCTTAAACGCTTCTTTTGGGTGCATACCATCATAAAAAATATTTTTTGGGTCGCTATCATATTCTTCTATAAGCTTTTTAGAATTTTCTATCCAGGCTCGCGCAACACTTTCTGGACCCCTTGAGCCAAGTTTTTTATTTATCATTTCTGCCAGACAGCTTTCTTCAAATTCACATATTTTTCTTGGGTTGAAGAAATCTTTATTTTCTTCAAAAAGCTTTAATCCATTTACATAAAGCAGGCCGCTTTCATTTGCAGGAGTGCATGGAATCATAAAAAACTGAAGAAGCCTCTTGTCATATTCATTCAATTTTTCCCCTATAATTTTTTCTGTGAAATGGTCAGTGAACTTGTCAGGGGTGCCAACATATTTTTCTCCATCTTTTTCCAGCACTCCATATTTTTTTATATAGTCGGAAAATGGGTTTTTGTATTTTTCAGGCGCTTTTAGGGTTTTCTCCTGTAAGTACAGAAGTTCAGAAATGGAAGATATTGTTTTTTTCTCATCAAAAATTTCATCAAGAACAGTCATGAGTAATATATGTACAGAAAACTTTAAATCGCTTAAACATAAGGATGAATTTTTGAAGTTTTTTTCAATTCTATCACGCCAATAATCTCTTCCCTGTCTATTTCATATCCAATATTTTTTAAGTTTTCGGAGAATTTTGATGCGTGTTTTGTGACATTATTTTTGAATGCTCTAAAGAACTGATTCAGGAATAATTTCTTGCTTTTTCCTGGAAATTCTTTTTCTACTAATTCACCATAATCCTTCTCATCGAGCTCGGATTCCAAGAATTCTATAATTCTGTTGTATCCAATCGACAGCTCTTTTTTGGTAATTTCTTCGCCAAATTTTTTTATTATATCATTTTCGGAGGTTATCCCACATAATGTCTTTATTGATAATTCAGCCCAACTTGCCTGTCCGATGGCATATGCCGGTATCTTGAATTTTTCCCAGTCTTCTTTTGGAATTATTTTGGATTCGTCATGCGATATCGGATAATATTCTCCATCAGGTTTTGAAGGTGAATACGGGAGAACTATCTTAAATGGAGTACTTGGCGACTTATGTTTCATGTTAAGGGTACATTCATTGGTTGGCTTCTGTATGAAGTATCCAGCATTTGATATTCTTTTCTTGATTGGGTTGGTGAATATTTTTATATTTGATCCGCGATATTCGCGTCCGGTTATTGAAACAGAGTTTTTGTCTGGTTTTTCAATAGAAAATATCTTTGTTATCGTGTGCCAGTCGGTATCTACATGTTTGTAACCCATTCCTTCATTGATTGTCAAGTGAATCATCTTGTCAAATTCGTACTTGGGAGGAATTTTCTTGGTGGTCCCTCCAAGTTCTTTTATTTCAATTTCTAACCCGTATTTCGAATCATAAAGAAGATGGTATAATGCCTTCTCTAAGTTAAAGAAATCTACCATGCCCTCTGGTGGAGCTTCTACATAAACACTGTCAGTCTTTCTCATTTCATGCAGTGAGTCAACAATCAAATCTATAATTGGCTTTTTCTCATTGAGCTTTATCATAACCTAAAATATGGACAGAAAAAGATTTAATCTTGTTGTAAAAACAAAAGAAAAAAAAGAGAAGGATTAAATCCTTCTTTATTGTGCTGGTGTTACATTTATGCAGACACCCGCAGCAACTGTTTGACCCATATCTCTTATTGCAAATCTGCTGAGTTCTGGGAAGTCTTTGTTGCTCTCTATTACCATTGGTTTTGTTGGAACAACTTTTACTATTGCTGCATCACCGGTTTTTATGAAGTCCGGATTCTCTTCTATTGTTTCACCAGTTCTTGGGTTTATTTTCTTCAAAATCTCTGTTATTCTGCATGCTATTTGTGCTGTGTGGCAATGAAATACTGGTGTGTATCCTTTTGTTATAACATTTGGATGATTCAACACAATTATCTGTGCTTCAAATTCCTTTGCCACTGTTGCTGGTTTGTCTGGGTGACAAGCAACATCACCTCTTTTTACTGCCTTTTTGTCTACACCTCTTACGCTAAATCCTACATTATCTCCTGGTTTTGCCTCTGGTATCTCTTCGTGATGCATTTCTATGGTCTTTACTTCACCAGTTACTCCTGCAGGCGTGAATAAAACTTTATCGCCTTTTTTCAGAACACCTGTTTCAACTCTTCCTACAGGTACTGTTCCTACGCCTGTTATCACATAAACGTCTTGCACAGGCAATCTCAATGGTTTAGATACGGGTTTTTCTGGTTCTTTAAGGTCATCTAATGCTTCCAGTACAGTCTTCCCAGTATACCACGGCATATTTTGAGACTTTTCGGCTACGTTATCGCCCACATACGCTGATGCCGGTATGAATGGTATTTCTTCTGGCTTATATCCTATTGTTTTCAATATCTTGCTTACTTCTTCTTTGACTTCGTTGTACCTCTTTTCGTCGTAATTTACTGTATCCATTTTGTTTATTGCTACAATTACCTGGTTTACACCAAGAACCTTGGCCAGATATATGTGTTCTTTTGTCTGTTCCTGTGGTCCTTCTTTGGCTGAAACTACCAAAACTGCTGCATCTGCTTGACTAGTTCCAGTAATCATGTTCTTAACAAAATCCCTGTGTCCTGGAGCGTCTATTACAGTAAAGTAATATTTTGGCGTATCAAACCTTGTGTGCATAACATCTATCGTGACGCCACGTTCTCTTTCTTCTTTTAATTTGTCCATAACAAAAGCAAACTCAAAAGTTTCTTTCTTTAATTCTTTTGCTAAATCTTTCAATTTTCTCATTTGCTCTTCTGGGATATTTTTGGTGTCCCAAAGAAGTCTACCTACAAGTGTACTTTTTCCATGGTCTACATGACCTATAGTAACCAGATTCAAGTGAGGCTTATCTACAGCCATTCTTTTACACCTCCGTTTTTATTTGAAAACCAAAGTCTTCTTGTGATCTAAAAGATTCACATTAAGAAGTTATAGTAGAATATATATATAAATAATTAATGGTGTTATTCCTCAGGTTTTGGGAACGCCGGGTCTAATCCCTTTCTTGTTCTTATCTGTGCTACGGTTTTTTCCAATAGGTCTCTTGGTATCTTTTCGAATTTAACGTCAATCAAGTAATAGAAGCCCTTTCCTCCGGTTGCAGACTTCAATGCTCCTTCAAATCCAAACATCTCTGCTACAGGAAGCTTTGATTTCAATATGGTCACTCCTTCACCGTTCTGGACATCCAGCACTTCGCCTCTTCTGTTCTGAACTTCTCTCATTGCTGCTCCCATTTCCTCCTGTGGAGTCTCAATCCTTAAAATTTGTTTCGGCTCCAGCAAAGTTGGTCCGCCTTTTAGTATGGCAGTCTTTATGGCAGTTCTGACAGCAGGTATTACCTGTGCAGGTCCCCTGTGAATAGAATCCTCATGCAGCTCTGCGTCCACCAGCCTGACTATTATAGAAGAGCAGGGCTCCTTTGATATTGGACCTTCGTTCATAACTTCTTTAAACCCTTGTTTTAAGAGCTCCATAACTTCGTTTAGGTATTGTATACCCTTGGTTGCATCAATGAAAAGGTTTCTGTTGTAAACCATTTTAACCCCTTTTGCATCAATCTCGTCCATGCCCAAATCTCTCAGTTTTTTGGTCAGTTCAACATCCTTACCCTTTACTATTGTATCTTCAATCTCGCCTTTGACCATTGAATCATAAACTTCCTTTGGTAATGGCTCCACTTCCAGATAAAACTTGTTGTGCTTGTTTGGCGATTTTCCTTCAACAGGTCCTCCTTTGGATGATACTGTTTCCCTGTAAACAACAATTGGAGGTGAAGTTTCTATTTCAATTCCTTCTTCCTTTAACTTCCTCTCAACCTTTGCGTCTATATGAAGTTCACCAAGACCGGAAACAAGGTGTTCACCAGTTTCCTGGTTTATTTCTACCTTCAGAGTGGGGTCTTCCCTTGAGATTTTTCTTAATATTTCTATTACCTTTGGCAGGTCTGCTGTCTTTTTAGCTTCTATTGCCTTGGTGACAACTGGCTCAAATATGTGCTTTATGCTCTCAAATGGTTGAATTACCTCTGTGGGGTCGCATAAAGTTTCTCCAGAGAAAACAGATGACAAACCAATTATTCCCACTATGTTGCCTGCTGGAATTTCATCCATGATAATTTTTTGCTGTCCCTTGTAGATGCATACCTGCTGGATTCTTTCTTTTTTATGCTGCCCAACAAGATAAACCTCCTGCCCTTTTGATATTTTTCCAGAGAAAATTCTTGCAGTGGCTACGCCTCCTGCGTGCGGGTCGTTGTATATTTTAGTAACCACACAGGCCAGTTTTCCATTTGGGTCGCATGCAATCATTGATTTTCCAATATCCGAGTTTGCATCACCTGTCCATATCTTTGGTATTCTGTATGCCTGTGCTTCTATGGGATTTGGCAGGTGCTCTATAATCATGTCAAAAACAACTTTATGAAGGGGAGCTTTCTTGGCAAGTTCCTTATCCTCGTCCTTTGAAGAATAATCTATTATATCTTTGAACGTTATTCCCGTTTCTTTCATGAATGGAAGTGATATTGCCCAGTTTCTATATGCAGAACCAAATGCTACTGAGCCGTCGTTCACGTTTACAGTCCATTTCTTGAAATCTTCTTCCGCATATTTCCTAATTAAATTGTTTACATCAGCAATCATTTTCATAAATCTTTTCTGCATATCTTCAGGGGTTAGTTTCAGCTCCTTTATCATCCTGTCAACCTTGTTTATGAAAAGAATTGGCTTGACCCTTTCCTTAAGCGCCTGCCTTAAAACAGTCTCGGTCTGAGGCATGACACCTTCAACAGCGCATATGACAACAAGTGCGCCGTCAACAGCTCTCATAGCCCTTGTTACATCACCGCCAAAATCAACGTGTCCGGGAGTATCTATGAGATTTATTAAATAATGGTCATCATGATATTCATGAATCATGGAAACATTTGCAGAGAATATTGTTATACCTCTTTCCTGCTCCTGGTCATCAAAATCCATGTAAAGCTGTTTGCCTGCAAGCTCTTCTGATATCATGCCGGCTCCAGCAAGAAGGTTGTCTGAAAGTGTAGTTTTACCATGGTCAATATGGGCAACTATTCCTATGTTTCTTATTTTATCCTTTTTCTCCATCAATTCTTTTACCTTTTCTGTCATGTCTATTTTTTTTGCCATAATATCAACTCATGTATCGATTTATTTTCTTTGTTTGTATATAAATATTTAAATGTTTTTATTAGGGTCATCTCAAGAATTTCTGACTCTTATAAAATAAAACTTGAATTTATTGGCTGGTTTGGTGCCTCACTTAAAACGATAATTTTATGTCACCCCTTTAAAAGTTTTATAAATTTCCGTTGATTCTAGTAATCTATGGGTAATCTATTATGAAGAATAAATATCTAAAAGGGATTAGCGCAAATATACTTTTATTAGGTATTGTCAGTTTTCTGAATGATCTAAGCAGTGAGATGATAATGCCTATTTTGCCGATGTTTATTACAGCATTAGGTGGTGCTGGCTTAATTGTTGGGTTGATTGGAGGATTGAGAGATAGTATTTCAAGTATTCTAAAAGTTTTTGCCGGCTATTGGTCCGATAAATCTGGAAAAAGGAAATTTTTTGTTTCGTCAGGTTACTTGACTTCAGCACTTTTCAAATTATTTTTAGCTTTTTCTAAAATATGGCAACATGTTTTAGTTTTCGCTAGTTTGGAACGGATTGGTAAAGGATTAAGGGCGGCGCCACGCGATGCTATTATTGCAGACTCCATGCCCAAAGAAAGGGGCAAAGGATTCGGAATTCATAGGGCAATGGATACTTCAGGAGCAGTTGCAGGATCAATCGTTGTTTTTCTTTTATTTTGGTTTTTCGGATTTAATTTTAAGTCAATTATAATCATAGCTGCAATTTTAGCTACCCTTTCTTTAATTCCATTGTATTTTGTAAAGGAGAGGAAAAGAGAACCACAGAAAATAAGTCTAAAAATCGGTTTGAAAAATCTTCCACGACCACTTAAATTATTTATCTTGGTTTCTGGCATGTTTGCTTTGGCAAATTTCAGTTACATGTTTTTTATTCTTAGGGCACAGGAATTCTTTACAGGCAAATTATCCATCGGAATACCGATACTCTTATATGTTCTCTTTAACATTTTTTATGCTGTATTTGCTGTCCCTTTTGGTAGACTCTCTGATAAAATAGGAAGAAAAAAAGTTATCGTTTTTGGTTATTTATTATTTTCGTTAACCTCTCTTGGATTTGCATTTTTCAACTCATTAACAGCCTTTATAATTTTATTTGCTCTTTATGGTATAGTTTATGCCATAGTAGATGGCAATCAAAGGGCTTATGTTTCTGATTTGTCTTCAGAAGAATTAAGGGCTACAGCCTTAGGAACATTTCATACAGCAATAGGTTTGACAGCATTACCAGCCAGTTTAATAGCTGGATTTTTATGGCAAATTAATCCAAGTATGCCTTTTATCTATGGTGCAGTGATTAGCATTATTTCGGTTGTTTTGTTCATTGTTTTTAGAAATTATTTTAGGGAATGAAAGGATGCGACTTGTTTCAAAAACTTCGCTCGGTGCCAACTCAAACCCTTTCTGGTTTTGGTCCTGTCGGACTTGCCTAACAGCAGTTAGCAGAAATTGTTGTGCGTTTTATGGGGGGATGCCGCCGTTTTGTCTCTATAATTCATTCATATGTATGAAATTTTTATATATCGTTATGTTCACATCATAATTATGGTTAAGAGAAACTACATTGCGGATATAGAAAAAATACTTAAAGGGAGAAAAAAACCAATAGAGTTACTGAATGTTATCCTTAACTTTCTAAACTTTAAACCAATAGAAATTAAAATTTATAACATCTTATTGAAATCTTCATTGACCATAAAACAAATTGAAGAGCAATTAAATCTTTCAGAGCGGACAATACGAAAATATATTAAAAGACTGGAGCAGGAAGGATTCATAAATAAAAAAGTCAAGCAGGGGAAAAGGCTTAAGTATATTTATAATGCTGTCCCAATTCAGGAAGCATGGAAAAATGTTAGAAATAAAATACAGAAAATTTTAGAAGAAATCACAAAAACCTTGGAGAGGAAAGCTATGTTTTTTTAGCTTACCAATATGCATCTTCCAAAGTTCCCACTCCTTTGCCCGTATTATCTAAGGTAATTGTTCTGTCTTTGGTTTTCAGCTTGAATTCTTTAGGTATAACTGCGTATTCAGTGTAAACCTGTGAACCGCCCCCCTTCATAACATATCGCTTTTTTGCATAAGTTTCTAGAATCATTTTAAGAGTTTTGTCAACGTCATTTCCCTCAACAATCCAATTATTTCCCATTTTTAATATTTTCAATTTTGGATTATCAAATCTGATAATTTTCTTATTTTTAATGTCGCGAAAGATTAAAGATCTGCGAAAATATGTTTTTGAATTCTTTCCTGTTTTAAGACAGAAAAATGAAGCTGAAGAACCGTTTTGAAACACAAGTCTTCCCCAGTGAAATGGTCCGAATATCGTAACCCCAAAAACTTTCTGCAAGTGTCCTGTTCCTTTAAATTTTTTCCCCATTACAATACCTTCAACACTTGAAAAAATATCGATCCACGACATACCAAATGGAGGCAAAAGTGCCCCATGTGCTACTTTATCTTCCAGATAATCCCCTTTTGTTATTTTCAAATTAATTAGATCACCAATAATCAGATTATAATCTGGAAAATTACCACTAAGTATCATTTTTTGACCAGAAATTTCTGAAACAATCTTTTTACCCTGAATTTCTACAATAGCATTTGTATCTCCCAAGTTACAGAGTTTTTCCCCATCATATATCCAGCCACTAGTAACAGATTGGAATTTATTTTTCTCCAATTCTCTAAGTGCCATTTCTTTATCATTAAATAACATTTTATTTCCGTGCTTTCTGAAGATAAGCAACATGAGTTGCACTGGTCTTTTTCCGTTTCTCCCAAAGAAAAGGAACCACCAGTATTCCTTTCCTAAAGGCGGTAGAGTTTCAAAATTGTACATCACGTGGTCTAATAACATTTTGCTTACATTTGGACCATTTATAGAAGAAAGCGTTTGCATAAGTTTATATGTTTTCCAAATCCCTTTAATTTTATCAATGTCAATCATTTTAATCACCATAATATGCCTGTACTGTGCTCAGCATTTCCTATACCATCGCCCAAATCTGAAAGTGTTAAATTTGTTTTCAGGTCGTTGAATTTGAACCTAGTTATTCTCGACGGATACTGCCTGTAATTGAAGTTTAGAGGAATAAGACCAAGCTTTTTCTTTCTGAATTCCCATGTTGTTTTTGAATAAGTCTTAACTAAAAATTCTATTCTTTTTTCCCTATTTCTTGCCGTTATATGAAAAGTCGGTAATGATTTTCCGGTTTTTTTAATTATAATATCATTGAATCTGTGGAGCGTTTCTCCATCATAAAAAGAGACATCTTTTTTTATGGATTTACCTAAGAGATGAGGATTGAAATATGATAAACATGCGCCATCTTTAAAATGGAAGATTCCCCAGTACCAAGGGACCGCCGGACCTTTTAAGAAAACTTTTTGAAAATAGGCGCTCCCTTCTGAAATTTCTCCATTGACTGACGCCCTCAGCTTTAGTTTGTTTATTCCAATCATGTCATAACCAAGTCCAAAATACTTATGCCCCTTTTCCCAAGGAGATACAAACATGTTCTCATCGTTGAGCAGGATAGACTCAAATTTCATCTTATCTCCCATAGTTATCTGAAAAACACCTTCGTTAAATTTAAACGATGTATTGGGCGAAGATGTAGTTATGCCATATTGATCCCGATTTATTTTTACTTTGCTCAACAGAAGATTATCGTACATTTTTGATCCATCAAAATACCACGCAGCTACTCCTCCATCCAGCGAGCCGTCTTCCTTTAGTATTTTTTTCGTGCCCATTCTCATTCCGTTGCATTTTACAATGTCATTTCTCGCCGACCATAAAATTGCCACTTGCCTTGGCTTTTCCGGATTCGTCGGGTTTTCAAAGAAAAATAGCCAGAACCACCATATCCAATCATTTTTCCCAAAAGAAAGGTTTTTCAGATCAAATATTTTTTGAATAATTTTCTCATCATTTATGTGCCTCATTTTTTCACCTGGTTGTATATGCAGCCAGGATCTGGAGCCAAGTAGTCTCCGAAATAATTGTAAGCCCTCGCCCTGCAGCCTCCGCAATAATAGCGATAATCACATTTTCCACAGTTTGGCTTTAGCAAATCTTTATTTCTCAACTCCTGGAAAATTTTATTATTATTCCATAATTCTTCAAAATCATCATTTTTAATGTTCCCAACAGTCAAAGGAAAGAATACACACGGCTCTATATTTCCTTGCGGTCTCATCGCGCAATAGAATCTTCCAGCTCCACATCCGCCGATGAACTCCGCCAAATTTGCCAATTCCCCCTTCAATTTTAATGTATAAAAATGCGTGGGAATAATTTTCTCATCTCCAAATTCTCTTTGTAAAGAGATTCTGGCGAATTGCGGGGCGGTCGTTAAAACATTAACCTTACTGGTCTTCAATTTTTCCCACAACATTTTCAACAATTCTTCTCTTTCTTCCGCCGTTAAGTCGCTTTTTTTAATGGAGTCTCCCCTTCCAACTGGAACAAAATTATATGCCATAAACCAATTCACTCCCATTTTCTCGCAAAGATCGATTATTTTTGGAATTTGCTTATAATTGTAATGTGTGGCTGTTGTCGAAATATTTACGAAAAATTTTTCTTTAACGCAGTTTTTTATTCCTTTAATCGTTCTGTCAAATGCTCCTGGAATTCCTCTAAATTCATCGTGAGTTTTTGCATCAGCACCATCCAAAGAAATTTGAACGAATTTTATCCCAGATTTTTTCATTTTTTTCGCCATTTCTTTCGTTATCAAAGTCCCGTTTGTAGCCATCGCCACATAAATCCCTTTATCTGCTGCGTATCTGGATAACTCAAATATATCCGGCCTGACCAAAGGCTCCCCTCCAGAAAAAGCAATTATTGGTACGCCCGCTCGATCCAACTTATCTATCGCCTGTTTCGCTTCTTCAGTGGTGAGTTCGTCTGATAATGGTTTTCCAGCCGTGGCGTAGCAATGCTTACATTTCAAATTGCAAGCATATGTGACATCCCACACAACCAAAAAGGGGGCACCTGAAACAAAGGGGCGTTGAATTCCAAATTTAGCTATTCCTCTCAAAACGCTTGCCAATCCCTTTCTCCATGAAGGATCTTCAAATTTTTTCTTCATCTCTTCCTCAGAAACGCCAAATGCCTTTCCTCCAATTTTCAGAATTCTACCCAATGCTTTTTCAGCTGCTCTGCATTTCCAGCAAGCATCCTTTCTTTGTCCGGTCCATAATTCTAGTGCCACTTCCAATCTATTCTTTTGGTCTTTCTCGCACCAATTAGAAATGGAAGAAATCAATTCTCTCGTGACTGGATTTCCAATCGTGGATTTTAAAATCTGAATCGTGGTTATTGTTCCTATCTTTTTATCTTTCATTTTTAATCACCTATGTATGAACATAATTTTGCATATATATGAGTTATTTATAACATATATAAATAAGTTTTAGAAAAATTCAGGGAGCAATACCCTTCGGAAAATTACTGATGACATATGCTGTTCTGAATGCAGTTTCAATCATCAATTCTCTCACCAAATTTCAATTTGGGTTTTCAGAATTATCCAGAAGTTAGAGAAACATTTAAATACTTAAGTTTATAAAATATAAAACTATGTGTCGAATCGATATATTAGAAAATACGAACAAGAAACAAGTTTTGCAACTTTCAATAGTAATATTAGTTGCCATGTTTGGATTGGTAAATTTAACAAGTCCTGTTTATGCTTACATTTTTGGTTCTACTGTTCTGCAAATTCAGGAGCTAAAGTATAACCCGTATCCAGCAGAAGCAGGTAAATATATGGATTTATGGGTAAAGATTGAAAACACTGGAACAGAGGAAGCTAAGGATGTTACATGTATACTTTTACCGGAATATCCTTTCTCTTTAGACCCTAACGAAAATGCAACCAGACATATTGGAAAATTTCCTGGGACGAAGGAGATGATTCTTCAATATAAATTGAGAGTTGATTCAAATGCCGTGGAAGGATGGAATGAAATGAAAATAAAGTGCCAGACAGAAAATTCAGATACATGGATAATTCATGAGTTTGATATTTATGTAGAGTCAAAAATTCCAGAATTTGCAATAGGTTCTATAGTATCAGAGCCTACAAAACTCTTTCCTGACTCAGAAGAAAATAAACTTTCCGTAGAAATTCAAAACATAGGCACAGGTGATGCAGAACTTATAACATCAGAGCTTATATTGCCTAAAGGAATTACTCCCAGCGAAAGTTATTCAAACATAGCAAATCTTGGGACAATTAAAGAGGGAGAAAGCAAAATAGCAGAATATTACATAGATGTCGATAAAAGCACAGTTCCAGGAAATTACAAGGCAAAACTTATTATAAAATATAAAGATTTCAATAACAATAGAAAAGAATACAAAAACCAAACATTGGATGTTGATGTTGCCGTAAAACCTTTACCGTTATTTGAGATTGAAAATGTAGCAACAAATCCTAGTAAAATCTCTCAGGGGGACACGGCAACATTAAGATTAACAATAAAAAATGTCGGTTTTGAAGAGGCGGAAACTGTTTCTGTTAAGATTTACAAACAAAGTGACCAACCGTTTGATTTTGATGAAAAATATGACTATATTGGAAATCTTAAACCGAATCAAACCGGAGAAGCTGTTTTCAGGTTTGATGTAGATGATAACGCCAATCTAAAAACCTATCCTTTAAAAGCAGAAGTAAGATACCTCATTGATGACGATGTTAAAATTATTGAAAAACAAATACCAATCAAGGTGGAAATGGAGAAAAAAGATTCAAAATTATTTTTCCTGGGAATTCTTTTCATCGCTTTTGTAATATTATTCGGTGTATACTATGGGCGGAAAAAAATCAAGAAATAATTTAACTCAGATTGTACCGAGAGGGTTTTTAGAGTCATATATTCTGTTGCTTCTGAGAGATGAATCATTGCACGGTTACAAAATTATGAAAAAAATTAAAGAAAAAACAAAATTCTGGAAACCTTCGCCGGGGACAATCTATCCGGCTTTACATTCTTTAGCGAAAAGGGGTTTCATAAAAGAAGTTGATGATGGAAGAAAAAAGAGATATGTGTTAACCAAGAGAGGATTAAAAATCTCTAAAGAAATCAAAAGTTTTGAACAGACAATGAAAGACAAAATGAGTAAGATACTTGAAGACATTTTAAATATAGATAAATCGGAGCTTGAAAAAATTTTTGAAGATGCCAAGAAAAAGCATAATACGAGTCCCTTAGTTGTTTACATACACAATATGTTTAATCTGCTTCTTAAGATTTCAGACAAGCCTGAAAAATGCTTGGAAGCGGTAAAAATTCTGAAAGAAACAAACTGCAAGTTGAGAAAAATAGTAAAGATGAGGGTGTGAGAATGGACATTCTAAAAAACCTTGCTAGATTTCAGTATAAATATTCATTCCTAATTTTTGCGATAACTATACTTTTGACAATAACAATAGGGTTGGGTATCCAAAATATACATTTGCAAACGGATATAAGCAAAGAGTTACCCCAAGACTTGGATGTAATAAAACTTCAGAATAAGATTTCTGACAAATTTGGAGGAGCAGATACTGTAATGGTTTTGATAAAATTGGACAAGAATTGCGAACTGGAGAATGCACCTAAAGATGTAAGGGACCCGAAAGTAATTAGGATGCTTATTGGTCTTGAGAACGAAATAAAAAAAGAACCTTCTGTAAGCTCCGTTCAATCTGCTGGCTCGTTTTTCATATATCCTGAAAACGTTCCTGATAATATAGAATTGATAAAACAAATTCTTGCAAAAATACCAAATAGTGAGACGTTTTTCAATAAAGATTATTCTTCAACTTTGATGATAATCTCTGCAGATTTAGGGAAAAGCGAAGAAAAAATTAACCACTTTGTTTCGAAAATCAAAGGAGACATAAAGAGTGTGGAAAAGCCGGCATGTGTTGACGTTACAGTCACGGGAAATCCTCCTATAAGGGTTGTTTTAATGAAAATGCTTGAACATGATATGGTTTTTACTATGGGTATTGCTGCAATTATAATTTTGTTCTTACTCATTTTAATAAAAAGATCTTTCACAAAGGGCATTCTTGTCTTCACCCCTTTGATTCTCGGTCTTATATGGACCCTTGGGCTTATTGGGTGGCTTAACACTCCATTGTCAGTGGCAACAGTTGGTATAGGAGCAATGATTCTGGGTTTGGGCACAGAATATGGAATTTTCTTGGTGGAAAGATATGAAGAAGAAAGAGAAAAGGGCAAGAATCAAAAAGAAGCATTAATTACAGCACTGCCTTCTGTTGGTTCAGGAATTATAGGTTCCGGAACAACTACCATAGTTGGTTTTCTTGCCTTATTGCTTGCTCCCATGCCTATGATTCAGCATCTTGGGGAAACACTTGCTTTAGGGATTTTCTGTATTTTATTCGCGACTATAGTCATATCTCCTGCCATTATATTGATTGAGGAAAGATTTATCGAGAAAGCAGAAAAACTTGAATTAAAATTTCTTAAAAGAGGTTTGAGTCATGAAAAAAATAATTGAAAGGTATGCTGAATTCGTAGCAAAAAAGCCTCAGATAATTTTGGGAGTCGTAATAGTATTTACCCTGATTTCATTTGTGGGGATGAGCTTCGTTAAAACAGAGGGCATGTCATATAGAAATATGCTTCCAGAGAATGTAGAAGAAATAAATGCAATCAACTATATTGCCGATGAATTCGGAACTTCAGGAGAATCCGTAATGGTTATTGCTGAAATAAATCCGAAATACGCAAATTCTAACGAGTTTAGAGATATTCGCAATCCAGAAGTTGTTGAATATATTGATATCTTAGAACAGAAAATAAGAAAAATGCAGGGTGTCACTTCTATAACGGGGGTTTCTGATATTCTTAAGGGGATGAACTCCGGTCATTTACCGAAAACAAAATCAAAAATAATTGAACTCATGAATAAAGAGATTATCATCAATCAATCTTCTTTAGATCTGCCAGAAACACTATCTCAATTCTCTGAAGGATTGGAAGGCATAGAGGAGGGTATGGCAACAGAAGGGCAAATTATAGATGGTATGACTTATGGCCTGAATGGTTCATCCTTAGCTTTGAATCAAATCCAATATGCTCTTTCCTCAATAGCAGAAGGTATGGATCAGGAGCAGGATTTAAGTCAGATAACTCAAACTATTTCTCTAATTGATCAAATAGAAAATTTAGTACAGCAATCAAATGCTACCCAATCTGAAAAAACGGAGATAGTCGGTTATTTAGAAGGATTAAAGCAAGGTCTAAATACAATGATTGCCCAAACAATGGAAGCAGAGGAAGGGATGCAACAATTATCAATATCGTTAAATGGAATGGCAAATGCTCTTGAAAATATTTCTTCTGGACTTGGAGAAATGAAAAATGCAAGTTTGTTGCTCGAGAATCTCACTTCTAACCTGAAAGAAGGTGTTTCTGGAATGAATTCAGGTTTGGATGAGATTAGCAAATATATAGAATTGTATAAAGGTAGAGAAAAGAATGATAAACCGGTGAAGTTAAATCAGTTCAAATATTATGTAAGCGATGATTATACGACAAGTATTATAAGAATAAACCTAGCAGAAATGAATGAGGAAAAAAAGGAGGATT
>CAYNRH010000018.1:0-17226 GCA_964399605.1 uncultured archaeon | reverse complement strand
TGTGTTTCTTTTTTCTTCCAGTCCTTCTTGCTTGGACAATCAGGGTTTATGCAGAAAACCCACGGTCTCTTGCCTTTTCTTATCAGTTTTATTTTGGGCATTCCGCATTCCTTACATTCACCAGCAAGCTCTATCTTCCCATACTGCGGGAGTGGAAATGACACACGGCATCCATCTGAATACCCCTCGCAGCCAATAAACCTCTTCCCGGTTTTCCTTGATTTTATTATTCTCAAATTTCTTCCGCATTCAGGACATTTTCCAACTATGTAAGAATTGTTTCTGGTTTCGACAACTGCTTCATAAAGTTCTTTTCCAATCTTTGCTTCATTTTCTTTGAACTTCTCCAATATTTTTTTAAGAGTTTTCTTGGCATCTTCTATAACCATTTCCTTTTCAATTTTACCCTCTTCAACTTCTTTCATTTCATCTTCAAATTTTCTTGTTAACTCCTCAGACAGTATTTCAGGGCAATATTTTTCCAATGTTTTGATAACAGCCAGGCCGAGTTCGGTTATTGATATCTTCTTATCCTTTATGTATCCCCTGTCAAACAAGGTTTTTATTATACTGGCTCTTGTTGCTTTTGTTCCCAGGTTCATTTTTTCAAGCTTTCTTACAAGAGATGCCTCATTGTATCTCTTTGGCGGCTGCGTTTCTTTCTCAGGCATCTTAATTTTAATGACATCCAAGGTGTCGCCTATTTTCAACTGGGGAAGAATTTGCTCCTCATATTTTACGTATTTTTCATAGAATTCAATCCAGTTCTTTTCAACGGTTCTTTTCCCTTTTGATAAGAAGTTCTCATTGCTTATGTCAAAGATGACATCAACAACTTCCCTTATTGCTGGTTTTCCAAAAACAGCAAAAAACCTTTTCACAATCAAATCATATAATTTTTTTTCTTGGGCTGTCAATTCTTTTGGCTTTTCACCGGTTGGAAATATGCTCGGATGTGCAGGGTCATCTTTTTTTCCTTCATTTGGTTTCAGCTTCATTTTCAAGAGTTTTTCTGCAAGGTCTTTGTATTCTCTTTGGTTGCTTAATTTCTTTATTATATTCTTATATCCTATTTTTTCGGGCAGTTTCTGACTTGATGTTCTCGGGTATGATATTAATCCGGATTCGTAAAGGCTTTGCGCCAGGCTTAATGTCTGTGTTGGTGAAAACCCAAATGATGAATATGCTTCTGTTTGAAGGGTTGTCAAATCAAATGGAAAGGGCGGGTTTTGCTTGAATTCTTTTTTTGTAATGTTTTTGACTTTTGCTTCTTTTCCGCAATTTTCTTGTATTTTCAGAGCAGTATCTTTGTCCCATATTTTTCCCTCCTTGTGCTGCGCCAATATTTTTTCCCCATTTTTTGTTTTCAGTTCAGCTTCTATTTCCCAGTATGTCTGGGGAACGAATTTTCTTATTTCATCCTCTTTTTTGGCTATAATTTTCAATGTTGGCCCCTGAACTCTTCCTGTGCTTAGAACTTTGAAATAGTTTTTGTAATTTTTAATAGAGAGCGTCAGCGCTCTTGACGTGTTAATGCCATATAGCCAGTCAAGTTTGTGCCTGACTATACCGGCATTTATCTGTGGAAAGTCCAGCTCGGATATATTTTTGTAGGATTCTTCAAGTTCTGATGAAGTTAGTGTGGAGAATTTCATTCTCTTTGCATTTTCACTTTTGCATATGAACCTTAATATATTGTAGCCAATAACTGATCCTTCAGAGTCATAGTCAGTTGCAATTATGAAATTGTCTGCAATCTTGCTTAATTTTTCAAAATTTTTGAAGTAAGGTTTTGAGAAAGATGAACTTTTGCTGGCTTCAAATGACGGGACCCATTTGGTTTCAAATATAGGGTATGTCCATTTTTCGTTGTTTTTTTGTTTTAAGGTGAACAGGTGGCCGACTGCAGGAACTACAAGATGTTTTTCTCCATTAATTTCTATTTCAAACCATATTGCCTTCCCGCTTTTCTTTTTTTCAACTGTTCCATCGGCAAGGGCATTAGCTATTCTTTCAGATGCTTTTGGTTTTTCTGATATTATTAACGTTACCATAATTATCCTACTAATAGAAAAAGGCGGATTGATTTAAATCTTTATAGCTCTTTAATTTCGCCATTTGCTATCTTTTTAGCTTTTTTGCAGCTTTCTGCTGTCCCAACCGAGATCATTACATCCCCCGCCCGGATTCTTGTGTTCTTGTGGGGGTCAAACACCCATTTTTTGTTTTTTCTTCTTATTGCTATTATGTCTATTCCTGTATTGCTCCTTAACTTCAATTCACCAATGGTTTTGTTTGCCAGTATCGAATTTTTTGAGACTTTGTTTTTTGTTATTGACTCGTCTGTTTCTTTTAGGGCATCTTTGATTACAGGATGAAGTAATTTGTTGTCCAGGACTAATTCGGCAAGGTTTTTTGCTGCAGATGCAACGGTTTTAGATGTTTCAACAAGTTCTATGAGTGATATTAATTTTTTAGACATTTTATTTGAGATTGCAAAAAGGTGCATATACAACTCTTCTTCAAGGTCTTCAACTCTTTCATATAGTATCATAACTTCTTTTGCTATTTCTCTATTTTTTAAAAATACTGCAGAATAAGCCAAATCCAGCATTAGTTCAGAAACATTTTTTAGTTCTTCCAAAAGTTCTTTTACGTTTTTCCCCATATTATTTCACGCTATAATATTTTATTATCTGATTTATTTAAATAATTTTTAAATTGCTTGCACAATGTACACGGACATCAGCAGGAAAAAAATTGATGTAAAGTCGCTTATTGTAGTTATTGTAGGTATTATTATGTTGTCCGGGTCTACGTTTCTTCTGAATGAAACAAAACAGATAAACACAGACAATATTATAAGTGAGAAATCTGATAGAAACCCTGCCATCAATGATATAAATGCAAATTTAAGGATTCCCATACTTTGAAATCCTAACCCCAAGCATGCAAAATGGGCCGCTATCCCAGTTATTAATGATATTAAAATACTCAATAAAACACCAGCTTTTATGTTTGTTTTCAATAATGGGTTTTTCCTGATTCTTGGATATATTGAACCAAGGTGAAGTGCAGATGTTAATCTTGTTGATACTGTCCCAAGAATATTTCCTCTTGTTCCCATTACTGCAGGAACAAGTATTAGTATTCCAGGGAGCACATTCAGGTAATTTTCAATATTCATAAGAAAAACTCCGGCAAGTATTTCCCCGAATATGCATATAAACAAAACAGGAAGTGACTGCCTGATAATTTCGTTAAAAACTTTCATAGAAAACTTTTATTTTTTATAATTAATAAAACTTCAAAAATTTCTTTCCATTCATATATGGCTGTAAAACTTTTGGTATTTTAACAGAGCCGTCTTTTTGCTGATACTGTTCCAAAATAGCTATCATAGTTCTGGATGTTGCTATGGCTGTATTGTTTAGTATGTGGACAAATCCCTTTGGTGGTTGCCCTTCCTTTTCCCTATATCTAAGATTTAGTCTTCTTGCCTGGTAGTCAGTGCAATTTGAGTTTGAACCTATTTCCCTGAATTTTCCATCAGCCATCCATGCTTCTATGTCATATTGCTTTGATTGTTTTTTCCCTATGTCTCCAGTGCATACATTCACAACCCTGAAGTATAAGCCAAGTTTTTTGTACATCTCTTCAGAGTTTTTTTGCAGCTCCTCAAGAAAATCCCATGATTCTTCGGGTAAACAAATTATAAACTGTTCCACTTTGTTGAACTGATGCATCCTAAAGAGGCCCTTGGCATATTTTCCATGCGTTCCAACCTCCCTTCTGAATGCAGGTGAGACGCCAGCCAATTTCATAGGGAGTTCACTCTTCAGTAAGGTTTTGTCGATATACATGCCTCCAAGAGGATACTCTGCCGTTGGTATAAGATAAAGTTCTTCTCCGTCCAGCTTATATCCAGCTTCAGAAAATTCAAACGGGTCTCCTATCATTGAGTTGTATGTCCTTTGGTTTACCATGTATGGGGGTTCAACAAGTGTGAAACCTTTTTTGGTTAAGAAATCTATTGCAAATCTCTGCAGTGCTAAATCTAAGAGCACCATATCACCCTTTAGATAAACAAACCCGCTTCCAGATGCTTTTGCACCTGATTCAAAATCTATTGCCTTTCCTCCAATTTCCAGGTGGCTTTTTGGTTTGAAGTCAAATTTAGGCTCTTTTCCCCACCTTCTGATTTCTACGTTGTCATTTTCATCTTTTCCTATAGGTACAGATTCGTGAATGAGGTTTGGTATTTTGAAGAGCAGAACTTGAATCCTTTTCTGAAGCTTTTCAATTTTTTCATCGTTATCTTTTATTTTTTTTGGTATGTTTGCAACTTCTTTCATTTCTTTGGAGGCGTTTTTGCCTTTGGATTTAATTTCCCCTATTTTCTTGCTCAACTCATTTCTTTTGTGCCTAAGCTCTTGGTTTTCTGAAACCAGTTTTCTCCATTCCTTATCTTTTTTTATAAGTTCATCTAAGAGTTCAATATATTCAGGATTGTTCCTTCTCTTTAGGTTTTCTTTAACTGCATTTGGATTCTCTCTTATAATGTTTATATCAAGCATGAAACTACCTTGTTATTTTCATTTTTTTAACTTCTTCGTACAGCTCTTTTGCTTCACCGTTTTTGAAGTGTTTTCTTATTGGTTTCAGTGATTCGTTCAAATAAAACGCAACAGATTTTTTCAGGTCTAGTGGATGCAATTCCCCATTTTGATAAAGCTTTTCAAGTTCTTCATAACTCTTTATTTCTATATCGCCACCGAATTCTTCGGGCCTTTCTATTTTCATTGAGCCAAATTTTTCAAATATTATGTATTTGCAATATTCAAGTATTGGATTGTCAATGATTTGTTTCTCTGGGCAATATGCCTTGTTTATTTTTCTTTTTATATCATCTTCAGAGTCAGTCATAAATATTGCTGTTTCCGGTTTTGATTTCGACATTTTCATTTCTATAGCTCTTTCCACAGTATTTTCACTTTTAGGGGGCTTGCTTAGACCCATCAGCATGTGGTGTGATACTACAACTGGTTTCCAAAACCCAATTTTTCCCCCAATTTCTCTTGCAAGCACATTTACCTTTCTTTGATCCATGCCGAGTTGTGCTATATCTGCTTTCAAATAAAAGATATCTGCTGTCTGCATGCATGGGTATAATATCTGGGAAGCAGAAAGGTTTTCAGATTCCTGCCTTCCCATTATCTGTGCGCATCTTATTATTCTTTTCACAGTGTTTTCTCTTGCCACATCCATAACAATTTTCCAGTAATTTTTGTCTCCAACAATATCTTTTGACCAGATGAATTCGACGTCTTTGGTTTTTAGCCCACACGCTTTCCAAACTTCTATAAAATATTTTCCAGCTGTCTGTATTTTTTCAAGGTCTCCGCCAAGCTTATTGTTTGCCCATGCATGCCAATCTGCGACGAGCATTTTAAACTTGCAGCCAGCTTTTATCATCTTGTTTATGTTTATGGCTCTTAAGAGACCCTGTGCAATATGAACATTCCCCGAGGGTTCAAATCCATCATAAGCTATTGGACGATTCTTTTCTTCCAAGAGTTTAATGAGTTCTTCCTCTGTAATTATTTCTTCTCCCACTTCCTTGATGAGCTTTACTCTTTCTTCAATTTTCATATAAATAGTTTGTTTTTTCATTATTTAAATTTCTCAATTTTGAATCATATTTATATTATAATTTATTCAATAATTCCATATGAATCTAAAATTTCTTGGCGGAGCAAGAGAAGTTGGAAGGTCTGGTGTAGTATTAGACACGGGGACAGAGAGAGTCTTAATGGATTATGGAATCAAGATAGTTTCTCAGGCGGAAGGTCCTCTCCGTGAGCCAAAAATACCCCTCAAAGTGAATTTGAATTTGGATGCCATGCTTTTGTCTCATGCCCATCTAGACCATTCAGGATTTATACCAAATCTTTACCACCGCGGTTATTCTGGCCCAACTTATACCACGGCTACAACACTTGACCTGGCAAGAATTCTTTTGAAGGATAGCATAAAGCTTGCTGACCTGAGAAATCAGGAAAAACACTTCTTTCCAAAAGACCTGAAAATCATGGAGAAAAATGAATATAGAATAACTTATGGACAGCAGTTCTATGTTGGAAACATCAGTGTTGGTGTTTATGATGCGGGCCATATACCAGGTTCCGTTACTTTTCATTTGAATACTGGAAAGAAATCAGTAGTTTATTCAGGTGACATAAAAACCAAGGATACTGAACTTATGAGGGGCCTTGAGCCAATAAGGGAGAAAACAGATGTACTTATTATGGAGTCTACATATGGTGAGAGGGAACATCCGAACAGGGACGACCAAGAAAGGAGTTTAGTTGAAAAAATAAGGGAAGCTTTGGAAAACGGTGGAATAGCAATGGTACCGTCATTTGCTGTTGGAAGGGCTCAGGAAATTTTGCTGATACTGGAAAAATACGGGCTCGATAAATATCCAATTTATCTTGACGGCATGTCAGTGGAGGCTACAAAAATAATTTTAAGATATCCTGAACTGATAAAACAGCCAAAAAAATTAGAAAAAATATTTAACAGTATAGTAAAAGTTCATAACAATAAACAAAGGGACAGGTTAATAAAGGAGCCATGCATAATAGTCACAACTTCCGGAATGCTGAACGGGGGGCCGATTGCACATTATCTGGAGAAGCTGTATAACAGGGAAGATTGTTCGCTGATACTCACCGGATTTCAGGTTCCGGGGTCTGCAGGGAGAACACTCATGGATACAGGCATTTATGTTAACGATAATGATAAGTTTAAAGTCAGATGTAAGTTAAGTTTTATAGATTTAAGCGCCCATTCGGGAAGGTCGGAATTATTTGATTATGTGAAGATGGTTGATCCAGAAAAGATATTTGTTATGCATGGGGACAGCTGTGAAGAGTTTGCAAATGAGCTAAAGGGAAAAGGTTATGATGCATACGCTCCTAAAATAGGAGAAGTCTGTGAAATCTAGAGTAAATAATATTAAGTATGCTACATATTAATTCTATTCATGATAGAAATTGATGGTTCTTACCTTGAAGGTGGCGGCCAAATACTTAGGACGGCTGTTGCTCTTTCTGCAGTGTCCGGAAAGCCCTGCAAGATTTTTAACATAAGAAGAGGGAGGCCTAAACCTGGATTAAAAGCACAGCATCTTCATGCAATAGAAGCTGTTGCGAAACTTTGTAACGGAAAGCTGAGTGGAAATAAGGTGGGCTCAACTTCTGTGGAATTTGTTCCTGGTGAGATTACAGGCGGAAAATTCTCTGTCAACATAGGCACCGCCGGCTCTATAACACTACTTCTGCAGTCTGTTATTCCACCGGCAATTTTCACACAAAAAAACATAGAATTGGAGATTTTTGGCGGAACAAATGTTGCGTGGAGCCCGTCCATTGATTATTTCAGGCACGTGTTCTGCAATTTTTTGGACAGAATGGGTGTATACATAAAGATAGATGTTCAGAAAAGGGGATTTTATCCAAGGGGAGGTGGAAAGGTAAAGTTCAGGGAGGAACCCGGTCAAAAGTTGAAAAAGATAGATATGACAGAGAGAGGAAGATTTCAAAGGATAGATGTTTGGTCAGTCTGCTCCAAAGATTTAAAGAGCAGAAAAGTTGGAGAAAGGCAATTAATTGGTCTCAGGAGAGTTTTTGATTATGTTGAGCATGAGCATACCCTTTATGCCGATACTTTATCAACTGGTTCCTGTGTCCATGCTCACGCCCATTTCAAAAAAACAAAGTTAGGCGCAGATTTCATAGGAAAACCTGATATTCCAGCAGAAAAAATTGGTGAGGAGTGTGCAAAATTACTGAAAAGAGAAATGGACTCTGGGGCTTGTTTGGACAAGTGGATGGGAGACCAGATATTGCCCTATGTTGCTTTGGCCGGCGGAGGGAAGTTTTCAGTATCTGAAATCACAAACCATACAAGAACGAATATATGGGTTATAGAAAAATTCCTGCCGGTGAAATTCAAAATAAATGGAAATGTGATACAGTGTAAAAAAATTTAGGAGAAGGGCTACTTTATCTTGATTTTTTTGCCCTTCACTTTCGACTTCACTTTGGGTATTTCTATTGTCAATACACCGTTTTTCATCTCGGCATTTGCCATGTTGTCGTTGACTTCTTCTGGCAGTTGTATCTCTCTATGGAAGCTGCCATACCTTCTTTCCCTTCTAAAGTAGTTGTCGCCGATATCTTTGCTTTCTTTTGACTGTTCGGCATCTATTATTAACCTATTATCAACTATTCTTACTGACACATCTTTCTTTTCAAATCCAGGAAGGTCAGCCCTTATTATGATTTTATTTCCACTATCGGCTACATCTACTGGAAAATCTGGACCTATTTCCGGAAATCCAGTAAAAAGTTTTTTTGTCATGCTATCCCACTCATCAAATGGATCAACTTCCCAAAAGAATCTGAATGGTTTTTTCTTCATTTTTACCACCTCACAGATATTTTTAGTTTAACTAAACACTAAAATTCTTATAAGAACTAATATTTAAATTTTTCTAATTTCTTTTATCCTGTGTATTGGTAACACTGTCCCGTTTTTTAAAACTAAAAATCTGTCTTTAAGCGCTGTGATGGTTTTCCCATGAATAATTTTTTCATTTTCAGGAGAACCACGATTTTCTATTAAAAATATATATTCAGAAATTTCCCCAGTCCATAAAAGCTTGTTTATTTTTTCAACAAGAGATGATTTCATAATTAAATTCCTTATATGTTGTCTAGGATTTTTTTTATTGCATCTTTTGCATATGGATTATATTTGGATGCAGGTGCTCCATGTCCAGGTAGTAGAATTTTTATGTCACCAAGCTTTTTTATTTTTTTCAGTGATTCCTTAAGTTTTTTCTCATCACCGCTTGGATAATCAGTTCTTCCAAACCCATCAATAAACAAAGTATCTCCACTTATGAGAATTCTTTTTTTCTCATCCCACAGGCAGATTCCCCCCGGAGTATGCCCGGGCGTATGGATTACTTTGAAGCTGTAATTTTTGGTTTTTATTTCTTCACCCTCTTTTAGAATTCCATCTGCTGTTATTCCCTCGTACTCTGCTTCAAATTCCTCTGCCATGACACCCTCGCCAGTTTCCAATGCTTTTCTATCACCTTCATGAATGAAAACCTTTGCACCGGTGATTTTCTTCCATTCCTTTACTCCGCCGCAATGATCAAAATGTGCATGAGTAATTGCAATCATCTTTATTTCTTTTGGCTTTATTCCATATTCTTCCATTTGCGCAAGAGTCTCATCTATAAAGAAACCGCTCCCACAATCCACCAGGAGCTCGTTGTCTATACAAAATACATTTGAATCAAATTCTGCCCCATCCAGGAGATGTATACCTTCTGCAATTTTCATATATCAAAAACAGGATCTTAAAAATAAATAGATTTGTTTTTTTCAAGATTTATTATACAATGTATATATATCACAATAAAATAATTATAACCATGGTGGATAAGGTTTTGACTGAAGTAAGGACTAGGTTGGTGCTTGGCAAGGCGCCAATCAGCAGTTGCAGGTCAAATAAAGTTCCCTATAATTTTGACGATTTAAATTTTGTTCCAGCTTCACTCAAAAAAAGGCCTGTTGACTATTTTAGGGAGAATATTTATTCTGATACAATCATAGGAAAAACCTCGGAGCATCCTCTGAAATTAAAAACTCCAATTATTTTTGCTGGAATGAGCTTTGGTGCATTATCGAAAGAGGCAAAAATTGCTTTGGCAAGGGCTTCATCAATAATTGGAACAGTGGCAAACACCGGCGAGGGCGGAATGCTTCCGGAAGAAAGAAAGGAGGCAAAATTGCTTATAGCTCAATACTCTACAGCAAGGTTTGGTGTTGATGAGAAATACATAAAGAGCGCCGATGCGATAGAAATAAAAATAGGGCAGGGCGCAAAGCCAGGGCAGGGCGGTCTTCTACCAAAAGAGAAAGTCACCAAGGAGATAGCAAAAGTTAGAAAATTAAAAAAAATAGATGATATCCATTCCCCACCATATCATCCTGATATAAAATCTTTAAAGGATTTGAAAAACAAGGTGGAGTGGCTCAGAAATTTAACCAAGGGCAAGCCAATAATATTGAAGCTTGGTTCGTTTACAAAGGAAGATTTTAAAATTGCACTAAAAGCTGGCCCGGATGTCATAGCGATAGACGGAATGAGAGGGGGGACCGGGGCAGCACCTGAGATAATGCTAAATGATTTTGGAACTCCGATAATACCTTCCCTTGTAGAGGCAAGAAAAATAATGAGAAAGGCAAAAGCAAGTCAGGATTTAATAGTTGGAGGGGGTTTCAACAAGGGTCCAGATGTTGCAAAGGCGCTGGCGCTTGGAGCAGATGGTGTATTTATGGGGACATCACTTCTTGTTGCAATGGGTTGCATGCAATGCAGGCAATGCTATAAGGGAATATGCCCGATTGGAATAACCACACAAGACCCTAAGCTAAGAAGTAAATTTAACATGAAAAAAGCTGTCAACGGTTTGGTTAATTATGTAAGAGCATGCACAGAAGAGGTTAAGATGGCTGCAGGGGCGTGTGGATACAAAAATATTCATATGCTTAATAGAAAAAATCTGATATCATTAACAGAAAAAATAAGCATTGCGACAGGAATTCCCATGATTTGATATTATTTCAATTTTTTATGCAATCTTCTATAGACGTCCAGGCCTGTCTTAACAACCTCACTTATGTCCCTGTCTGGAAATTTTTTGGTATTTATATCTTTCAATTCTTTCAGTATTTTGTTGCATTCTCTTTCTATGTTTTTTGGAAGCATGCTTTCATACTTTATTTTCATTCCCATTTTAACCTCAAATGGTATCCAGCTTGTTTTATACCCAACATAAGATATTATTACGTCGGCAAGATTTCTCCTGTTGACTTTAGAAATTTTTTGTGGCTTGAAATATTTGTGCCATTCCAGCAGTTCTTCTTCAAATCCAGATTCTATGAGCTTTTCATTTACAATAATGTCTTTCATGCAAAGTATGAAAAAAGTGGTTAACTTTATCAAGTCGTTGAGAACATTTTCATAATCTTTTCCTATGTCCTGTATAGTTTTTATTATCAATGGCCATTGCTTTCCACCAACCTTGGATATTTTTGGCTCCATTCCATAGGATTTCTCTATTGTGTGCATGAACTCGTGTGCAATTAATGCCTTGGCAGCTTTTTTATTCTTAAGAACCGGGTCACGGTTGTTTATCATTATGATTGCAGTGTCTTTGTCCTGGATGGAGAAAGAGGAAATTCCTTCCGAGAGCCATTTTTCCAGTTTTCCGTATTGCCTGCCGTGTGGTATCCTTTCAGGATTTGCCATGTCCAGAAAAGCTTTTTTAGGGTTGTCCGTGAAAAAGAATATAACCTTTTTGACTTTTGGCTTTTTGTAAACCCTTTCAACTACCTCATCAACAAGTGGGTAAAGTTTTTTTATAAACTTCTTTTTAGAGTTAGTTCTTTTGTATATCTTCATAATAACCAGTACTTCTTTGATTTTTTATCTTTGCTCATCTTTTGATATATTTCTAAAAATGTTTTAAGTCCTGTACGGGTACCGCCAAGCCCCACTATAAAGTCTGATATTAATGCTTTGTTGCCATATAATGCCGACCTCACTTCAGGATATATTATACCACCAAACCCTGGTGCGATATTATTGTCTATAACAGCTATTTTCTTTGAATTTTCCAGCGCCTTTTGTATATCCTTCTCGGGAAATGGTCTATAAGTCCTTAATCTCAACAAGCCAACTTTTTTGTTTTTTTCTCTTAGATAATTTACTGCCTCCTTGACGGTTGTTGACATGGCTCCTGTTGTCACAAACACAAAATCAGCGTCATCTGTTCTGTATTTTTCTATTATATTATACTTTCTTCCAAAGATTTTCCCGAATTCCTTGCCAACTTCTTTTATTTTTTTGATGGCATTTAACTGTGCCTTATGCTCCTGTGACCTGAATTCCATATAATCTTTTCCCATGGCACCAATACCCAAACACATTGGATTCTTTGGGTCTAAAACGGTATGGGGCTTGTATTTCGGAAGAAACCTTCTAACTTTCTTATAATCTGGAATTTCCACGGGTTCTCTTGTATATGACTGAATAAAACCTTCCATGTTTATCAATGATGGGAGAAGCACCTGTTCATCTTCAGAGATTTTGTAAGCCTGTATTATTGTATCCAAAACCTCCTGATTGTTTTGTGTGAAGAATATCAACCACCCGGCATCTCTCATGGCAAGTATATCATTATGGTCTGTCCACAAAGTTATCGGTGCCGAGAGGCCACGCGAAGCATTGAGCATGACTATTGGCAGTCTCATACCGGACGCTACATACATTATCTCATGCATGTAAAGAGTTCCCTGTGACGAGGAAGCTGTAAATGTCCTTACACCACATGCCTCGGATGCTACTGCAGCTGACATAACTGAGTGTTCCCCTTCAAGGTCTAGAAATTCTCCATTCCACATTCCATTAACTTTCCATTTGGCAAGAGTTTCTATAAATTCTGTTTGTGGTGTTATTGGGAAGTTTGGAACAACCTTTACATCACACAGCTTCACGGCATGGGCTGCTGCCATATTTCCATCCATAACAGTTTTTTTCATTTCAATCCTCCTCATGCAAATCTCTAACCATTTCTATTGTCTTTACAGGGCAAACATTTGAGCATATACCACAACCTTTGCATATTTCGTAATTTATTTTTGGATAACCGTTTTTGTCAATAGTTATTGCGTTGTCTGGACAAAATAACCAGCACCTTCTGCATTTTATGCACTTTTCCTCATGTATGACAGGTTTGAATATTCTCCATGTCCCAGTTTTTCCTATTTTTGCTTCATTTGCATCCATGGCAGGAATTCCTTTCTTGCCTTTGTATTTGATTTTATCTTCTTCTATCATACTTTCATCTCTTTATAGCAAATTTCAACAACCTTTTTGTTTTTTTCTATCAAAGGTTCCTTTCCCTCTTCTTCAAGCTCGTTTTCTACAGCTCTCTTCAGAATATCAAGCGGAATTTTTCTGAAAATTTTTATGAATGCTCCCAGTATGGCAGTGTTCAGTATAGGGACACCCAGAGTTTTCATGGCTATTTTAGTTGCATCTATGGTAAAAATCTTATTTTTTATTTTCTTGTCAGCAAAGTGTCCCGGATACTTATTGGTGTTTATAAGTATGATGCCATCTTTTTTAAGACCATTTTTTACTATATCAAAGTCAAGAGTATCATCAAGGCATATTACGAAATCAGGATTAGATATATATCCCCTTTCAAGGACTTCTTTTTTATCCATTCTTACAAATGATGTTACTGGGGCGCCACGCCTTTCGGCTCCATATTTTGCAAAGCTTTGCACTCCCCTATAACCTGATAAGAATGCAGCTTTTCCAAGAATGTGCGCAGCAAGTTTAACTCCCTGTCCACCCCTTCCATGAAGCCTTATTTCATACATATACTCACTCTCGTATAATTCTTACATCGGCAGCATAAATTTCTTTTTCTCCAACTATCAATGGGTTTATATCAAGTTCTTCAATATTTTCGTTTTCCATCATTTTTGATATTTTTAGAAGAGTTTCCCTTATTCCATCAATGTAATACTTTTTGCCCCTGTATCCCTTCAGGATTTTATAGATTTTAGTTTCTTTTATCATTTTATCAGCATCTTTTTTGGAAATTGGGCAGACTCTGAAAACCAAGTCTTTCATAACTTCAACGAAGATCCCACCAGTTCCAAAGCTTATGCATGGTCCAAATTGCTTGTCGTTCAAGCCGCCAATAATAGTTTCCAAACCTTTTACATATTTCTGTATTACTACACCTTCAGCATTTTTTATCTTCATAATTTTTTTAAAAGCATCTTCAAGTTCCTTATCATTTCTTATGTCAGCAATTATACCGCCTACATCAGTTTTGTGAATTATTTTGGGAGAATAAACTTTCATGACAACTGGATATATTTTTTTGGAGAAGTTTTTTGCTTCTTTCAAACTCTTTACAAGTTTCTGTTTTGGTAGAGGAATGTGGTATTTCTTCATGAGTTTTTCTGTTTCTTCAAATGTTAACATAATATTATTTACAGAAAAATAGTATATAATATTTTATTGCCTTAGTTTTTCTGTCCAGTCTACTGGATTAAATATGAGGCCGTTTTTTCTAAGACCTTGATATTCACATTCGAGCAGCGCTCTCTCAGCTTTATTTATTCTTCTCCTGTAGTTTTCCTTTACAAAAGTTTTCCCAAGGTTTTTGTCAAATCTTATCAGCCCATCGCTTGGGACAGGAAACAGCGCCGGAACAGGGTCATTGTCCTCTATCTTAGGAAATTGTCCCATTGCCGCATGATATCCAGCGACTATGTGAGGGCACACATATATTTCTGGGTTTACATACTTCGTGGAGCTGTGCTTATAATAAAAATGCTCCCCGCACTGGCACTCGGCCTGAAAGTTATACCAGTTTTTTCCTCCACGGTCTGGGATTGGGTCAATAGCCACTCTATATATTTTTTTCTTTCTTCTGGATGGAACTTTCATCCATGACTTTCTCAGATGTCCACCAACTTTTATATCATTCTGATATTGCGCAAATAATCTGGCGCCGTCTATTATACTGGGAATTGAAACAAAGACAGATGTCCTGTTGGAAGGATTTGTCCATTTATACCCCCTCTTTGGCCTCTCAATATCAAATCTTTTCAGTTCTTCTCTGAAGTGGAACATTGCTACTTTATCTACAACTCTTATTTTCAGCTCTGGGCCTTTCTTCATAAATCCGGAGGGAGTCGCTTCATCGGATAATATTTTGCAATCCAGAACAAGATATTCATCTTCTCCGAGGCTTTCAATTGTTTCAACAATTTCTTTTTTCCCAGGTTTTTCTAAAACAATCTCTTCTCCTTTTACTTCACTTATAGTCGGGTAGCTATCCCAAGGCATAATCTAATTATACACACGAAAAGATAAATTTGATTAGTTTTTCACCGAATAAAATCAACACTTTTTTAAGTATTAAAGCCCTTTTATTATTATGAAAAAAATGTTAATACCAGTTTTGATATTCTTCTTATTTATGCCTATAGCTTTTGCCGATGGTATTTACATACCTCCAGATTATCACCACTGGCAAAACATGGTAGAACATCATCAGATAGCAACAGTTGATTTTAATCCTGACGAGGACATTGCAACTGTCCATCTTTTCATATCTGTTGAAGACCTTACTGGGGAAGGTGGAAAAATAAAATGGGGAATACCGTTTGAAGATAAGCCATTTGGATTAAATGCATCAGATATAACTCTTGGTGATTTTGAGAAGGATTACAAGGTCAACTCAACTGAAAGTTTAATTTCTGACATAAACCAGGCAAAGCAGGCAAGATATAAGTATTCCCGCGCTCTTAACGATTTTGTCAAGATTTTTTTCTTTTCACCGTTTTTTGATTGGTTCACGCCTTATAGACCTATGGGGGGAGTTGCCACAAAACAGATGTATGAGAGCGCACCACGTGCACCCGGATGGGTGTTGTCAGAGGTTCAGCAATTTGGTTCAACCAGAGTTTTAGTATATCACATATTTTCTGAGCAGGGGGCAAGTCACCTAGTTGAGCACGTTGGTTTGGATGAAAGTGTTTTAAGGGCTTTCAGAAAGTATGATGACACATACCTCTATGTAATAGAGCTTGAGCCAAAATCAATGGTAAGCGGTGAAACAAAAAGTTATTTGGGGGATGTGTGCCCTAATTCGTATAGTAGTTTCTTGGTGCAGCTGCAGAGCAAATACAGGCGTTACAGCAAAGACCAGTGGACTGCGCAGTGCATAAATGAATGCAAGGATAATACGCCGAACTGTGATTATGTGGAAATAGAAAAAGCAGTGGAAGATATAATAGATTCTGCTTTAGAAAGACCAGAATTAGAAGAGAATGGGGTTGTTGTGACTTATAAGGTGCCTATGAGATATGAAGACGGGAAATACAAGTTCTGGTATCCTCTGGGTACAGGAGAAGCTTGGTCTAAGCCAATAGACGATGTCAGAGTGTACGCTTTCGTGCCTTACGATTACAAGACATATGGACTTTATCCAAATCCACAAATAAATGAGACAATGAACCAATGGACATATGTATGGAGATACAGGAATACCAAGCCGTCAAATGACTTGCAGATAACACTCACAAAAGCAACACAGGAAGAAAAAAACAACATGATATCTTATGTGAATAGGAAAATGACACAGATTGATTTGGCATCAAACATATCTGATAGCAGTATGACATTTGCCGTGATATTTTTCTTGATATCATGGTTTTTTGTTTTCTTGGTTTTAAACAAAAATATATTTAAAAACGAGTTTGGATTTGAGTCTTTGAAAGACGGTGTCGTCACACTTGGCGCATATATGGTCGGTGCCTGGGGAATTGGAATCACAATAATAGGTGCATTTGTTGCCCCATTGGTGGGGATTGGTTTAGCTGGATACTGGATGATGAGAAAGTATGGAAAGAAAAAATCACAAAAAATATTCATATTTATTGTATTGCAATTTGTATTAACATTTATTTTGTTTATGATAATATCAAGAAGCATCTATTGGTGGTTAGGGAGTCTTGTTTTATAATTAGTTTTCTTCTTTTTCTTCACTTTCCTTTACTGCTGGTGGTGTTATATGTTTTACTATTACTATGTCTCCAACGGATTGAACCATCTGGTATGGAATTATTATTCCTCTTTTTCCGCCAACAATTTCAGAAAGATACGAGCCCCTTGCGGCTTCTATAACCAGAGACCTTACTCTAAATTTATTTAGGTTCACTTTCACGTCTCCAACCTTTCCGCAATAAACACCTTTAGTAGTAAAAACGTCTTTTCCGAACATTTCAGACAAATTTTTCACATTAATTGGCATATTTTATACCCCCTTAAATAATATTTATTAAACTTTATTATTTATAAATCTTAAGAATATTTAAAGGTTTATTAGCATGCTGAACGGTATGCGTAAACCAAAAAAATATGCTGGGATGGCCGAGTGGTTTAAAGATCGAAGTGCATGGGCGAAGTGAGTGTGCTTCTGTGCAATCGATTGGATATGGCGCTAGCCTGCTAAGCTAGTGGGGCATGTCCCCGCGAGGGTTCAAA
>CAYNRH010000017.1:0-17558 GCA_964399605.1 uncultured archaeon | reverse complement strand
TTTTGAACCCGGGTCTCGAGCTGTCTACAACCTCTTGCTTCACCAATGAGCAAAAGGTTACGAGAGGCTCGCATCCTTAGCCACTAGACTATGGGAGCATATTTACACAAAGCGCACTTTTGTGCACTTCAACATAATCTTTTGAACTTGCTATTAATATTTTACCAATGTTGGTGAGCCTGGAGGGACACCCAATTTCATTTGAACCCCCAATCTCTCGGTTTCTTCTTTTTTTGCTTGGGCTTTTTTTAAAAGATTGTCCGAAGCCGAGCGCGTTATCCAGTTACGCTACAGGCCCACGAATAGTTTTAACTAAGCATGCTTTTAAATATGTTTTACATTAATTAAATTAATATGTCAAAAATAGATATAAATGAGATAATTGATGAAGCATTGAGAACAGTTCCGGATATTAATAATACTGAAGCCGCATGTCCGCATAAAAGAATCATTGGTCCGATTTATAGAGATCCAATAGTTTATAGAATTAAAATATATGATTTTTAATCAGTAGCTCTTGGCCACATAAACCATATGTTTGGCAGGCTTTCCGCATATGATACACTTTTCTTTTGTTGGCTTTTCGTTCAGGTCAAATGGTATTGTAATTATCTTTGCTGACGTATCATCTTTCAGCTTCTCTTCACATGACACTTCACCGCACCATGGTGCAAGCGCCCAGTTTCCCTCAATAATTTTTTTCAATTCCTCATAGCTTTCAGGTTTTTTTATGTGCTCTTCCATAAATTTCTTTGCGCGCTCAAAAAGATTGTTTTGTATGGATTCAAGATTTTTCTCTATTTCTTTTGTCAGATATTTCACCTTTACAGGAATTTTTTCTCCGTTATCCCTTCGAACAAGAACAGCCTGCTCCCTTTCAATGTCCTTTGGTCCAATTTCTATCCTCAGAGGTACTCCCCTTAATTCCCACTCATTGAACTTAAAGCCCGGTGTGTATTCATCTCTATCATCTAGGTGAACCAGGAATTTTTTGTCCAGTAGCTCTCGCATTTTTTTTGACTCTCTCAGGACCATTTCCTTGCTATCATCTTTGTATATAGGTATTATAACTACTTGTATTGCTGCTATCTTTGGTGGAATTATAAGCCCCCTGTCGTCTCCGTGGACCGCAAACATTATTCCAAGCTGGCGCGTGCTGAATCCCCATGAGTTTTGCCACACATATTTTTTCTTCTCGTTTCTGTCCAGGAATTCTATGTCAAAGGCCTTTGAAAAATTCTGTCCAAGATGATGTGAGTCTGGTCCTTGAATGGCTCTTCCGTTGGGCATCATGTGCTCAAGAGTGAACGTATATTCTCCACCGGCAAATTTCTCCTTCTCTGTTTTTCTTCCTACTACAGACGGTATTGCAAGATAATTTTCTGTAACATCTCTGTAAATGCTTAGAATGTCAATAACTTCTTTTTCTGCATCTTCTTTTTCTGCATAGGCGGTGTGCCCCTCCTGCCACAGGAATTCTCTCGTTCTAAGGAACAGCACGGGATTTTTAAATTCCCACCTTACAATATTCACCCACTGGTTTATTTTCAGGGGAAGGTCTCTCCATGACCTTATCCACTTGGAAAAGGACTCATACATTATTGTCTCAGACGTTGGCCTTACAGCCAAAGGTTCTTCCAATTCTGAAGAGCCGCCCCTGGTTACCCACGCCACCTCCGGGGAGAAGCCTTCAACATGTTCTTCTTCTCTCTTTAAGAGTTTTCGTGGTATTAAAACGGGAAAATAAGCGTTCTTAACCCCTAATTTTTTAAATCTTTCGTTGAGAAGTTTTTGGACATTTTCCCACATGGAAAACGCATACGGCTTTATTACCATACAGCCTGATACAGAGGAGTAATCGGCCAATCCAGACTTTTTAATGAGTTCTATATACCATTCATTGAAGTCCTTTTTTTTCGTGGTCATTCCAAGCTCTTCACTCATAAAATCACCAATTCACTACTGAATGAGTATTGTATTCTATAGTATAAAAATATATTTAAATGGTGATTTCAAAATAATTTTTGCTATTGTTGGGGGTGAGATTATGATAGAAATAAACGGTTGGAAAGATTCTAAAAAAGCCGAAAAAATTATAAATTTCAAGCAGGCATCACTTTTGGAATTTTTTCCGCGCGGAGTCAAGCTCGATAAATTCATATAAGGTTTAATTTTTTTATTTGTACTCCTTCTAAATAGATTAGGTGTGTCTTTGTGGCTATAAGAATCGCTATTATTTCGGATACCCATTTTGGTGTGGGAAGAAACACAGAAAGATTTGAGGATTCATGGGAAACTGCTGAGGAAGCATTTGAGAAATCAAAGGATTGCGACTTGATTCTTCTTCCGGGGGATATTTTTGATACACGAATACCGCGCCCGGAGGACTGGGCAAAGTCAATGAAGATTCTTTCGCAGGTTGATGTTCCAGTTGTGGCAATACACGGGAACCATGAGAGAAGGGGAAGAGGTCTGATAAATCCTGTTGAAGGGCTGGACCAGGCAGGGTTCTTAAAACACCTCCACTGTAACCACGTTGTTATGGATATAAAGGGAAAGAAAATAGCGATACATGGCATGAGCAGCGTCCCTGAGGCTTATGCCAAAGAGGTTTTTAAGGCATGGAACCCCAAACCAGTGGAGGGCGCTTATAACATATTAATGCTTCACCAGTCCATAGGCTCTTATGTATTCAATCCTCTTGAACCGCCATCATTGACTCTTGATGACCTTCCGGAAGGCTTTGACCTGTATGTATCAGGCCACATTCACTGGACTGAAAAAACAAAAGTTCATGGGAAGTACTTTCTTATACCAGGTTCTACTGTTACAACACAGATAAGCAAATCTGAAGCAAAATCTCCAAAGGGCTTTTTCATTGTAGAAATAAACGGAGATGAAAAGGTTGAATTCATAAAACTGGACAGTGCAAGAAAAGTTTTTTACAAGGAGTTCAAGGTTGACCATGAGAAATCGTCAGATATAAATGAAAAAATAGACGAGTATCTTGGTGGCATAAGTGAGAATAAAAAGCCACTTGTGAGGGTGGTGGTAAAGGGCAGTGTTGAAAAGGGATTTAATGTAAACTTTTCACACCTTAAAGAAAAATACAGGAAAAAAATGTTTTTGTCAATTTCTTCAAGAATATCTGAGGAGGAGCTTGACAAAAAAATGAGGCTTCTGAAGGACATAAGGGAAGAGAGAGTAAGCATAGAGGACATTGGCATGAAAATATTAAGGGAGAACATGAAAGAGATGGAATCTTCCTTCAATTATGAAAGTATTTTTGACCTTCTCGTTGACGGAAATATTGACAGCGCCATGGTTCAGCTCCTTTCATATTCTAATAATGTTGATAAAGAGGATTCGTCTGGGCTCAAGAGGTGGGCGATATGATAACCTCTGTCGCCCTGAAAGGCTGGAGGAGCCACAAGGACTCAAAGCTTAACTTCTCAGAGGGAACCAACGTACTTATAGGTGTTATGGGCGCCGGGAAGAGCAGTCTTCTTGATGCCATATCATTTGCGCTTTTCGGCACTTTCCCATCTCTCAAGGCAAAGAAGCTAACAATGGACGATATAATAATGAACAGACCAAAAAAAGAGGACATGGCAGAAGTTGTTGTATCTTTTCAAGTTGGCAGAGACATTTATACTGTTAAGAGGACAATAGTCCGGGGAAAGGGCACCAAGGCTGAAATCAGAAAAAATAACGAGCTAATAGACACGGGAACAACAAGGACAACTGAGAATGTTGAAAGAATTTTGAAGGTTAGTTATGACCTTTTTTCCAGGGCCGTTTATTCAGAACAAAACGGCCTTGATTATTTCTTAACCGTCCCAAAGGGGCAGAGAATGAAAAAAATGGACAGCCTTCTTCAGATAGACAAGTTTGAAAAGGCGCGCTCTTCAACAACATCTCTGGTGAACAGAATGAAGAACACAATAACAGACAAGACACGAATTGTTGAGGAGATGGAAGAGAAGGAGGACTTTGATAAAGTCAGCAAGTTAAAGGAAGACATAGCCAGGCTGGAGGAGAAGCAAGGGGAATTGAAGAACAAAATGAGCGAGGTAGAAAAAGAAAAACAAAAAATGGAGAAAGGCCTTGAGGAAATAAAAAACGAAATGGAAAAAATTGAGGAGCTGGAAAAACAGAGAAACATACTCTCGGGAAGAATCAAAAATCTCTCTGAGGAAATAGAATCCTTTGAGATTAAGGAGAAAATTGGCGATTTGGAAAAAAAGAAAAAAGAAATAGAATCAGTCCTTGAGGATAGCGATAAAAAACTTAAGGCGCTTGAAGATGAGATGAGCGAGACAACAGAGAAGAAGCAAAAAATAACTGTTTCAATAGAGGATTTGATTTCTAAGATAGATAATTTAAAATCTGTCAAAGGCAGATGTCCTGTGTGCGATAGAGAACTTACTGAAAAGCATAGAAAAAAACTAATTGATGAGAGAAGTGAAAAAGTTTCTGAAAAAGAAAAAGAGCTAAAGGAAACAATAGTTGAGATAAAAAGGATTGAGAGTGAGATAAGAGAGGTTAAAGAATCCATAGAAAAAAAGAAGGAGCAAAAATTTGACATTGAAAGAGCAATTGAAAAAATCAAGGGAATTGAGGAAAAGAAGGAGAGGCTGAAGGATTTCAGGAGGGAGGAAAAGGAGCTTGAAAGTGCTATTTCTGAAAAAAGGAAAAGTTTTGACAGGGAACGAATGGAAGAAATTCAGGACAAGCTGAAGGAGCTTTATGGGAGTTATACTGAGATAAAGGTTATGTTGTCTTCAAACGAAAGATTTTTAAATGAAAAGAGAGAGCAGCTTCAAAGCCTTGAAGAAAAGAAGAAAATGTTTCAGGAATACAAGAGCCAAATTAAGAAAATGGAAGTTCTGATAGATGACCTGAAAAAGTTTGAGAAAGCTCTTAAGGAAACTCAGATAACTTTAAGGTCCGAATTCGTGGAAGCTGTCAACGCTACCATGGACAGGATATGGGAATATTTGTATCCTTACGATGACTATACCAGCATAAGGTTGTCGATACAGGGAGGAGATTATGTTTTGGAGCTTAGGGAGTCCGGTGGAAACTGGGTTTCTGTTGAAGGTATAGCATCAGGCGGAGAGAGGACGACTGCTTGCCTTGCCTTGAGGATTGCATTTGCCTTGGTTTTGGCGCCTTCTCTGAAATGGCTAGTGTTGGATGAACCCACGCACAATCTTGACGTTCAGGGTGTGGAATATCTTGCAACAGTATTGAGAGACAAGATATCAGAATTTATAGAGCAGGTTTTTTTGATCACACATGACGAAAAACTGGAAGACGCTGTGACTGGGTATCTCTACAAACTGGAGAGAAAAAAAGAGAAAAATGAACCAACACAAGTGGTCCTAATATCAAGCCCAAAGGATTAGGCGTATGCAATCGATTCTTTGCTCATATTCTCGATTTTTTTAGTAGCATTTTGTTTATATGTCATAAACATATTTTCTAAGTTAAGAAATGATGATCGCGCTACTGGATTAATTTTGGTCATCACAAGAGGTTTAATTTTATCTAATTCTGATTCATATTTTTTAACAAATTTGCCATATTTTTCACATATAATTTCGGGATCTTTTTCATAGTTTCTGATAAAAATTTTTCCATTATGATCATCTATTTTTACTATGGATTCGCGATATTCAAGTAGAGTGTTGTGTAGGTCATCTGAGATTTTATCGGCTTGTTTTTCCCCCATTTTTTCAAGAGATTTTCTAAGGCCTTCCTGTCCCTTTGTCCCCTTTTCTATTTCTATTAAGGAACGATTGGCAAAAATAGCGGTTTCTACTGCAAACTCTTTAAAATTATCATCAAATTCCACATATACACCCCACTTAAACTTTCCTTATATCTTATTCTTTGTCCTTAATAAAGTTTTTGTCACAGCATCTTGGAGGATTAATGTCTTCCTCATATTCCTTTAAAATTTCTTCCCCATCAAATCCATTTTCTTTTCTTCCAATTTCATTTATTTCTTGAGAGTCTTCTTTTGTCAAATATCTTATCTTATCTTTATTGTCTCTGTATAAATAAACACCTTCTATTAGGCTAAATTGTATCTCTTCTGGGACATATCCTATAGTCTTTTTAAAAATTTCTCTTTGATTATCTGTGAATACTTCAAGTGGAACAATTTCACCTTCATATCCTCTTGTAGGGGTATAACCTGTTATTTCTTCCTCACCTGTTCTTTCGTTGACATAAACCGAGCCAACAAGTTTTCCACTCTTATCTCTTATCTCTTCTATTACTTCACCGTTTTTTAATAATTCACCAATTTTCCTTATTATAACCACAATCATCACCTCATTAAAGTTATTATTATTAAGTGATACAAGTATATATATTTTATGGTTTGTGGTGTTTTGTTGGTTTCACATAAAACTCTTTGCATCTTTCATTTTTTGCTGTTTTATTTCAAAGCTTTTTTTCCACCTGTTTAAAAGCGATGTTTCTGCAGATTTTACGCTTATTTCTTTCATTATGTGCACTAAAACAGGGGCATTGAAAAGCTTCAGGCCGGTGGACTTGACAAGCGCACGTCCTCTTGGTAGGAACCTGGCACTCTCTGCATACTGGGGACCGACAATGTCCGCCAATCTTTTGAAATCAACATCTTCGCAGGAATGAGCTATCATATTTTGTCCTGTCTGCGTGGAAAGCGTCTTGTCAAGCTTTGCCAGCCTCTGTGTTGTCAGCCAAAGGGACATTCCGTTTCTTGGCCCTGTGGTTGCTATCCTGCTCTTTAGTAGCTTTGTCAATTCTTTATGTGTTCCGGGGTCTCCTATCTGGTCTTCAGCAAATTGTGGTGCCAGGAGGTGTGCCTCGTCTATTATTGATATCAGGCCGAAGCTCTTGTTTTTAACAGCTTCATTAAAGCAGCTCTCCAGCGCTACAAGAGTGGCATACAGAAAATTGTCAAAGTCGGGGCTGGTTGAGCCATCTATGTGGACTATTGTGTTTCTTTTTACCAAATCAGGTATGTTGAAATCGCCCTTTATCGTTTCTTTGCTTAGAACCTTGTTTTCAACTTTATCCCATTTGGATAGAATTTTTTCTTTCATCTCCTCATTCATAGTGTACATATTTATTAAATCCCTGAAGTTTTTCATTGTCAGTGAAAAATCATCTTTCTGCGCTGATATTGCGCATCCCTGAATAGTTTTTATGATTTTTGAATTTGCTCCCTCTCCAAATATTTTTTCAAATTCCTTCTTGAAGGAATTGGGGTCGTAAGATGTTTCCCTAACAAAGGATGATTTTTTGTCGCATGAAACCTGAACATATCCGTCTTTTTCGTTTGCAAGTTTTATAAGGTCACTGCTTCCAAGTTCCCCATCAGGGTCTATGAGGAGTATCTTGGGGTTTAGTTTTTCTATTTTCAACAAATTATAAAGAACACTCCCAAGTGTTGTTGTTTTTCCAGTTCCTATACCACCGGTTATAAGCATGCCCTGCCTCAATACTCTTTCCAGGTCAAGGTATATTTCTATATCCTCCTTTGGATATCTCTTTCCAATTTTCAGCTTGTATTCTGCTTTTGGAAGAATGATTTCTTCTATTTTTTCTTTGGAAGGCAAAAACACAGGCGACATTGGAGGGATTGCATCAAGGTATGGCTGCAGGTTGCCGTCTTTGCCAAAAAAGCCGATTTGTTTTGCGAGGATGCCTCTCCTCAATTTTTCATTGTCAAATGTGCTTTCCCACATATCCTTCTGTATTGCCTCTTTCTCATATCCGAAACCGTCGTATTCAAACAACGGGCTTAGCACCTGGAATAATATCTCCTTGTCACCAATTTTTACAATTACAAAATCTGTTCTTTTCGGACTTTCCTTGTCTTCAAGGAGAGTTACCAGTATTTTATCCGGCTCGTAAATGCCTTCGCTGTGGAAAACATGTCCAATCTTATTCAATCTTTTCACCCCATTTTAATTTGCACAGATATTTTAATTTCAACGGAATTTTTCTTCTCATCTCCTTGTAAAGCTGGTTTGAGAGAATTTCCTTCATCTTCACTTCTTTATCAACCTTATCCAGCATGTATGGTATTCCATCGGTTGAGGGACCCGAGTTTTTCAAAAGCCATTTCAACCATTCCCTATAATTCTTAGCAGCCACACTATTAAAATCTATTCTGAAGGGAGGATAAATACTTTTTTCCTGTGTCTTGAAGTAAGTGTAAAAGTAAGATGAAGATACATCTTTAAATGACTTTACCTCGGGGGTTATCGGAGGGTCTGGAAAGTTATCACCTTTTCTTAAGAAAACATCAAGGAACACAGGATCCCTTAAGTCAGAGATGTTCCTTGGAAAATTTTTTGTCCTGACATAAAACTTTGATTGGGGTCTCTTGACAAATCCTATTATTGGTATGTTTTTCTCAACTGACAAACTACCAAGTTCCTTTACTGAATTTAAGAAGTTTTCAAATGCTTTCAGCCCACTATATCTGATAAACGCATCCCTTATTATCAGCGGGCCGTCTATGACTATAATGTCGGGATTTTCTTCCATTGCCTCAATTGCCAGCTGAAATATCATATTTTCCCTTATTAGGGATACAACGTCTCTTACTCTCAAATACCCCTCTTTGTCAATGTATTCCTCTTCCTTTATTTCAGGGGTAGTTTTTATGTAAGGTCCTTTGAATTTTTTTTCTCCATCTTGGTTTATTGCAAGGGCGCTGATGAGATAGATGCTGTCAATGGCTAGTGATATTTCTTGACTGCCGGCGTCTATAAAAACAATATTTCCTGGCTCCTTTGCCTTTGCTGATATAACGGAGCCGATTCTTTGGGGTTTATACTTTTCAATATTTTTTATTTCTTCATAGCCTGCTCTCTCCAGCTCTTCGGAAATTTTGGATATTTTTTCCTTTAAGGAAAGAATTGCTTCCAGGTTTGTTGTTGCGCTTTTCATACTTTAGATATTTATCAGTTTATGCATAAAAACATTCTCATGGATATAAAATTTATTACAGATATGCCGGCGCTTTTGCTGGATCATAAGATTCTTGTCATAGGAGATCTGCACATAGGGTTGGATTACGAGCTTTACAAATCCGGCTTTTCGCTGCCGCCTATAATCAATAAAATGGAGAAGAGAATATCGAAACTGATTAAAGAGACTGGTTCTGATAAGCTTATTCTTCTTGGTGATATCAAACACAACATACCGGGCATAAGCTTTCAGGAGGAGAGGGAAATTCCGAAGTTTTTGAAAAATCTTTCAAAAAGGGCTGAAGTTCATGTTGTTCCCGGAAATCATGACGGAAACATACAGAGGTTATCTCCCAGAGGCACAAAGGTTCATCCAAGGTCAGGCTTCCGTATGGGAGATTTTTATTTCAACCACGGCCATAGCTGGCCGGGAAAGGATTTTCCAGATTCAAAAGTTCTGGTGGTGGCACATTCACACCCTGCTGTAGAGTTTAAAGATTCTCTGGGCTACAGGCACGTGGAGCCATGCTGGCTAAAAAGCAAATTGAATAGAAAGAAGATTGAAGAAAAGTACAGGAACAAAGCTCATGCAAAAGAGGCAATTGTTATGCCGGCTTTCAATCCCTTGATTTCAGGAATGCCTGTGAACAGAAAACCGGAAAAATCTTTTATAGGTCCGCTGATGCGCTCAGGAATAATCAACCTAAAAAATTCGGATGTTTACCTTCTTGACGGCACACACTTGGGAAAAGTTAAAAACTTAAAAAATTAAAAAAGGTTGCTACATAAGGGACTGTTTTAGGCTGAACCATTGCTGGCATTATAAAAAGCTTTTTATCTTTCAAATTTCCTTTGCTTTTTCTCCGGTTTTCTTTTCAATCAATCTTAAAATTTCTTTGAATGCGCTGTTTATGCTCTTAGGGTTTTTTCCGTTCGCTGATGCAGCTACATCATGCCCCCCTGCTGAGCCATCTATTATTTTCTCTATTCCAGAAAAAACCTCAGCCAGATTAAACTTTTCGGACAAACGGTTTCTCATTCTGCCTGAGATTCTTATTGAGTCTTTTCTTGGGGCGGCCACAATTGCAATGTCTGCACCAATCCTTAAAAGGTTTCTGGCCACCGATGCCTCAAAAGAGCCTACAGAGGTAAACGATAATAAGATGTTGCCTATGCGATATGATTTTATTCTTTTCAATGCCTTGAGATTTGCTATCCTTTCGGATGAGTCTATTTCAGTCCACAAAAGATTTAGGATATCGCTGTAGCTCCTGTCAGATACCTTAAGAAGTTCTACTAGGAGTTCAAATGTTTTTACATCAGCATTCCTCAAGTGGGCTGTGTCGTAGATTATTCCCGATGCAAGAAGAAAAGCAGTTCTTGGCGTCAGCTCAATCTCCATTTCTTTTGACATCTGGTATATGATTTCAGAGCAGGACTTAGCTTCAGGGTTCACATAAGATTCTGAGTTTTTAACAAGTGCTCCCGGAATGTGGTGGTCTATGACTATAAGATTTTTACCTTCCGGTATTTTTATTGGCTTCAATTGCTCTGGCGCCGAAGTATCAACAACTATAATATTTTTGTATTCAGTTACATCGGGGTCTATTTTTACGTCAACATCTAAAAATTTTCTTGCAACCTCGCTGACACTCTCTGGAATCCCGACATCAACTTTTTTTCCTTTGTTTTCCAACATTTCCTTTAAGACAAGGGAAGAAGCAATAGCGTCAACATCTGCATTGTGGTGAGTAAGAATAATAAAATGGTCCAGCTCTCCTAGTTTGCTTGTTAAAGATTTTAAATTCATGTTGTTAATTTAAAAAAGGAGAAATAAAAAGATTGGTTTTATTCTGCCACTTTTTCGTTGCTTCCATTGTTCATTATTTTCTGCAGATTCTCCTGATTCTTGATTGCATTGTCTCTTATTTTCTTTTCACTGTTTTCTATCATTTTTATTCTGCTGTTTATTTCATCTCTTTTGTCTTCAAGCTCCTTTTTCAGGTCTCCTTTGGATTTTTTTACAAGTATTGGACCAACAACTTTGAAAACCTCTTCGTTTTCCTTTGTTTTTTCCAATTCACTCAAAGCACTTTCTATTTCCATTTTTTGGTATGTAAGACTTTGTTTTTGCAATGAGATATTTTGTAATTGCTGTTGCTGCTGCTGTAGCTGTGCAACAAGCATCTGTGCCTCTGGAGAAATTCTTTCTGTCAAAAAATCACCTCGCTTTTACTTTCCTTTCAATTCCTGTCTGTTTCTTTAAAAGTATTCTGTACCCACAGTAAGGACATCTCACTCTTTTCTTCAATTCTTCCAATGATACATCTTTACCACAGTTTAAACATTTATACATAAAATCACTTAGTGTCTTTTATTATATTTATACTTAAGCAATTTTCACCTTTGATGGCGGTCTGTATGCTCCACCTGCTATTTTTTTGCCACAGTTTTTGCATACCCATATTCCAAAGGCATTCCTTTTCAGGCTGTTCTTGTGACAGGAAGGGCATTCATACGTTTTTTTCTTGTACATCTCTTCAAGCTTGTTTATTCTTAATCTGATTTTCCTTCCATACCTTGAGCCAAATCTTCCTGCACTTCCTACCTTTTTTTTCCTTCCCATAAAATCACTCTGCAAAATATTTCTTTCTTATATCACTACCTATCTCTTTTGATATTTTTATAGCTTCTTGAATTTCTTCAGGTGTAAACCCGCCAACCCCGCTTTTTTGAATTGCGCAGATGGCATTGTCTATTGTTGTTATCGTTATCTTTCCTTCTGTGGCATCTTCTTCTTCAAAGTTCGGGTCTATTAATAATTTGCCTGCTATCTTATTTATAGTGCATGATATAGGTATTTTGCTTATTTCTAATTTTCCTGTGTACTCTTCCCTGTTTACAGTGCCGTCTTCTTCTATTTTAGGTATTTTTGTGTCTAACAGCGCTGCTATTGCACCAATGCTTGATGCGTCCATAAGGTTTCCGTTGTCGCTTATGACATGTATGTCAATACAAACCATCCAGACCTTCTCGCCTTCTTTTATGCATAATTTTTTCATATTAATGCATTTTGATTCTCTGACACCTCTATCCACAACTCTTGCGAGTTCTATAGAATATTCATCAGGCGGGCCTGTTTCAAATTCAGGCGATGCTATTGGAACAAGCTCAGCATTAACCATCAATATACCCTCATCAAGAGAGTCTGGATAAGGTTCTCCAACTTCCATCTTGACGCCGACCAATACCTGTGTGTTTCCAAGTGTCACCAGGGCAGAGCCCTCTGCATTTTTTGCATATCCCCTCTTTATATCCAGCTTCCTAAACTCCTTAAACCCTCTTCCGTCTGTTCTTTTGCCATCTACTATAAGATTTTTTATGTAGCTCTTATCTATTTCAGTGATCATGCTCCCACCTCTTTTTTTTCAACTTTTTCAAAACTTCCATATTTCTCCTTCAGTGCTTCCACCTGCTTCTCATATATTTTTTTAGAGCCTTCTATTGCCATGTCAATGGCTTTTTTCAGTTCTTCCTCTGTTATTATTCCATCCATTTGAAGCAGATATATCTTGTTTTCATGTGGTATGTATGCTATTGGAAGGTCAACCTCCCCTTCCGTGTCTTCCTTTCCTGCTACGTCAAGTATTAATTTCCCTTCTACCTTTCCCGCGGCGCAGGAAGCAATCAAATCTCTCATTGGTATTCCTGCATCTGCAAGCGCCAATGATGCTGCATTGAGTCCGACACATCTGGTGCTGGCGTCTGCTTCCAATATCTCTATATAAACTTCTATGCCTGATTTTGGAAATTCCTCCAAAAATATCACAGATGAGAGGGCTTCTTTTATAACTTTGCTAATTTCTATGGACCTTCTCTTTGGGCCAGGCCTTATTCTTTCTTTTGTCGAGAAAGGAGCCATGTTATACCTGCATTTTACAAATGCTTTTATAGGGTCGTTCAAGTGCTTTGGATGCAATTCTCTTGGTCCGTATACTGCTGCTATGGCAGAAGTGTTGCCAAGCCTGAAATATGCCGAGCCAGTGGCTCTCTTGATTATACCAACTTTAGCTTCAATTTCTCTAAGCTCATTAAGTTTTCTGCCGTCTATTCTGGTATCGTTTTTTATCAATTCACTCATTGTTATCACCTTTTAGTTCTTTATCAAGCATTTCTGCTATTCTATCAGTTAATCCTTCTTTATGGCTTTCGTTTTCTATGGTAAGTATGGCTTTTGTTGCAAGTGACTCTTTGCCTCCATTGAGCCATACGAGCCCATTCTGCCCAACTATAATATGTGACCCTGTCTTGTTTTTTATCATTTCTATCATACTTCCTGACTTTCCTATAACCCTTGGAACCTTTGCTGGGTTTATCCTTATTATGTTTCCATCATGAAGTTTTCTGCACATGTGGTCTTTCATTGTTAGTTGGACATCCTTTTTCTTTGTAACCTTTTGAATTTTTGCATATATAACATCTCCAACATCAAAGTATTCTGTTATGTCTTTCTTTGATAAGTCAACAAATTCCTCAACACCTTCAGACAGGGATAGAAACCCCATATATGGAGAGTTTATATCAACGAACCAGGATGTTATCTGGACGTCCTTTACTTCTCCAATAATTCTGTCGTTTGGCACCGGTATATACACTCCAGCGAGTGGAATTACGCTTACAAGATGATTTTTAAATTTTACCAGTCCCAATATTTTGCTTCTAACTTCTCCATTCTCTTTATATGCTCCTTTACCAGGCAAAAATTCTATGCCTGTGGCAAGCACTTCGCCAGGAACAACTACTTTTTTCTCTTCTACAAGCGGTTTGCTTTCTATTTTATCTTCCATCTTAACACCTCTCTTATAATTTAAAACATAATTATTTATCCTTTATTATTTTGGTTTCGCATTCTCCTTTTGTCAGAGAATTTAATAAATTGTAAAATTCCCCCTGCATTCCTCCGGGAATTTCTATTATGCACGACCACGAGCCGTCATTTCTCCATTCTTCTTTTTTAATATGTCCGAATTCTTTTACTTTTCCATAAGCTTTCCCTGCATATGAAGCTGGTATTCTGACAGCAATCTGCATAGTCTCCATGCTTATAGGTATTATTGGCCTTAAAGCATCTACAACCCTTTCAATTTGTGATTCTGCTGACTCCATTTCGTTTATGTTGACGCGGGCTTCATTCATTGCATTTAAAATCCTCTGCGGCGGATGGGGCGTTTTTGTTTGCGGGTCCATTGCCCTTCTTGATATCATGTCTGCTATTTTCTTTGTTTTATCTTCTTTCATCTTTCTTCTTTGTTCTGTTGTCAGTTGGACGTCTCCGTGCCTTATTATTTTGTACGCTATCTCTTTAAAGTCTGATGTTCCAAAAGCCTTGTTTATGTCGTCTTCGGTGCATCTTTCCCCTTTTGCTGAATCTTCAAATACACCTTCAATTACCACAAGTTCCTCTATTGGAACGTCTTTTCCTCTTTTAACATCAAGAGCTTTGTATGGGTCCACCAGAATCTCAAACTTTTTTCCATGAGATGTTAGTCTAGCTATGACCGCGTCTTCTGTAGAAATGGACATATTAAGATCGCCGTTACCAAATTTAAGATTTTTTCAAAAGATTTAGCTTTTCTTTACCTTTGTACTTTTTGAATCCATTTTTATCTATTATTGCAAGTTCTATGCTTTCATTGCCTATTTTTTCAGATTTTTTCAGGGCCTTTAATGCAAGGGAGATTGCCTTATCCTTTTCCATGTTTTCTTTCCATTCCCCCTCCAAAACTTTTCTTGCTGCCTCGACACCTCTCCCGATTGCTTGCGCCTTCCATTCAAACATTGAACCGCCGGGATCTGTTTCAAACAGGAATGGATTTTCATCCATGCCTGCTATCAAGAAAGATACACCCATAGGTCTTAGCCCTGCGTACTGTGTATGCATTTGCTTTAAGTCTGAAATGTATTTTGTCAGGCTTATGGTGTCTATTGGTTCTTCATATGTTATTCTATGTATCTGTGCCTTTACCCTTGCTTTGTCTACAAGAACCCTTGCATCACCAAGCAATCCGGACGATACTATTCCTATATGTTCGTCTATCTGCTGTATTTTTTCGTTCTGAAAATTAACTGCTGATAATTTGTCATTATGTTTTGCTGCAATTATTACTATGCCATTCTTGAAAACGACAGCAACAGATGTTGTGCCTCTTTTAACAGCTTCTCTTGCATATTCAACCTGAAATAGCCTTCCATCAGGCGAGAACGTTACAATTGCTCTGTCATAACCCAGTTTACCCATATCTGGCATAACTTCCATTTACTTCACCTACTTAACCTTTTTAGGACTTTTACATTTAAAAAGGTTTCTATCTTATTAATTTGTCAGTGATTTTTTCAACTATTTTATTAAATTCTTCCGATGCTTTGTTATTCTCTAATACAAATGGCTTGCCGTTGTTTGATGATTCTGTAATTGTTTTGTCAAGCTCTATTCTTCCAAGAAAGTTTATACCATTATCTTTTGCAAATTTCTCAATTTTTCCAGAGCCAAAAATTTCTCCGGACATGTTTTCTACCAATCCTATTACTGGAATTCCAAACTTCTTTGATACTTCTATTGCCTTTTCAGCGTCTATCTTTGAAACTTCCTGCGGTGTTGATACAACCACTGAAAATGAGTTTTCTTTCAGCAATTGCATCACAGTTATTGTCTCATCCCCTGTCCCTGGGGGCAGGTCAACAATCAGAAAGTCAAGTTCCGGCCACTTAACGTCGCTTATGAATTGTCTCAGGAGCTTGGTTTTTAGCGGCCCTCTCCATATTATTGGCTGGTTTGATTCTTCTGTAAGGAATCCAACTGACATTACATACAAATTTTTAATTTTTATCGGCAGCATCTTATCCTCTGCTGCTTCTGGCTTTTCATTTTCAATTCCCAGCATCTTTGGGACATTTGGCCCATGTATATCCGCATCTAAAATTCCCACCTTATAGTCTTTCATGAGTGCGTAAGCAAGATTGACAGCAACAGTTGTTTTGCCGACTCCTCCCTTGTTGCTCATAACTAAAATGTTTTTTCTCATAACAATCATCTAAAAAAATAAAGAAAGAGGGATATGACATCCCCACAAAACAGGTTTATTTTGCTAATTGAATGTCTATAGTTGAGACATTTATCTTGTCTCCACTTTCAGTTGTTATTTCGTCAGTTCCAATGTCTATTGATTTTATTTTTGAGCCTTCAGCAAATCTTTTTCTTGTAATTTCTGCTACGTCCACTGCTTTTGATATTGATTTTCCTCTTGCTTTTATGTGTATTTCATTCATTCCATTGTTTAGCTGTGTTACACATGCGAGGACGTAGGACATTGTTGGCTTTTTCCCAACAAATACCATATTTTCTGCTGCTTTTTCTTTTTTCTTTTCTTCTGCCATTTTTTGCACCTCCTTTTTTTTCTTGAGTACAAAAAACCTGAAATTTTAATTTCAGTGATTTTTGCACCCTCCGTTTTTTGTTTTTCTTTTATCCTAGGATTCTAGGAGCATTACTGTATTAAAATCGCCTTGATAAATATTTAAAGATTAGTTTGATTCGAGCCCTAAACAGCACATTGATTTTGCTGTTTCAAGTTTCTCATTGTTGGTAGGGTTCCAGGTCCATCCCTTTGTGCAGTTTATTGCATCTACAAGTTCGCTGGTTATATCGCTTGCCGTTGCATCCTTCTCACATCCCCCGTTCGAAGCAAAGCTCTGGCATGCTGCACTCAGCTGTGAGCGGCATTTAACACTGTTCGCCGGGGTTGAAAATGAGCCTGTAAAAAAAGCGACAATTCCCAAAAGAACAATCAAAGCCATGGCTAATATAACTATGGTATTTATTGGAATTGACATTCCCTTTCTCATAAATTTAACCTCCTAAAGTTGTGGTGGTTGTAGTCGAACGGCAGCATGTTGTTTTATAATCCGTTATCCCAAGGTGTCGACCTGCTTCTTCCATTTCTTCAGTCGGATTTACATTTTTTCCCTCGTCGCAGCCTCCTGATGCAATGTATTTGCTGCATTCAGCATTCCATATTGACTGCCATTTCATTGTTTCTCCGCCAGGGGTCACAGAACTCTTGAACATGACGAGCAGTGCCAGAAGCACAACCAAACCAACAACTAACATGATTACAGCATTTATCGACAATGATATTCCTTTCATTTGAATTACCTTATTATAAAGTGATTTTTCCTTTAATCCATGCTATTCTATAGTCATGTTTACATCCATTATCATCATCAAAACATATCGCTATTTTTCTAATTTTGCTACTACCACTTGAAAAGACATCAGATGGGAACCAATTTTCAAAATCATTCTCCGTATAGGTTTTTGTAGCAGTATCTCCATCCTGATTTATATTATTAACGGCTAAAGTCCAAGCCGGATCATATGTTGCATCACAATCATATTCATTGTCATAACAAATATTTCTGAAGCTGAACTTGCCGCCAAAAATTTGGCGTCGCGTCTGGGGTTTAAGGCGAGAATCCTCTATTGGCCTGCTCATTCACCGGCGAAATACTCTTTCTGGC
>CAYNRH010000016.1:0-17840 GCA_964399605.1 uncultured archaeon | reverse complement strand
GAATATTGAGGTTAGTGTTCAGTATTCTTGCTTTTTATGTAGGATATGTAATAGCCAAGGAAAGAATGCAAAGAAAGAAGAAAGAATCAGAAAACAGTGAAAAATGAATTAATTTATAAATATAAGTTTCACCACTTAATAATCATGAAGAACTTCCTAAAAAATAAAAGGGGAAAATTGAGTGGTTTGGCACTTGGGTTAGTTGTTGCAGTAGTGGCCTCATTTATAGGGCTATATATGATAAGCCAGGTCAGTAGCATTTTCTCAGTAGACCCAACAAGTGATTTCTATAGCATATATCAGAGTTTGACAACCAAGACATCTATTATTTATGACGTTAATGATTTTGGTCATAACATTTTGGTCATAATAGTAGTAGTAATAGTAGTTGCTCTTGGCGTAGCATTGCAGTATTTGTCGGAGGGACAGGAAGGCAAAGAAACAACTGCATCAATATAAAGTGACACGCCCTTATAGGATATTAAACTCCGATGATACTTTGAGGGGTTTTATTGTGGATAACAAATTTGTTCAGTTAAAAGAGATCAAGGACCCGAAGGATTACGAGAAGGAGGAGCTGAGCAAAAAAACCTACATATTTTATGAGATTTATGATAAGGAGTGGGTTAATTGGCTCAGGGACGTTTTCTATAAGCTTTATAGGAGCGCGGTTCCTGCACAGGACAGGCTAAAGAATATGGAGACAATCCAGAATATAATTAAAGTCTAAAGACAAAAGATATAAAAGAAACATAATAAAATGATGTTTATGTCAGAGCATATTGCGCAGTTGAATTTCAATGGTGACCCAAACATAGGACTGTTTGCAGTAGCCACAGATGATTTTTGTGTAGTCGGCAATATAATGAAAAAGGATGAGGAAAAAATCAGGAAAATTCTTGGGACAGATGTTGTAAGGGCAAGCGTGGCTGGTTCTGAGCTGGTGGGCATATTTTCGGCTGCCAACAAGAACGGTGTGGTTCTTCCAAGGATTGCAAGGGAAAAAGAAATGAAAGCATTTAAGGAGCTTGGCATTAATGTTTTTGTGCCAAAGACAAAACAGACTGCCTTTGGAAATCTTATACTTCTCAATGACAATGGGTGTATAATTCCCGAGGAATTAAAGGGTATAAAAAAAGGCCTGGAGGACTGTTTTGGTGTTCCTGTTGAAATATCAAGCGTGGCTGGCCTGAGTATTGTGGGGTCTTCCTCGGTTGCAACAAATAAGGGGCTGTTGGTTCACAGGAACTGTACAGAAGAAGAGCTGAAAAAAATAGAGCAAGTGCTGAAAGTTAAGGGAGATATTGGAACCGTTAGCTTTGGCTCGCCCTTTGTTGGTGCAGGGGTCATAGCTAACAGCAGAGGTTTTCTGGTATCAGAAGAAACAACTGGCCCAGAGTTACAGAGAATAGATGAAGCGCTTGGTTTTTTAGGGTGATTTTTTGGAAGAGGACGACATTCAACAAAAATTATATCTTTATCAGGTCTTGAAAAGCGAAGAAGAAGTTTTGGAAAAGCATGTTGAAGATATATTGAAGGCAATTTTAGAAGTTAGGACAGCAGAGGAGACAATGAAGGAAATTAGAAATTCTAAGGAAATGCTTTCCTCACTTGGTGGTGGAGTTTTTTCTTTTACAAATTTGGCTGATGGAAGGCATGTTCTCGTTGATATAGGTGCTGGCGTTCTTGTAAAAAAACCGATAGAAGATGCTAAGATAATATTGGATGCAAAGATAAGAAAGTTTGAAAGTGCGATGAGAGAATCCAACGAAAAATTGGCTAAAATAAAGAAAGAAATATCAAAAATAGAGCCCGAACTGGAAATGATTCTGAACAGGGAATAATATAAATAACCTATTCAAAAAGATAATTATGCTTGAAGGTATTTGGATAAAGGAAGAGTATGAGAATAAGCCTTTGTATATCTTTTTCTTTGGATTAATTTTTACATTAATCTCATCTTTCATAACTGAGATGGTTTTTCCTTCTCAGCCTGGGCTTGTTTCAGTATTTCTTGTTTCTCTGGTAGGGGCATATCCAATGATAACATACTTAAGAAAAAAAGAGAGTGAAGAGATGATGAAAAAAATGACAGAAAAAAAACTTTTGAAAAGGCACGAGGATGAACTGGCGATATATCTTTCATTTTTTCTTGGGGTAATGTTTGGCTTCATAATATCTGCTTATATTATGCCTTCTTACTTTTTCGAGATACAGGAAAATGTCATATCTGGTATAAGAAGCACAGTTTCTGGAAATATAGTGATTGGTGGATTATTCAATATGATAATATCCAACAATATGTGGGTGTTTGCTTTAACTTTTATTATTTCATTTTTGTTCTCTGCAGGAATGATTTTCATACTTGTTTGGAATGCATCAGTGTTGGGTGTTTTCCTTGCAAGAACATCTAAAAACATATACCAAATGCATATGCTTGCGCTTTCTTATCTTCCCCATGGAATTTTGGAGATAGCAGCATACATTCTTGCTGGCATCAGTGGTGCACTGCTTTCATACCAGTTTGATTACTATTACATAAGGAAGACTCCATACAAGAAAGAAGCAGTTTTCAGGGCTTTGAAGGATTCAGTGATACTTCTCTTCATTGGTATGGGATTTTTGATAATTGCTGGAATAATAGAAGTTCTATAATTTTTATATTCCAAAATTAAAAAATAAATAGTGGTTTTATGCTTCAGGAAGATTTAGAGAAAAGATTAGAGGAGATAGAAGCTAAACTTGAAGAGCTTGAGAATCTTCACTTGGACAATAAGCTAAAAATAACGGAGATTATGTCAAAGCTCAACGAGATTTATTCTGAGAGAAAGAAGTTTAGGAATGAGGAAATTCCAACTAAACCAGAATCCGCCTTTTCCTCTAAAAATGAAGAAAAGAAAGATACTTTCGTAAAAACAATCAAACCAGTTGTAAAGGATGAAAAAAGTGAAAATCTTCCGCCTCCAGCTAAGCCGGAGCTTGAATCTAAAAAGCATACAGATGAGAGTCCAAAGATGGTATGGTCGCCACCAAAAACATTTTTAAAAAACAGGCAGCCCAAAGAAGATAACGAAATAAAAAAGAAGATAGAAAGAATAAAGGAAATGATTCAAAAAATATAAGGTGAATGATAACATGACTGGCGAAATCAGTGAAGTTGTTAAGGATTCAGTAAAGAGTTCAATAAAAGAGCTTAAGAATGATATTATGGAAGATATAGAAAAAAGGATTGACATTGATGTTGAACAGAGGTTGGTTAGACACGAAGCAAAAATTGAAAAAGATGTTGAAGATTTCTTAATGAAAAAATTTGATGAGATGTTTGAGAGTTCGCTGTCCAATATGCAAAACAGGCTGAAGCAGTTGGAAGTCAAAATTAAAAATATGCAAGAGCCTAGTGGTGTAAGCAATGAGCAGGTAAAAGAGGTTCTAAAGGTTCAGGAGGATATGACGGTTAAGTTTAACCAAAGGTGGAGTGAAATAAATTCCCAGATTCAGGAAATTAAAGGAACTTTAAATTCTCTGCGTATGGATGAAAACAAAATTAACTTAATTGATCAAAAAATAAATGATATAAATTCTAAGATTAAGGAGATTGAAAATGTCAGTAAGGATGATAAAATAAGTGAAATAAACCAAAAAATAGATTCCCTCGAGGCAGAGATTCATAGTTTCGAGAAAAATGATTCCTCTTCGTTGGAGGAAAAAATAAACAATATAAGAGATGTTGTTAAGAGCCAGCATGATGTTATTGAAAAAATGGAGGAAAAAATAAGTGGCATTCCTCAGCAGTCTGTTGGTGTTTCACCGGAAATTAAAAAACAGATGGATTTTCTTATGGAGTCTCTTAAAGAACAGGAAGAGAAAATAAATTCTCTTTCTCTAAAAGTGGATAACATTGCCCAGTCTGGGGAAGAGCCAATAAAGTATGAGGGAGACATTGATTCTTTGGAGAGGAAAATTAATGATATGGATGAAAAACTAAAGGAAGCAAGAAAAATTCTGATAAAGGATATGCCTAAAATAGAATCTTTTGAATTTAACTTTGATAAATTAAAAAACATGGAGGACCGTCTTAATGAGATAGATGTTATAGTTCAAAACTATTTAAAAAAGGAAAAATCGGGCACGTCTCCAGATGAGGTTCATGAAGAGATTTTTATGAAGTTAAGAAGTTTGGAGAGTGATATTGATAGCATAAAGCAAAAATTAACAGAATTTAAATATTTAAGGCCTACCGTTCTTGAGTGATTTTTTGGAATTGTTTTCGCGTGGTTTCTTTTTCATGCTTTTCACAAGGCTTATTAACTGTTCAAGCGTTTCTGTTTTTTTATGCTTTCTTATCACTGTAGACGTGATTATTATTTTTGCTCCGGCTCTTGAAAGATTTCTTATATCTTTCATTGATTTTACGCCGCCGTAAAACGCTATGGGCAGTTCCGTGCTTTTTCTTACAGTTTTTATGATTTTTTCAGGAATTTTTGAATGGTCCATTCCAGTATCCAGGCATATAATTTCCTTCCCCGAAAGTTCTGAGTAAACTGCATATGCCTTGACTATTTCCAGCTTGTTCCTTGGTATGGGATTAGCATCCCCTATCCATGATGACGTTCCACCCGGTTCTACCACGAGGTACGATGTTGGTATGACCTCTATTTTAGAATAATGCACCAGTGGGGCGCTTAAAGACTGCGCTCCTGTTATCCAGTAAGGGTTCCTTGAATTCAAGAGGCTTGTGAAGAAAATGGCATCGGCATATTTGCTCACCATCCCTGTGTTGCCTGGCAGTATTATAATTGGAAGGTCGGTATTTTCCTTTACTCTTTTGACAACGTTGTTCATGTAGTTCATATCAACGTTTAATATCCCTCCCACTACTACCATGTCTGCCTCAGAATTCCTTATGCTTTTTGAAATTTTAGTAATTTCTTCCATCGTGTAAACAGTTGAATCTATGAATGGCATGTAGAGCGGTTTTTTTTCAATTTTTTCTTTTATTTCGTCAAGTATTTTTTTCATAGTATCACTTCTTTTTCATTTTCCCGACTTTCTTTGTGTACTTTATTATTATCTCAGCTTTTTTGAAAGGGTTCGATGACTTCTCTATAAGTGATGCAATATGTATTCCATCTGCACCTGCTTTTATGGTTTTTCTTATATCGTCTAGGTTCTTGGAAGAGCCTGCACATATAACAGGATGCCCCACAGCTTTTTTAACTGCTGCAAACATCTCTGGCGGCGATGGTCCTGGTGCTCCGCTTCCTCTCTCCAAAATTGTCATTCTGTGCCCCATATATTTTCCTGCCATAGCATATGCTGCAGCAAGTTCTGGTTTGTGAATTAGAACAGGCCTTGCTTCTCCAATCCAGCCAACGGTTTCTCCAGGTTCTACAATTATCAAAGATGTTGGTATTGCCTCTATCTTTAATTTTTTTACTGATGGCGCTGCAAGGGCCTGCGCTCCAGTAATCCAATAAGGGTTCATTGAGTTCATGAGGCTCATATAGTATAAGGCGTCAGCGTATTTTGTCAGGCCACTTATGTTTCCAGGGAAAAGCATTAGCGGAATTGGTGCAACTTCTTTTATTTGTTTTGCAATTTCGTCCAGTATATAAGATTCAGCATAACCCAAAGAACCCCCGAGAAGTATTATGTCGGCGCCGCCTTTGTAAAAAGCCTTTGCGTATTCTATGGTTTTTTTGTTGTTTGGCTCTGGGTCAATCAGACCGAAAAAAACAACACCATCTCTTTCAATTGTTTCATGAATATACCTTTCTGTTTTGTTAATCAAAATATCACCTTACTCTAGAAACCCTTGAGACTTAAAGTATTTAATTGTTGCCTTTATTCCCTTTCTTAGTTCATATTTAGGCTTGTATTTTAAATACCTCTTCGCCTTATTTATTTTATACCATCTAGTTCTTGTCAATCTGTTTATATGCTCCTTGCTGACAATGGACTTTTTTCCAACAATTCTGTAAAAAAACGCAATTAAATCCGCAAACCATACTGGTATATTTTTTGGCTCCTCGTTTATGCCCAATTCCTCTCTTATTATTCTGTAATATTCTTCGTAAGTGTGAACATCATCATCTGCGACTATGTATATGCTTCCATCTTTTCCGTTTTTCATTGCTTTTAAAAGAGCTGTTATAAGGTTTTTAATATAAATCAAATGGAATTTATTTTTTCCAGAACCTATTATTGGAAAAACATCTTTTGCTTTTTGTAAAATCTTAAGTGTGTACTGGTTTGGACCATATACCAATGCAGACCTTATTATAATAACAGGTAGTTTGTATCTTTTGTAGTATTCCAGAACTGTTCTTTCTGCCATGGCCTTGCTTTTTTCATAGTTCGTTTCAGGGTTGTATGGATATTTTTCATCTGCCTGCCCTTCTATATCGCCCATGACGCCGACCGTGCTGAGATATATGAGCCTCTTTATTTTTTCTTCTTTACATGCTTCCAAAATGCTGAGTGTTCCACCCACGTTTATATCAAAAAGTGTTTTTTTAGGGAGAGTCTCATCCAAAACCGCAGCCAGGTGATATATGTAATCGTTCCCCTTAACTGCTTTCCTGACCTGCTGGATGTCTGTTATATCACCCTTTATATATTTCACGCCTCTTATAACGTGTTTTATTGTCCTGTCAAAGACCGTGACCTTATGCCTCTTGCTCAATTCCTTAACAAGTTCGTTGCCTATAAAACCAGTCCCACCAGTTACCAGTATTTTTGCCATTAAAACCACCTTATAGTATAAACATTATTAAATTCCCATATAAAAGTGTTACAATTGCTGCAATACAGAACACTGGGCCGAATCTTACACCTTCTCTTATCCATATATTTTTTTTAATTTTCTTAATTTTTATTACTTCCTCCTTTGTGAGTCCTCTTATTATTTTGCTTTTGAGGTTCAATTTGGGAATATCCTCGCCAATCATGTCCCCCTCTTTAAGGTATTTTGTCTTTATTTTTTTTCTGAACCCAACATCCTCAATTGTCTTTAAAAATTTCCATAATATGAACAAACCAATTCCACCAGACAAGAGTCCCAGCGGCAACGTTATGTTGAATATCCCAACCCTGGACCAAAAGAGATATACAACTATCCCAATGCTTGCAGCCAGTATAACTGAAAAAATGGCAGTCTCGGTTATTTCATCTTTGATGCTTTTGTAGAATTCTCTCATAATTTTTGGGTTCATTGCAGCGATTATAAAGGCATACACTATTATGTATGCGGCGCCTACAAAGAAGACATTGAAGAAGTAATCAAAGAACAGCGGAAATATGGAACTTTGAACAATACTTCCAGGCAAGACACCAAGAAGAAGCCCCATGGCTGCCAGTATTTTTGCATCACCACCTCCCCACTGGCCGAGGTAATACATTGCCAGGCCAAAGCCGAAGAATCCAATTGAAATTAGCGCAGGGATTATTAGAAACATCCAGTCTCCTGATATCAAGGAGTATGCTCCCCTGATTGCCAATCCCAATACTATCATAATCAACGATATTTCATCAGGGATTTCAGTGGTTTTAAGGTCAAAATACCCTGCAATTCCGGAGCCTAAAATCCCAATAAAAATAAGAGCATATCCAACATAGACGTCAAGCATAAAAAACTATATTTTTGGGTAAATATATAAATATTAAATTTAAATTATTTAAACAACGTGATAAAATGATTGTTACTGTGGATATGATTAAGAATAGTCCTGTTCCTAAAACAGTTGGCATAATAATGGATGGAAACAGGAGATTTGCAAAGGAGCTGATGAAAAAGCCTTGGATGGGTCACAAGTTCGGCGTTAAGAAGGCAAGAGATGTTTTGGAGTGGGCATGTGAAATAGGCATAAAATACATAACAGTATATGCCCTTTCTGTTGAGAATTTAAAATCTAGACCAAAAAAAGAATTGAAAATGATTTTATATTACTTTGATAAAGAGATTGATGCATTTTTATCCGGAAAACACATAGTTCATGATACAAAAACAAGAGTAAGGTTTATAGGAAGAATAATGCTTCTACCAAAAAAACTGCAGGAAAAAATGAAAAAAGTTGAAGAAAAAACAAAGAAGTATAAAGAACATTTTTTGAATATAGCAGTCGCCTATGGAGGCCAACAGGAAATTGTTGACGCCTTCAAAAAAATTTCTTCCAAGGTATCCAAGGGACTTTTAAAGGCATCGCAAATAAATGAAGACCTAATCAGGCACAGCCTTTACACAAATGGATTTCCTTACCCAGATTTAATAATAAGGACAGGAGGGGAAAGGAGATTATCAAACTTTTTGCTCTGGCAGTCTGCTTACTCAGAATTTGCTTTCACAGATAAAAAATGGCCAGAATTTGACAAACAGACTTTTTTAAGTATAATAAGGGATTACCAGAAAAGAGACAGAAGATTTGGAAAATAAAAAAGAAAAGGGGTACGTTTTTTTTGTTTGTATTATTCGTCGTCTACATCTTCGTCTGGATTTTCATCATACCATTCGTCCATTCTCATGAACACACCCTCTCATTTTTAACCTCACAAGTCACAGGCAATTTTATAACACACAGGAAATATATAAAGTTAATCAATTGATTTTAAATACTAACAAATTGAAACCAAAAATATGTCCGAGCAGCTGATGTTTTTAGGGATAGTTGTTTTGTTTATAGGTATAATCTTAATTATATTGGGTTCTGTCTTAGGTACAGAAAAGGGTAAAGTAGAAGTTGGATTCGGTGGCTTTATTGGTCCAATTCCATTTGGCTGGGCATCGGATCCAAAGATGCTCAAATGGATAATTTTGGCATCCGTGGTGTTTTTTGTTGGATTCATTTTATTGTTTGTGTTAAACAGGTTTTAGTCAAACTCTCTTTTTTTGTGTAGAACAAACAGCCTATGCCTTGGGTCTTCTCCACGCAACTCTGTCATTATTCTTTTAAATATCATGTTTTGTGGGTCTGGTATTGAAGGAACTCTTTTTTTCAAATCTTCATAACTTTCAAATGGCTTCTCCTTCCTTGCGTCCAGTACTTCCCACATATGTTTTTTGCCTATCCCCGGCAAAAGTTCCAGGGAATGCATTCTTGTGCTTATTGGTCCGGCTTTGTTGAAGAAATCAATGAATCTGTCCTCACACTCTCTTATCAAATCTTTTATGACTTCCTCAAGTTCAGACCTGGATATTGTGGTTAAATCGTTTAAAGAAACAGAACCCTTTATGTATTTTACTTTGTCTCTGGTTCCCTCGCCAATGTAAACCCTATCTCCGAGGCTGAGTGTTATACCATCCCTTGGGACTAATTCCAAAAGAGAAAAATACTTTTCCCCAACAGCTTGCGCTATTGGTTCTGGCCTTCCTCTTCCTGGATGGCCATTCGGCAAAACATCCAATATTATTACCCATTCGTCTTTCATAATTATCACGGCATCTTTCAAACATAGTTATTCACTATTTCAATTATTTTTTTTATTTCGTCATCCTTTAATGCTGTTCTCTCTTTTGAAAATATAAGGTTAACATCATCTTTTGTTGTCGGCAGATTGTTAACTATCATTGAAGCTTGTCTTGCGTCTACTCTTCCTACTTTTTGAAGCTCATTCATCATCTCTTCAGCTTTTTTATCCGATATCTTAATGTGTTTTTTAAGGAAGTCCAGGCATATCTTCTGTTCATATGTCAGATTTTCGGTTTTTCTCTTCTTAAGACTGCCTAATGCCTTTGCTGCAGGCACATAAACTTCTGATATTTTTTTCATTTATTCATCACCTTAAGCATGCTTCAAATGTTCAGCTGTTGTTATTATGTTTTTTTTCATTCTCCCGTCCATTATTTCAACTATGTATGCCCTTCCTCTTTTTCCTGTGACCAGTCCATATTTGCCTTTAAACCTTGGATGAGGCATTCCTCTATGAGAGGATGATTCAATCTTTATTATGACTTTCTCCCCAGTTTTGAATTCTTCTAAAAACTGATTAACTGTAATTTTCCCCTTTTTCTTTAACTTATCTCTTGTTCTTCTCCTTGGTCCGCTTGTTCCTTTAGCCATATAAACACCTTAAACTTATTTAGAAATTCGTATATTTAAATTTGTTTTCCTGATTATAGAAAAATATTTATTGTGTTTTTGCCAAATTGCAGTTGGGTCTTTTTGAAGAAATGCCCGTTTTGTGGAAAAAACGTTAACGGTTTAGAGGAAGTTGATATAGAGTACCTACCTTCTCAGGATATTTTAAGGGGTTTTGTTGAGGAAAGGTTTCATAGAAAGCCCTCAAGTGTGATGTATTGTTGCAGCAAATGTTCCAGAGAAATTTGGAGTCATTACAAGTCTCATATTAAAACACCAGAGAAGATAGAAGGAATATATTTAATATGAGTGTTGGCATCTCTAACCCTTTACATAGTTCTCTTTTTTATGCACTTTAACGACATCCAGCTCTGTGACTTCTGCCGGGTTTCTCAAAATTTCAGAAACAGACGGGTATGTTCTTCCTTTGTCACCGGATACGAGCTCTTTTATGTACGTTCCAGCTTCTGTTGTTAATGTAAGCTCAATTTTTTTATTTCCAATTTTTTTCCATTTTATGTCTTTTACAACCCTTTTTCTGAGCTTGTCTGCCCTTCTGTGCAAAACCCTTTGCGGGGTTTCCTGATAAATCATTTTATTTTTCAGGATTGAGAGCTTTTTTAAGTCTTTATTGTCAATTTTTTCCTTTAATTTAACCACGGTCCTGTACGTTTTTTCAGGCCTTGATGATTTTATCCTTTCCACAACTTCCGAACCAACAACCTTGAGTTTTCTTATCTCAACTTTCTTGGTTTTCTTTACATCTTCTCTTAGTTTCTTAAGGTCTATTTTCCTTTTTTTAGGCTCTAAAATTTCCAATACAAATGGTCTCCAGCCGAGGCATCTTGCGTCTATGTCTTCTCTTCCGCATCCATGGAATTTGTGCCCTGAGCCGCCAATCTGTTTCATCAGGGGCCTTGCTATTATCTGCTCTATTGAATTTTTGTACTTGCCTGATGGCCATTTGGTCTGCGGTATGTTTCTGACAAACTTGTTGTATTCCCCATAAAGGTACAAGGAGTTTATGCTTAAATCAACATCTTTTTTTCTCAAGTTCAGTGTTACAACAACTTCCGGCTTTTTGAATTCTACCGGCTTTTTAAATCTTTTTTCAAGCTCTTTTCCCATCAATCTGTTTAGTTCTGATTTTATTGGTTCGCACCATTCAATTCCAGCATTTTCCCATATCCATTCTTCTGTGCCAACTAATTTTTTTGTTAGTTTTGTGCCCACAAGAAAATTGTTGAATTCAATTTTTTTGAGTTTTTTTTCTGCAATTTTTACATATTTATCAAGTTCTTCAAAGAGGTTTTTGCATACTACACATGTTTTTTTGTTGTCTGTTTTTTTGATTTCCTTAAACCTTAGTTTGAATCCTTCAAAATTTGACAGGTCCACTCCAATCTTTTCTCCAGAATCCAGTGATATGGCAACGAAGCTTCTTATAATTTTACCTCTTTCAGAATTCTCGTATCCCTGAAGAAGCTGTGCAAACTGCCTGCCAAGGCAGTGGTCACAAACATACCCAAGATTGAGTATTCTCTTGGCTTTCTCCAGTACAGTAGACTTTTCCATGAATATCACTACGTTTTGTAATATAAAAAGAATTCATATTTCTTTTGGTTCTTCATAAATGCGCTTATATATTTCACAATTTTCATAGTTCAGCACGCATCTTTCGCGGGATTTTTCTCCGCCACACAAGCCTGTTGCATATCCCTTACAGCATTTTATCAAGTATTTTCCCTCTTTTATAAAAGACTCCCCATTAGACATATACATCGACTAACATAGTTCATTTTTTTAACTATATAAATATTACTTATAAGAAGTAACTGTAATTATATAACATATGTGTAAGTTTAATAAACCATCAAGTACATATAATTGTTATGTCTAATTTAAGTAAATCCCGTGAACTGAAGCTGAGAGACCTGCTAATCAGCAAGGTTAAAAGCGGTGAAATAATATGCCCAATAGGCAAAAACGATTGTATAAACTGCAAGTATTTGCGAGTTTGTGCTTCTAAACTTGAAGAGGAGTGATCCTATATGAAAGATAACGATTTTGTTGAAAAGTCAGAGGAATTTATGATAGATTGCTTTGAAAGCAGCAACCTTCCCAAAGTAATAGCTGAAGGTATGATAAGGCACCTGCTTCAAACGAGAGAGTATTTGCTTGAGCTTACTGAAGGGACCAGTAGAGATACCACTCCCCTTGAAATAGCAGCGCTTCTTCATGGCATAGAAAGAGCTTTCAGAAAAGGGGAGGGCTACAGGAATCTTATAGGAAAAAAACATGAGGACAGGAGTGCTGCAATAGCCAAAGATTTTTTAGAAAAGAAAAAGGCACCAAAATCTTTGATAAAAAAGACTGTCAGCTTGATAGAAAAACACGAAACTGCGCCAACCAAAGAATCTAAACTGCTCAGAGAGGCAGACAACTTGTCTTTTTTGGAAAACACCCTGCCAATCTGGTTTGAAGCCAGATTGTGGATGGGAGAGAACAAGGAAGAGATAATAGAGTCGTGTAAAAAGATAGTGAATTCAAAATACAGGCAAATAAAATCAAAGAAAGGCAGGGAAATAGGGACGCGTTTTTACAGGAAGTGGATGCACTGGCTTGAGCAGAAAAAAGAGAATTTGTGAATTATTCTTTATCGTATGGTTCCACTTTAAACCCATATTTCTCTCCAATTATTTCAATTTCTTTTACTTTTTCAGGCCCTATACTGTCGGGGCGTATCTTTCTTTCTTCAAGATATATTGTTAAAAAACCAACTCCTTTATCCCAAGGCACAGTAGCATAAATTGGCTCTTTTGTATCAATTTCATATTCTATTTCCTTTCTAAGATCACTTGTTTCTGTACTTACATTCAATTTGTTCCCGTCTGCTTCTATAATTCTACCCTTACCAGCAAACTTAAATTCAGCTATAACATCATTACATCCAATTTTCATAAGCATTTCTTTAATATTTTCAAGTTCGTCCATCCTCTTTCACCTGTTAATATAATGGAACCAAAAATATTTAAGCCCGGTTGCAGTAAACTTTTATAAATATATGAAACCAGTTCTTTTCTATGGAAGTTAGCATAGCATTTGTTCTCGTGGCAGCCATAATTGGTATAGGTTTTTTCTCAAATTATTTTTTCAAAAAGACAAGAATACCGGACATAATATGGCTAATCCTTTTTGGAGTTGTAATAGGACCTATTTTTGGAATAATTAGATCCGATACACTAATGGACTATTTTCCCTTATTTTCAGCATTGGCACTTTTGACAATACTTTTTGAAGGTGGGTCATCCATAAAAATATACAAGCTGATAAGGGAGTCCGGAGATGTGTTTCTTCTAACAACATTGGGATTTGTCCTGTCAATGTCTGTAGTTGGCATTATAACACATTTCATGTTCGGACTCAACTGGATAGTTTCTATGCTTCTTGGTGCAATAGTTGGGGGAACCAGTTCGGCAATAGTTATACCTACAATGGAGAACCTGGAAGAGCTAAAGAAAATAAAAAAAGAATCTTCTCTCATACTTAAGATGGAATCTGTTCTTACAGACCCAATAGTTATTATAGTTAGTTTGGTGCTTATTCAAACTCTTGCACTTTCCCCTGGAATAAATGCAGGTTATGTTATTCTAACAAAAATTATAAGTCTTTTGTCAATATCACTCGTTATAGGGTTTGTGGCTGGAGTTGTTTGGGGAAGTATATGGCACAAATTTTTTAAATATAAATATCACTATATGCTGACCATAGGTTTTTTATTTTTGTTATATGTACTTTCAGAGTTTATTGGAGGAAGTGGAGCAATAACATCATTCATGATTGGGCTCGTGCTCGGAAACATAAGCGATGTTAAGAAAATGCTGAAGATAAGGCATATACTTGCTGGGCTCAACAGGGAAACAAGGGTCTTTAATTCTTATATAACTTTTTTTGTTAGGACGTTTTTCTTCACATTGATAGGTCTTATGATAACCATGTCAAGGTTGGATTTGATTGGCTATGGTGTCTTGATATCTCTCATATTGCTTGGTTTGAGGTACTTGGCTGTTAAAATAGTTATGTTCAGGAAGAATCTCAAAGAGAATGAATTAATAACAATGACTTTAATATATCCGAGAGGTCTTGCGGCAGCTGTTTTAGCTTCGTTGCCTTTTGTGCAATACAAGATACCGGGAACAGAAATCTTTACAGAAATAGTTTTCACAGTAATTATAACAACTGTGATAATATCCACAATCGGCTTGGCTATATTTGAGAAAAAATTTAATGAAAAATAAAATTACTTCACAGAGAACATTTCAACAAAATTTTCTATTAATTCTTTGCTTCTTTCTTCAATCTTTTCCAATACTTTATCAAATTTTCCGAGTTCTGTTAGTTTCTTTTCCATTCTTTTTGCCATCTCAACATTTTCTGTTCCTTCAGCATATACTGATATTTCATAGGGATTTTCAAGATTCTCTAGCAGAAGAACCCCTTCTCTGATTTTATACACTTGTGCAATCCCAGTTCCAAAAATTGGATTTATATCTAGTTGATTTATGGCATTTTCTATGTAACTACCTTCTTTATATCTTATATTAAATGAATAATTAACGTTGTTCATTCTGATCACCTAGAAATTCATAAAATATATATGCAGTAAAAAATTTAAATTTTACTTACATTCCAAGTTGTTTCAAGACTCCAAAACCTCTTTTCCCTGGTTTCATCATCTTCATAACTTTTTTGCTTTGTTTGTAAAGTTTGAGTAGCTCACGGACTTCAGATTCAGTGCATCCAGAACCCTTGGCTATTCTCCTAACTCTTGAGCCGTTTATGATTGACGGGTCCTGCCTCTCTTCAGGTGTCATTGAATCCATTATAAATTTAAAATGTTTTAATTTTTCTTCCTGAACGTTCATATCAGGGACTTTTCCCATTGCCTTTATTTTTGAAAATCCGGGTATCATGCTTGCCACCTGGGAGAGTGGCCCCATTTTTTGAACCTGCTCTATTTGCTCATAAAATTCATCCAAGGTGAATTTTCCGGATACTACTTTTTTGGCGGTTTCGTCCGCACCAACTTCCTTTGCCTTTTCCAGAAGTGTTTTCAGGTCTCCGAAGCCAATCATTCTTGATATGAACCTTTCCGGGTCAAATTTTTCCAAGGCATCAAGTTTCTCACCTGTTCCTATAAGCTTCACTGGTGCTCCTGTTGCTGCGCATGCGCTCAGGGCACCTCCTCCTTTTGCAGTTCCGTCCATTTTGGTTACTATAACTCCAGTGATTCCAAGTGCATCCCGAAAGCTTTTTGCCTGAGCTTCTGCCTGCTGTCCGAGGTCTGCAGGGATGACAAGTATTTTTTCCTCAGGCTGCAGGATGCTGTTTAGCCTTTTTACCTCATCAATCATTTCCTTATTCAGAGCGTCTCTTCCAGAGGAGTCTACAATCTTAACATCGTATTTTTCTGCTTTTTTAAGCGACTCTTTTAAAACTTTGGAAGAGTTCTTTTCTTTTGGATTTCCAAAAACAGGAACATTTATCTGCTCTCCTATCTGCTTAAGCTGTTCATATGCAGCGGGCCTGAAAGTGTCGCAGGCTATCATGCATGGTTTCAGCCCCTTCTTTTTGTAAAATAATGCAAGTTTTCCCACGGTTGTGGTTTTTCCAGAGCCGAACAGGCCGACGAGCAGAATTTTTGTGGGTTTCAGTGGCATCTCCGAACTTTTTCCACCAAGAAATTTCACAAGTTCCTCATAAACTATGTTTACTACGTGTTCTTTTTGCGTTAATCCTGTTGGTGGCTTTTCATTCAAGGCGCGGTCCTTTATAGTTTTTGTCAGCTCAAAAACTAGCTTGACATTTACGTCTGATTGTAGAAGCGCGCGCTGTATGTCCCTACTCAGCTCTTCCAAAAGCTCTTTATCCACGAAACCTCTTCCAGTGATTTTCCTAAGGGTTCCCTTAAGTGCGGAGCCCAGTTTTTCCAAAACCATAATAACACCTATAGACAACAGATATTTAAGATTTAGGACTTTATTAATATATTATGGACAGTGATTTTGTTCCGGTTGAAACATTTACCTACGAAACTATTTGAATTGATTTCTGAGAATTATGGAGAATATATGTCAGTCTTTTTTCAAAGCGAATGGGATAGAAGGAACATTACACCAAAAGAGAATCTTTTAATTATCGTTCAATCCACCAGTTGTGGCATTTTTGCTCTTTTTTATACATTTTCAGGTCTTCTAAAGTGCAAGAATATAAAGCTCTCCCGCCGCCACCAGAATCAGAAGCTATAAACTGATCAGGATAAAGTATTACAGTTGTTTTATGCATAAAATCTTCTTCCGTGTGTCCCATAAGTCTTTTTCCATCCCAATTAAAATTCTCAACAATTCCATCAATGTACTGTGCTTCTTTTTTCAGTCTTTCGTCTGTCAGTTTTAAAAAGCTTAATCTAGTTAATTGCCCTATATTTTCTTCATACACCAACTCACCAAACTTGAACGCTCTGTAATCATTTTTTTCTATTTTAAATTCTTTCTTAGAACTTGGCTCAAGACCGGTTTCTCCCTTTATGTGGTCCTTTATCCTTTTCAGTTCTTCATTCAAATCTTTGACAAGATACATACCCTTAGAAGGGCCTAACTTTATTGTTGTGTAAAATTTTTCATCAGGACTCTTTGTATATAATCCATTGTAATTAGACATGCTGTAATATCCCCAGTCAAGAGGCTTCAGAAGATTGTGCAGGGCTTCAGCATTATCCGTCAGCGATGCATAATACTTTTCTCCTTCAGATTTTCCATATTTTATATAAAATTCTATGCTAGAGGAAATGTCTTTAATAATTTCATCTTCTGGGCGTGTATCATAAGACTTTACCGTAATCCACCTAGAAGCCATGCCCGTTGATTTGTCTTGAGCCCAGAGAAAATTATCGTCCTTATGTTCTTTATTTTCTCTAATGACGACATTCATATTTTCATTTGAGTATATTTCTTCAATAGATTGTGGAAACAACCACCCTCTCTCAAAGGCAAAAAGACGCGGTTTCTTTTCACCTTTATATTTGGGTTTGTCATTTACAAGGGCAAATCTTTCTCCTCTTTCCATCCATTTTGTACCAATTAGTTCTTCCTGAAAAACCTGAATTATTTCTTTTTTTGTTTTTTCATCCACGTTTCACACCTGATTTAAATTTTATTATAAAACTATTTATATCTGAATTTTACTCCCTGGAAGTTATTTATTCTCACTGATATAATACATTATTATGCGCATTATTGGCATAGACCTTGCTGGGCTTGAAACAAATGAAACTGGATTCTGTGTTCTTGATGTTACAGATACAGAAGAGAAGGATAAGATTCAGGTTAAGCGGCTTTTATATGACAGGGAAATCCTTAACGAAATAGAAGAAAAAAATTCTGAAAAGAAGATAGATGTTATAGCAATAGATGCTCCTTTTGCTTTTCCAAAAAATGGCCTTTACCGTTCTGGAGAGATAAAACTCATGAACAGGGGATTCAAACCCCTCTCACCTTTGTTTCCGGGCATGAAGCCTTTGACAAGAAGGGCAGAGATGCTTGTTAAAATTCTGAGAAATAAAGGTTTTAACGTGATAGAAGTTTTCTCAAAGGCTTCTGAGAAGATTTTTGGCTTGGATAGGAGCAAGGCCGCGAACAAGGATGAATATGATGCACTGGTATGCGCCTTAACCGGGAAAGAATACTTAAAAGGAAAGTATGAAGACCT
>CAYNRH010000015.1:11815-18977 GCA_964399605.1 uncultured archaeon | reverse complement strand
AAAAAGTTCTTGTATTCCCAAAAACTTGAAAACGCAAAAGCGTTTTCTTGATATTCGGTGTGAGTGTCCCTCTCCCAGCGCCATTTGGTTTACAAAAATAAAAACATAATATTCAAACCTAATGGTGATTTAGCGCCATCATAAAAATTGCAAAGCAATTTTTATTCCAACAAAAAGGAAATATACTTCGTATATTTCAATTAATTCGTCTCAAAACTTGGAGTTGTTTTCTGATATTTAAAATTTTGTGCGCAGTAATAATATATGGCAATATTTTCAGATACCGACATTAACCGAGCAATGAAAAACGGAGAAATTAATATAGATCCACTTATAAAAGGTGTTGGTCCATCTTCTGTTGACTTCCATGTAAAACAGCTCTACAAATTAAAGAAAGATTTAGTTTTTGAACCATGGATGCTTGATGAGGACATGGACGTTTTCCTGGAGAAGAGATGTGAGAAGGTTCCATTAAAAAACAATGGTAGTGAGGACTTCTGGTGGATAAACAACGGTGAATCGTACTTAGCCACAACCATAGAAAATGTGAAAATGGACGAAAATATAATGCTTGATGTGGATACCAGGAGCAGCTGGGCAAGAATGGGCGTGAGAGTTCAGCATGTAGATGACAGACTTGATGTTAGAAGATATGAAAAATTTGAAGGGAGTATAGGACTTTCCATTATATGCCATGACAAGCCAGTTAAATTAAGGCCAAAAGACAGGATATGCCAGGGTATTTTTCATGATGGAATGGAATTTTTAACCAACAAAGAAATATTAAAAGCCTTGGGAGATGGTAAAATAAAATTTTATCAGACAAAAGAATGGTATGGAGAAGAGGTAACTCTCCCTAAATATGAAATAGACAACCACTCCCTTGTTTTGAGTCTGGACCCTGTGATAAGAAAATTTATAGGAAGTGAAATAGACCCAAAAAAAGATTTGAAGGGATTATACGAAAAAATAGATATAAGTAATGGATATAGAATAGGATTCAACAATTTCTTTTTGGGCTCTTCCGCTGAAACTGTTTATATAGGACCTGAATTTGTAGGTATGTTGAGAGAAATCTACCAATCACCTTACAATGTAAGAACACACTCCAATGCAGGATACATAGACCCCGGATTTGAAGGCACCATAACACTTGAGCAGTTTATACCGGGAATAGACAACAAAGACACTATATATCCATATATGAAAATGGGAGAATTGGAGATACATCCGCTTAAAACTGAATGCACAAAACCATACAAATCAAAATACAGCGGCCAGCGCGGCGCTACAGTTAGTAAAGCATCAGAGGATTACAAACATTAAGAAAAACTCTTTCTGTTCTTATGAAACTGCTCTATTATTTTTTCTGCTATTACTTCTTTATCCTCCTTCTCAGGATTAAAGAAATATGGCAGGTCTGGAATTTCACTCTCATCTATGGTAGCATCTCCCCACATGTTTAGAGACATCTCAACTCTGAATTTTTTAGGATAAAGAAACGCATCAACCCCATACTCTGCCGCTTTTTTTGCCAAAGAAAAATCAAAGTCATATCGACCAAACTTCATTTCGCATACGTTATAACCTTTATCTGTCAGTAATTTTGTCAATGGACTTGAATACACATGAAAGTTGAGTGTAATTATTCTATCTGAAAACATTCTTCTGGCGTCCCATTGTGATTTTTTTGCATTTTTTATAAATCTATCCATAGCTCTTTGTGTATATTTGAAAAGCATTTCATCTTCTTCTTCGCTTGTAGGAACCTCTTCTGCACCATAATAATTCATTACATTAACTCTATACTTCTTATTCGGATCATTGACACCTTCATCAACAGGAGTCTTTGAAACTTTTTTAAATGCATCTGTTTGTTGAAAAAATACATCATCCATTATAGAGTATAATTTAATAACATTTCTAAATACATATGGATATTCTTTCCCATTATGCTTTTTGTGTGTATCCCCTTCTATAAATTCTTCAATCATGTCAGGTACCCATTCGGGAGCTTTTAAAATACTGACGCCATCGCCCATAGTACCCATATCGCTCTTATAAACAACCTTTCCATCATGTTTTTTTATGAAATCATTAAACTTTTCTTCATCATCACAATATTCTGGCATCAAATCTCCAAAAATCCTGTGTTGATTAGTCTTAAAGTAAGAAAATATGGCAAAATAACTTAACCTTGAGCCGAAATTTTTATGGTCAGTAAACCCTGGATTTACATTCATCTCTAGAAGAATCAAATTATCACCGCTCTTTATCCAGTCAAATCCTATGGGAACATATCCCCGGTCTTCATTTATAGCATCTTCATACAATTTCTGCAATAAATCACCATCACTACTTAATAATAACTAATTAGAAAATAATCTTTAAATACTTATTTATTGCTAATTAGTATGTCTCTCAACGTCTAGGATTGTCTATCTGCCGTGTTCTCTAAATATTTAAATAATAGTACCCCTCAAATATTCATAACCTGGTGATGGGTACGTTAAAGATACCTGAAAACAAATGGTGGAATAAATGCCTTCAACACATAAACCAAGAGATGGAAGCATGCAGTATTGGCCGAGGAAAAGAGCTAGACGTATCTATCCTTCGATAAAGCATTACCCTCAGGTTAAAGATGCTAAACCGCTTGCTTTTGCCGGGTATAAGGCAGGTATGACAAATGTTTTTCTCATAGACAATAAAAAAGGTTCCCCGACACAGGGGCAAACTGTTTCTCACGCTGTTACTGTCATTGAAGTTCCCCCGCTTTTCGTTCTTGGTTTGCGCGCTTATTCTTCTGATAACCTTCCTCTAACGGAAATATATGCCAAAGATATTCCTAAAACAATAAAAAAACATATTAAAGCTCCAAAGGGAATAAAAAAATCAAAAACAAAAGATATAGAAAAAACGGAAAAGCTATCAAAGATAAGACTTATCGTTTCTACACAGCCAAGTAAAGCTGGTTTTGGAAAGAAAACCCCTGAAATATTTGAAATTGAAATGGGAGGAACTTTGGAGGAACAGCTGAAAAGCGGGAAAGACCTTCTTGGTAAAGAATTGAAAATAGATGATGTGTTTAAAGACGGAGAATTCGTCGACGTCACATCAATAACCAAGGGGAAGGGATTTCAGGGCGTTGTGAAGAGATTTGGCGTAAAAGTTAGGGGAAGAAAAGATGAACAGCACCACAGACAGATAGGACTAATGGCTCCGGAAGGACTTGCAAGAGTTCCGTATACAACAGCGCAGGCAGGACAGCTTGGCTTTCAAAGGAGAACCGAATTCAACAAACAAATATACAAAATAGGTGAAAAACCTGAAGAGGTCAATCCAGCAGGCGGTTTTGTAAAATATGGAGAAGTCAAGGGCAAATTTGTTTTATTAAAGGGTTCCATTCCAGGGCCCAAAAAAAGGCTAATAATTTTAAGGTCTCCTATTAGGGCATACAGAAAAGGATACCCGGTTGAATTATCAAAAATTTCAAACTTAAGCCAGCAATAGGTGTAAAAATGAAAGTCGATGTTTTAGATTTGAACGGAAAAGTTAAGGGAAATATAGAGTTGCCGAGTGTTTTCTCTACCCCTTATAGACCTGATATCATAAAAAGGGCTGTACTCGCGGCTCAGGCAAACAGGAGACAGCCATATGGCTCAGACAAAATGGCTGGGAAAAGAACATCCGCTCATTATCATGGACTCAGCGAATTGCCACCAGACCAAAAGATGATGCACAGGGAAATGGCAAGACTTCCGAGGGAGCATGGCGACACTGGAAGATTCATGAGGGCAAGATTTGCTCCACAAACAGTTGGTGGTAGGAGAGCACATCCACCAAAAGTTGAAAAAGACTGGACAAAAAAGATAAACAAAAAAGAAAGGTTGCTTGCAATATGCAGCGCAATAGCAGGGACGTCAAATCCAGAACTGGTGAAAGAGAGGGGGCATATATTTGATGCAAAACTTCCATTGGTTGTTGACGATTCTATCAAAAATCTGAAAAAAACTAAAGAACTAATTGAATTTTTAACCAAAATTGGATTGGAAAACGAATTGAAAAGACTGGACAAAAAAAAGAAAAGGGCAGGAAAGGGCAAAATAAGGAGAGGCCTTCACAAGAAGAGGGTTGGACCCTTGATTGTTGTAAAAGATGACGAAAAAATATCAAAAATAGCAGAAAACATACCAGGTGTAAGTGTTGCTGATGTTAAAAATCTTAATTCGGAGTTACTCTCCCCGGGAGCGCACGGAATAAGGCTGACAATTTGGACAAAATCCGCAATTGAATCATTAGGTGAGAATAATGGCAAAGAAGAGTGAAGAAAAAAAAATACTGATAAATCCATGGGACATACTGGTAGCGCCGCATCTAAGCGAAAAAAGCATTGGTCTCGTGGAAACAGAAAATAAGCTTGTGTTTATGGTTAATGAGAAATCAACAAAAAAACAGATAAAATATGCAATTGAAAAAGCGTTCAACGTAAAGGTTGAAAGTGTGAACATATTAAACGATACAAAAAATAGAAAAAAAGCTTTTATCAGGCTGAATTCAAAATACAACGCACTTGATATAGCAACAAAATTGGGTATGATATAAGTAGGTGTCTTTTGTATGAATAAAATTTTTTGTAAAGTAAGGGAAGATAGTACAGAAAGAAACCGTAGGTGTCTTTTGTATGGGTAAGAGAATAAGGGCAAGAAGAAAAGGTTCAAACAAAAGGTTCAGGTCGCCTGGGCATAGAAGAATTGGCAAGCCTAAATATATAGAAGGGAAAGGCCTTGTCGTTGATATTGTCCACAACATAGGCAAACCTTTAATGAAAATAAGACACGAAAACGGAAGCAATTTCTTGATGATTGCACCTGAGAATATAAGTGTTGGTGACTTGATAGAAATAGGGGAAAGCGCCCAGATTGCTGAGGGAAATGTCTTGCCTTTGGGCAAAATACCCGAAGGGACACCAATATTCAATATAGAAAAGGTTCCAGGAAATAATGGAACATTCATAAGAAGCAGCGGTGAATTTGGCTTTGTGGTAAGCAAAGATAAAAATAAATGTGTCGTCAGATTTCCATCAAAAAAGACAAAAGAATTAAACCTAAAGTGCAGAGCAACAATAGGTGTTGTTGCAGGTGGAGGAAGAACAGACAAACCATTCGTAAAAGCTGGAATAAAACATAAGATAATGAAATCAAAAGGAAAGTTGTATCCGATTGTATCCGGTACTGCAATGAATCCTGTTGATCATCCCTTTGGGGGTAAGACAAAACCAGGTATACCTAAAAACGTATCAAGAAATGCACCGCCTGGCGCGAAGGTTGGTACAATCGCGGCAAGAAGAACTGGAAAAAAGAAGTGATGTAAATGGCAAAATTTTTGTTTAGGGGAAAAAGTCTGGAAGAACTCCAAAAAATGAGCATTGAGGAGTTTTCAAAATTACTGACTTCAAGAAAAAGGAGAAGCTTGAAAAGAGGGTTAAGCTACGAGCAAAAAAAGCTCCTTAAAAGATTGAAAGAGGGGAAAACATTTGTCAAAACCAAAAAAAGAGAGATGATAATATTACCTGAAATGGTTGGAAAAAAGATTGGGATATACAATGGAAAAGAGTATGTAACAGTTGAAATTATACCGGAAATGATTGGACTCTTCCTTGGGGAGATGACACTGACAAGAAAAGAAACAAAGCATTCATCTCCTGGAATGGGTGCAACAAGGTCAAGCAAATTTGTTCCGTTAAAATAAGGTGATTTTATGGTAGGCTATCCTGTAGAGGCAAAAGAAAATGAAGTTAAAGCCGCCGGAATAGGGCTTCCATTGTCAACAAAGAAAAGTGCTATTGTCTGTAGAAAATTGAACAAGATGAAACTTGATAAAGCAAAGAAGTTTCTGCAGGATCTTATAGACAAGAAAGCTGATATAGACAAGAAACATTATACAAAAACTGCAAAGGAGATATTGAATATATTAGAAAGTGCTGAAAAGAACGCGCAATATAAGGGATTGGAAAATCTTATAATCAAGACCATCACAGCTGAAACCGGGCCAAATAGAATAAGAATGAAAAGGAGAAGAAGCTTTGGTTCCAGGTTAAAAAACACTCACATAAAAATAGTGTTAAAAGAGGCTAAGAAATGAGCATAAAGGATGTATTTGTTAAAGAGGGAATAAAAAAACCTGAAATAGAAGAATTCCTTAGAAGTCAGTTTGATAGATGCGGATACTCGCATTGCGAAATAAGGAGAACTCCAACTGGCATGAAAATAATCGTTTATGCAAACAAACCAGGACTTGTTATAGGAAGAGGCGGTGGAAAAATAAATGAGATAGCAGAGAAGCTTAAAGAGAAATTTGGATTTGAAAACCCAAGACTTGATGTCCAGGAAATAACAAATCCGTATACTAATGCGAAAATTGTCGCGGAAGAAATTAAAAATGCTATAGAAAGAGGTATAAACTACAGAAAAATCGGAAGTATCATGATGAATAGAATAATGGAAAGCGGTGCAATTGGAACTGAAATAAGAATAAGTGGAAAACTGGGCTCTTCAAGAGGAAGGGTCCAAAGATTTTTCAGTGGTTATTTAAAATACTCGGGAGAAACCGCCAAGAAGTATGTTGATTATGCACTGTCAGTTGCAGTAACAAAGGCAGGTTCAATAGGCATAAAAGTTAGGATATTAAAAGAATACCCTGAAACCAGAATAAGCGAGCTTAAAAATAAACTGAAAAAAGAGGAGAAAAAACCTGAAAAAACTGACAAGAATGAATTCAAGTGTCCATACTGTGGCAAAGTTTACGATAAGGAAAGAAGCTTAAAAATCCACATAGGGCAAAAGCATGCTGAGGAAGAAAAGGGTGTGAAAGAATGAGTATAATAAAACCAAAGGAAGCAAGAAAAATGAGTCTGGAAGAACTGGACCAAAAATTAAATGAATTAAAACTTGAGCTGGCAAAAAATAAAGCACAAATAATAATAGGCGGGGCTCCGGAAAATCCTGGAAAGATAAGAGAAATCAAGAGGTCAATTGCCAAAATATTGACAATCAAAAATGAAATGAAAAAAGGTGATAAGTTTTGATAAAACTTTTGGGAGAAATAAAATTTCATAATCTTTTATCAAAAAACTTTGAGGTGATAAAAAATCTCTGAAATA
>CAYNRH010000015.1:0-11715 GCA_964399605.1 uncultured archaeon | reverse complement strand
AAATTTCATAATCTTTTATCAAAAAACTTTGAGGTGATAAAAAATCTCTGAAATAAAATTTCATAATCTTTTATCAAAAAACTTTGAGGTGATAAAAAATCTCTGAAATATGCCCGAACTGTGGGTTACCAAAGGAACTATGTATATGTGAAACTCTGGCAAAGGAGGAAAAGAAAATTGAAGTTTCCCTTGACAGGAGAAGATACGGAAAGATGATGACCATTGTGGATAACGTGTCAAAGGATATGAAACCAGATGAAATTTTGAAAAAACTGAAGCAGAAGCTCGCCTGTGGGGGAACATACAAAAATGGAAAAATAGAATTGCAGGGAAATCATATAAAAAGAATCAAGCCACTTTTGGTCAAGCTGGGTTTCAAAGAAGACCAGATAAAGATCAGATAATTGTGGTGGTATATTTGATAACAAAAAAAAACTTACCACAACATGAATTTATAGGTCTGAGGATTGAGATAATGAAGAGCAGAAATAAAACACAAACCGGCCTCAAGGGAAAAGTAATTGATGAAACACAAAAAACAATCAAGATGGAAACAAAAAATGGAGAAAAAACTGTTCAAAAGAGTGGGTCACTTTTTAGATTCACTTTACCAAACGGCAAAAAAACAACCTTGAAGGGAGATGCAATTGTTGCAAGACCCGAAGACAGAATAAAGAAAAAATTTAAGGAGTGGGATATTGTATGAACATTGGAATAAAAGTAAAACCACCTGAAAAAAAATGTGAAGACAAAAATTGCCCTTTCCATGGCAATTTGAGGGTAAGAGGAAGAATATTTGAAGGAGTAATAGTTAGCGATAAGCCTAAAAAAACTGCAGTTGTTCAATGGGAATACCTTTATTATGTGCCTAAATATGAGAGGTACGAAAAGAGGAAAACCAAGATATCCGTCCATAACCCATCATGCATAAATGCAAGAAAGGGGGATAAAGTAAAAATAGCAGAGTGCAGGCCACTGAGCAAAACAAAGAGCTTTGTTATAATTGAAAGGATTGAGGAGAAAAGGTGAATACAATGAAAGGAATTGGATCAAGAATAACAAAGGGAATAAACCACGGCGCTCTCATAACATGTGCAGACAATAGTGGAGCAAAGATATTGCGTGTGTTTGCTGTTAAAAGATACAAAGGAAGAAAAAAGAGGCAGATAAAGGCAGGCATAGGTGATGTTGTATTATGCTCCGTGAGAAAGGGCACACCAAAAATAAGAGAGGAAACCCCGTTAGCAGTCATAATAAGGCAGAGAAAAGAGATAAAGAGGCCTGATGGAACAACTATCAAGTTTGAGGATAATGCGGCAGTACTGGTTAATGAAAAAAATGAGCCAAGGGGTTCTGAAATAAAGGGACCTGTTGCAAAAGAAGTTGTCAAAAGATTTCCAACCATAGGAAAAATAGCAAAAATTGTGGTATAGGTGTTAAACATGAAAACAAAATCGTCACAACCAAGAAAACAAAGAAAGAAAATATACACCGCCAAGTTGCACAAAAGACAAAAGCTTGTATCAGTAAATCTTGATAAGAACCTTAGAAAAGATTACAAAAGAAGAAGCATGCCTCTAAGAAAAGGTGATAAAGTAGAGGTCATGAGAGGAAAATTCAAAGGCATTAAATCAAAGGTAAAATCTGTTGACCTAAAAAAACTGAGAGTTTATTTGGAAGATGTTAAGAGAGAAAAAACAGATGGAACCGAAGTAAGTGTTCCTATTCACCCATCAAATTTGAAAATAATAGAGCCCGACATGAATGATAGAAAAAGGCAGAAAATAGTTGAAAGAGTTAGGGGAAAGTTTGAAGTAAAGCCGGAAGAAAAGAAAAAAGAAACTGTAGAAAAGAAAGAAAAAGTTGTTGGATTTAAATGCCCAATTTGTGGTGAAGTGTTTGACAATAAGAATGATTTGAGTATACATGAATCAAAGGAACATAAAAATTATATGAAAGGTGAATAAAAGGTGATAAAATGCATCAAAAAAGATTATCAGCGCCAAGGACTTATCCGATGAGAGTCAAATCAGTCGGTAGGTTTGTAGCAGTGCCTAGGCCTGGTCCTCATCCAAAAAAACAATCAATACCGCTATCAATCATAATCAGGGATATTCTCAAATATTCAGAGAACGGGAGAGAAGCCAAGAAAATTATAAAGTCAGGTAAAATCATGGTTGATGGAAAAACAAGAAGAGATCACAAATATCCAGTTGGCATATTCGATGTTATACAAATACCTGAAACAAAAGAAAGCTTCAGAGTAGTTCCCGGAGAAAAATGGCTGAACTTAATTAAAATACCCCAAAAGGAAAACAACACAAAAATATGCAGAATAGAGAATAAGACTTGTGTCAAGGGAGGAAAAATACAGTTAAACCTCAATGATGGAAAAAACATACTCGTCAAGAAAGATTCGTACAAAACAAATGATTCTGTTTTAATCGAAGTTCCCAATCTTAATATAAAAAAACATTTAAGCAGAAAAGAAGGGTCGTTGTGCCTGATAACGAGAGGTAGAAATAAAGGAAAAATGGGAAAAATTAAAAAACTGAAAAAAACTGAAGGGTCAAGACCAAATTTGGTCTCAGTTGAGCTCAACCAAAAAATAATTGACCTGCCTGAAGACTGTATATTTGTCATAGGCGAAAAAGAACCTATAATAAAAATAAGTGAGTGATATGAAGGAAAATCCAATGAGAAAAATAAGAATAGAAAAGGTAGTCCTGAACATAGGGATTGGAGAATCTGGAGAAAAGCTGGAAAAGGCAAAAAATCTTTTGGAACAATTAACAGGAAAAAAAGCTATATTGACAAAGACAAAGAGAAGAACCACATTTGGCGTATCAAAAGGAAGAGAAATAGGAACAAAGGTCACACTGAGGAAAGATGAAGCAACTGAAATCCTGAAAAGATTATTAGCCACAAAGGACAATAAACTAAGTCCAAGATGCTTTGACAAAAATGGTAATTTCTCGTTTGGAATTCACGAGCACATCGACATTCCAGGAGTAAAATACGACCCAAAAATAGGAATACTTGGAATGGACGTGTGTGTAACTTTGGAAAGGCCTGGGTTTAGAGTAAAGAAGAAGCGCATATCAAAACCTGTTGGAAAAAAACATAGAATAAGCAAGGAAGAAGCGATGGAATTTATAAAGAAGAATTTTGGCATAACAATAGAATAAGGTGATATAATGAGCGACAACAAGCATAAGAGAATGAAGTGCAGAAGATGTGGTAGATATGGTGCCCTAATTAAAAAGTATGACCTCTATTACTGCAGACACTGCTTCCGGGAAGTTGCTGAAAAAATAGGATTTAAAAAATATTCATAGGTGATTAAGTGAGACATGATTTGTTAGCCGACTGTTTTTCAATAATAAAAAATGCAGAAAATGTTGGAAAGAAAGAGTGTTTAGTATCTTCAACAAAACTCATAGAGGATGTTTTAAAAGTTATGAAAGAAAATGGGTACATAGAGAATTTTAAGAAGAGCGGACAAAAAATTATGGTGACATTGAATAAAAAGATAAACAACTGCAATGTTATAAAACCTAGGTTCTCATTTAAAAAAGACGAATTTGAAAAATGGGAAAAAAGGTATCTTCCAGCTAAGAATTTTGGAATACTTATTGTGACCACCTCAAAAGGTTTGATGGATCATAACAAGGCTAAAAAAGAGGAGATTGGGGGAAAATTGCTTGGTTTTGTTTATTAGGTGTTTATTATGGAGATTACAATTAAAATTCCGGAAGGGATAGAAGCTGAATTAAATGATGAAGTTCTAAAGGTCAAGGGTCCATTGGGAGAAGTAGAAAAAAGGTTTTATCATCCCAAAATCAGCTTAAAAAAAGATGGGAACGGCCTTGTCATAAAAACAAAAAAAGATACAAAGAAACTGCTCGCAACACTGGGAACTTGGAGGGCACATATAAATAACATGTTTTATGGGGTTACGAAAGGGTTTGAGTATAAGATGGAAATTTCCCATGTCCACTTTCCAATGACAGTTAGTATTGATGGAAACAAAATATTAATAAAAAATTTTTTGGGGCAGAAAGAAACAAGGGAAGCCAAAATACTGGACGGTGTTGAAATTAAAATAAATGGTAATGAACTGACAATCAAAGGAATAGATAAAGAAAAAGTTGGACAAACTGCTGGAAACATAGAACAGGCAACAAAATTATTTAAAAGAAGAGATAGAAGGGTTTTCTCTGATGGCATATACATTACTTCAAAAGGTGAAAAACAATGAAAAGAAAAAAACCAAAATTCCAAAGACATCCAAAACTTAAAAGAGTTGAAACTGGATGGAGAAAACCCAAAGGTCTAGACAATAAAATGAGGAAAAAACTAAAGGGAAAGGGAAAAATGCCGTCCATAGGCTACGGTTCCTCAAAAAAGACAAGATTTTTACACCCTTCGGGTTTGTCTGAAGTATTGGTTATGAATCCAAACGAACTTGAAAAAATAAACCCAGAAAAGGAGTGTGTAAGAATACAAAAAACTGTCGGAAAAAGGAAAAAAATGGATATTACAAAAAAGGCAAAGGAAATGGGAATAAAAATATTGAATCCATACAAGGTGGAGAAAAAATGATATTTTCACACGTTAAAAACAAGTGCCCGCTTTGCGGAACAAAGGGAAAACTAATTACAAAAAGATATAACATTAGAAGCTGCCAAGTATGTGGCACAGTTTACAACGAATTTGGAATAATCCTTATGAATGAAAACATAGGAGAAGTTAATGAAAATAACTAGGTGAGTTCATGAATACCAAGAATCAAAAAATAATGGCATCAAAAATATTGAAATCAGGTCTAGACAACGTTTGGATAGATCCAGAACAAAGTGAAGAAGTGTCCAAAGCCATAACGAAAGCAGATGTAAGAAGATTAATTAAGAAGGGATACATAAAAAAGAAAAAAGTTAACGGGCAAAGCCGTGGAAGGGCAAGAAAAATAATGATACAAAAAAAGAAGGGTAAAAGAAGGGGTATTGGAAGCAGAAAGGGTAAAAAACTTTCAAAAACAACAAAGAAAAAAGAGTGGATAAAAATCGTGAGGCCGTTGAGGAAAATGCTTAAAGAACTTAGAGAATCTGGAAATTTAACGCCCGGAGAATACAGAAAACTTTATCTTATGGTAAAGGGCGGTAGATTCAGAAATAAATCACATTTAAATCTTTATATTAAAGAAAAATTCAAAGAAGTGAGATAAATGGGCAAAAAAATTATACAACATAGAAGAAGGAGATTGAAGAAAACAGATTACAATCTCAGATTGGCACTCTTAAAGAGCGGTAAAAATAGGTTGGTGATAAGAAAATTTAACAATTCTATAATGGGTCAGTTAATTAAATATGAGAAGAATGGCGATAAAACAATTGCATCTGTGAAAAGCACAGAATTAAAATCGCTTGGATGGAAAAATCATTATGGCAATATACCATCAGCATATCTGTCGGGCTTGTTTTTAGGTAAAAAAATTAAAGAGAAAAAAATTAAAGAAGCTGTACTGGATTTAGGCTTGCAAAAAAATACAAAAGGCTGCAGGCTGTATGCGTTCCTGAAAGGCGTTGTTGATGCTGGAATTAATATTCCTCATTCACCTGATATATTGCCATCTGAAGATAGAATTAAAGGGAACCACATAAATGAAAAAGTTTCCAAAGAATTTGAACAGGTCAGAGAAAAGATATTAAAAATGAAGTGATGTTATGAGAAAAAAATATGATAGAAAAAAAGAAGAGAAGGAAGAAGTGTCAATGGAAAATTGGGAACCAAAGACAACGTTAGGAAAGGATGTAGTGGAAGGAAAGATAACATCCATAGACCAGATATTTGAAGAAGGGAAGAAAATAATGGAGCCTGAAGTGGTTGATTTTCTCCTTCCTGGATTAGAACATGAACTTATCTTAATAGGAGGCAGCCCAGGAAAGGGTGGTGGTATTAGAAGAACTCCATCAAGAAGAACTGCAAGAATGCATAAAAGCGGAAGAAGGGTAAAAACAACATGTATGGCTGTTATTGGAAACAAAGATGGATATATTGGAATTGGTTTGGGAAGTGCCCCCGAATTCCGTGATGCAATAGAAAAAACCTTGAGAAATGCCAAACTTAACATAATACCTGTTAAGAGAGGTTGTGGCTCTTGGGAATGTGGATGCGGAGAAGAGCATTCAATACCTTATACAGTTGAAGGAAAACAAGGTAGCTGTAAAGTTATCCTAAAACCTGCACCAAAAGGAATAGGGCTTTGCGTATCTGATGAAGTAAAAAAAATTATGATATTGGCAGGGATAAAGGATATATGGATAAAATCATTTGGACAGACACAAACAAGAATAAACATGATGAAAGCTGTCTTCAACGCCTTCAAAAACTTAAACAAAATGAAGGTTGGTGAATAATATGCTGGCTGTGATAAGAATAAGAGGTGATATTGGAGTAAAAAAAGAAGTAAAAGACACACTTAAAATGCTCAACCTACATAGAAAAAATACATGCGTTATTATTCCTGAAACACCATACTTTCTTGGAATGATAAGAAAGGCTAAAGATTATATAACATGGGGAGAAATATCAGAAGGTGTTTTGAAAAAAATGGTTGAAAAAAGAGGCAGATTAGAAGGCGACAAAAAAATTGATGATGCTTTTCTCAAGAAAAATAAAATAAAAAACATGGATGAAATCATAAAAAAAATAACTGAAGGTAAAATAAAGGAAATTGGTATAAAACCATATTTCAGATTGAGTCCACCAAGCAAAGGATTCAAAGGGTCTGTAAAACAGCACTATCCAAAAGGCGTACTTGGATATAGAAAAGACAAAATAAATGAACTTTTAAAGAGGATGATATAATTTTTTGGTGAAATAAATGGGTAAGAAAAAAACAAAAAAATCAAAATTTTTTAAATTTTTCTTAATGGTGAAATAAATGGGTAAGAAAAAAACAAAAAAAATGAGGGGGAGCAAAACCCATGGATATGGTAGCAAGAAAAAACATAGGGGTGGCGGTTCCCGAGGAGGAAGAGGCTTAGCAGGCGGCTTGAAACATAAGAAGTTATTGATTTTAAAAAATTATCCTAACCATTTTGGAAGAACTGGGTTTAAAAGAAAGAACAAAAAAACCGTAAAGACCATAAACCTCAAAGACTTGGATATTATAGCCAAAAAACTTAATAAAAAGGAGATAAACATAAAGGAGCTTGGATATGATAAAGTTCTTGGAAAAGGTAAATTGACAAGCCCAATAAAAATTGAATCAAAATCATTTTCCTCAATAGCTAAGGAAAAAATAGAAAAAGCAGGTGGAAAAGCAATTGAAATATCTTGACATTCTAAAGAATATTCCTGGTGTAAAACAACCGGAAAAGAAACTTAATTTTAAAGAAAAAATAAAGTGGACGCTACTAATTCTAATACTCTTTTTTATAATGAGCCAGGTAATTGTCTGGGGTGTTGATCCACAGGCAGTTCAGCATTTCTTGTTCTTGGAAACTGTCCTTGGATCCAGAATGGGTTCACTTGTCACTTTAGGTATAGGTCCTATCGTTACAGCATCTATAATACTTCAACTTCTGATAGGCAGCGATATACTCAAATGGGATATGAACACAAAAGAAGGTAAGATGAGGTTCATGGGAACTCAAAAGATATTAGCAATATTTTTCTGTTTCTTTGAAGCAATTGCATTCGTATCATTTGGAGCAATACCATCGGCTGGTGGATTGGCAACCTCAATATTCTTAATAGCCCAATTAGCCATGGGAGGCTTCCTAATAATCTTAATGGATGAGGTAGTTTCAAGGTGGGGAATAGGTTCTGGTGTATCACTATTCATAGCAGCAGGAGTTTCAAAGACAATAGTAATAAGGGCATTAAACTTCCTTGGTGAAGGTGGTCCAAGTGGATTAATACCATCCTCTATTATCAACTTCGCCAATGGCAATCCAATGGCGGCATTTGTGAGCATCATACCCGTATTATTTACAGTTGTTGTTTTCCTTATTGTTGCCTACGCACAATCCATGAAAGTTGAAATACCACTTGCCTTTGGGAGAATAAGAGGATTTGGTTATAGGCACCCTTTAAAATTCATATATGCGTCAAACATACCGGTTATACTCACATCAGCATTGCTTGCAAACGCAGAAATGATGGCCAGAATGCTCTCGAATAAAGGAATCAATATCCTTGGCACATACAATGCAGACGGAAACCTCATAGGTGGTTTAATGTATTATATATCTCCACATCGTGCACAGAGCCTCTCCAGCATATTTGTATCAATAGTCTCTGGAGCACCAATACCATCCGAAACAATAACATGGATAACATACTCTCTATTCATGATTATCGGGTCGATAATATTTTCTATATTCTGGATCAATACGTCCGGCATGGATCCGAAGAGTGTGGCAAACCAACTGCACCACACAGGATTAAGCATACCTGGATTTAGAAGGGATATAAGAATCATAGAAAGAGTCTTGAGTAGATACATACCTGCATTGGCTGTAATGGGTGGTGCGTTTGTAGGATTTCTAGCATCCTTTGCCGACTTCACCGGAGCACTTGGAACAGGAACTGGTATACTGCTAACGGTTATGATAATATTCAACCTCTACGAGCAGATATCAAAAGAACATCTTGAGAATATGCACCCGGCGATAAGAAAGTTCTTCGGGGAATAAAAAAATTACTTTTTTCTTTTTTTCTTCTTCTTGACATTTGCGCCTTTCAATGTCAGGTAAAAATTTGTGATAGAAGAAATAGCAAACAAATATGACAATACAGAGAAAAATGTCTGGAATAAAAAGAATGGGAACATATTAAAAGTCACTGCCTCATAAAACATTTCATAAACAAATATAGGAATCATGCCTATAAAACTTATTATATAATTTATTATCAGCAGCAATATCAAAAATGCAAAGGTATCCATCTTGTTTTTATTTATCATACTGAAGCTCTTTTTTATGGACCTTATTGGATTCAGCTTGTCTAAGACGCAAGCAAAAGGGGTTAGAAACAAGAAAAACAATGCAACCAGAAGGGCCGCCGAACCTATCAATGACCCAATCAAAACACTTGCCGTATCAAATGAAGCCCCTGACAACACAGGCAACAGCGAGAAACCTCCAAAAACAAAGAAAACACAAAAAAATACTACTGAAAGTAAAAATTGTGTCCCAAGCAAAGGAATATACCTTTTCTTTGCAACTTCCAGAGATTTTTTAATGGCTGTGCGTTTCATCCTTGGGAAAAATCTTGATGAATTATCATAATAAAACCCGATGATAAAAGTCCCGACAAAGAATGAAATTATCCATAACGGGACTAAAAGACCAAAATAGCTGGATATCCCTTCCATCGTTGACATTTGCGTTGTCCCCAATGAAATCCATATAGGAAACGAAATCAGAAAATTGAAGATGAAATATATTGAGAAAATTCTCCAGTCGAAGGGATACCTGATTGCTGTCTTAAAAATTTTTTCAAAATCCATAAATATAATTTGTTATGTGTTTATAAATCTTTTTATATTAAAACTATCAATCTTAGAATATGTTATGGTCAAGTCCAATGGTAATTGTATTTTTAATTAGTATAACTCTATCATTTGTCCTTTCATTGATTTACAAGGTTTTCACAAATCAGGAAAAAGCCAAGGAAATGAAAGAGAAAATGGATGAGCTAAAGAAAAAAATCAATGAAGCGCAGAAAAATAAAAACCAAAAAGATATGATAAAATACCAAAATGAAATGCTCCAAATGTCCAGTGAGCAAATGAGAATGAACATGAAGCCCATGATAATCACATTTGCTGTTGTCATACCTGTATTTATGTGGCTGTTTCCTGCTCTTTACGGAAGCATAAACATTGAAATGGATGACTCGCTTCATGGCACATTAAAGTACGGCAACATGGAAAAATCATTATCCATCATACAGGAAAATCCTCTGGTCATAAGCATTGATAACGAGGAGAAAACCAAGGGCGATGTTATTGCGCTTGGGGAACGTGAATTCACAATTCAAGGATACGACAAAGGAAAGAAAATGCTGACATTAAAACAAATTGTTGTAAACCTTCCTTTTTCTATGCCTTTCTATGGCAACAAACTTGGATGGCTGGGATGGTATATACTTGTCTCCATACCGATGACAACTATATTCAGAAAAGCACTTGGTGTGGTACAATAAGCTTAAATCCTGAAAAGTTAATTTTTATTTATGCTAGTCAAATCTGAAGAAATATCAAACCCTTCATTTGGAACATATCCCGGAGCAAGGCCGGTCGAGGAATTGATAAAGAATGGTATAATTATTTTAGACAAGCCGTCTGGGCCAACATCCCACCAGATTTCTGCATGGGTTAGAAACATTCTTGGATTGAAAAAAGCTGGACACTCTGGAACTCTTGACCCAAAAGTCACAGGAGTTCTCGTTATAGCACTGGAGGATGCACTAAAAATAATGCCTGCCCTCATGGGACTGGACAAGGAATATATAGCCCTTATGCACCTCCATGATAATATTCCCATAAAAACTCTTAAGAAAGTTCTGGCTGAATTCACAGGAAAAATAAAACAAACCCCGCCAAAGAAGAGTGCCGTAAAAAGAAGGGAAAGGGAAAGGGAAATATATGAAATAAAACTTCTTGAAGTTGAAGGGAGGTATGCGCTTCTAGACATAAAATGCCAAAAGGGAACATACATAAGAAAGCTCATATACGACATAGGCAAAAAACTTGGGTGTGGCGCCAATATGAAGGAACTGAGAAGAATTAAAGTTGGACCATTTGAAGAAAATATTGCCATAAGACTTCAGGACCTTAAGGACGCATTCGTGCTATGGAGAAAAGGAAACGAAAAGTTAATTAGAAAGTATGTAAAACCCGTGGAATTTGGAGTAGAACACATCAAAAAAATAATAGTCAGGGATAGTGCAGTAGATGCACTGTGCAATGGGGCTCCCCTGGCAGTTGGGGGAATTATAAAGCTTGATGAAAATATAGAAAATAATGAGATAGTTGCAGTAATGACAGGTAAGGGTGAGTTGATAGCTATAGGATACTCGAAAATGACTTCAGAGAAAATTCTTAGGTCAAGAAATGGATTGGCTGTAAAAATAGACAGGGTTTTAATGAAAAGGGGCACATATCCCAAGCTTTGGGGTAAAAAAAAGATATAAATACATTAATATGACTATTATAGATAATCTATATAGGCGATTTAATGGTAGTAAGCAAGGAACTTTTAAAAATATTGGCCTGCCCTAAATGTAAGGGAGAACTTAAATATGATAAAAATGAAAATAAATTGATTTGTAACAAATGCAGGCTTAAATTCCCTATATTAGAAGGTGACATCCCAGATATGCTTATAGAAGATGCGGAAAAGTTTTAAAAGAGAGAAACAACATATAATAGGTAAATGCTGGGATGGCCGAGTCAGGACAAAGGCGCTGGATTTTAAATGAAAGCGAAACTTGAGTTCTGATTAAAAACTGGAAATGATATCCAGTTTCACGAAAGATTGTATAGGTTCAACCCTATACCAGTCGATTGAAGCGGGGGTTCAAAGCCCTACGGAGGGAACACATTTCCCTCCTTATGGGAATATCCTCCCTTTGTTTGCAAATCTCCGATTTGCCATTTTTAGAGGGTTGGGGAGTATCCCTCTCCCAGCGCCATTTTGA
>CAYNRH010000014.1:17792-19590 GCA_964399605.1 uncultured archaeon | reverse complement strand
GAGGAGCCGCCAGATCCAAGTCTTGGTGACCTGGCTTTTCCATGCTTTTCTTTGGCCAAGGAATTGAAGAAAAGTCCAGGTGAGGTTTCAAAAGAGATTGCACAGAAAATAAAAATTCCTAGAGATTCATTAATCAGGAAAGTGGAAGTTGCTGGTCCATACCTAAATTTCTTTTTAGACAATGAAAAGTTCGCCGGGTATGTAATAAATAATATCAAGAAACTTGGTGAGAGGTTCGGCCATTCCGGCATTGGTAAAGGAAAAAAAGTCATGGTTGAGTACCCAGCTCCAAACACGAACAAGCCACTTCACCTGGGTCATATGAGAAATATGGCAATAGGAGAATCCGTCTCACGTCTTTTTGAGATGCTCGGCTTTAAGGTTTTTCGCGTTAACCTTCACAATGACAGGGGCATTCATATATGCAAATCTATGCTTGCTTACAAAAAGTGGGGCAATGAAGCTGAACCCAATAAGAAACCAGATCATTTCGTGGGAGATTTTTACGTCTTGTTTTCTCAAAAAGTTAAAGATAATCCGGAACTGGAAGAGGAAGCAAGGGAAATGTTAAGAAAATGGGAAGAAGGCAATAAGGAAGTCCGCGAATTATGGGAAAAAATGAATGGATGGGCGGAAGAAGGATTTGAAGAAACTTACAAAAGATTTGGCGTCAAATTTGACAAGATTTACAGGGAAAGTGAAACCTACAAGAAAGGAAAGGAAATGGTCTTGGAGGGATTAAAAAAAGGCATATTTAAAAGGGATGAAACTGGCGCAATTTTCTTTGATATGTCAAAACAGGGACTGGACAAGAAAATTTTAATCCGTTCTGACGGGACAACACTTTACATAACCCAGGATATTTATCTAGCATATTTGAAGTATAAGGAATTTAAGATTGACAAATCTGTATACGTTGTGGGAAATGAGCAGAATTACCACTTTGATGTTCTTTTCAAAGTTTTGGATGAGTTGAAAAAACTCGGCTATGATTTTGCGCCGGAGAATTATCACCTTAGCTATGGGATGGTTTTTCTTCCGTCCGGGAAAATGAAGTCCAGGGAGGGAACAGTGGTGGATGCCGATAATTTTATGGATGAAATTGAAGAGATGGCTATGGGAGAAATAAAGAAAAGAAACAAGATTGATGATGAGAAACTTGCGGAACTGTCAAGAAAAATAGGACTTGCTGCAATAAAGTTCTTTCTGCTGAAATACGATGAACACAAGGATTTTGTTTTTAACCCGGAGGAATCATTGTCCTTTGAAGGCGAGACAGGTCCCTATTTACAATACTCTTTGGTTAGGGCAAAGAAAATTTTAGAAAAATCTGAAGAATCTTCTTTTGGAAACTTGAAATTCTCAGAGCCAGAAGAGTTTGAACTGATAAAGAAAATATCTAACTTTCCAGAAGTTGTTGAGAATGCTGCCCTGAAGTATAAGCCACATCTTTTGGCTAACTACTCCTATGAGCTGGCTTCTTTGTTTTCAAAATTTTATGAGAAGTGTCCCGTGCTGCAGGCGGATGAGCCGTTCAAGAATTCAAGGCTGGCGCTTGTTTGGGCTTTTATGCAAACCATGAAAAACTGTCTGAAACTGCTTGGAATCGACGAAGTTGACATGATGTAATTACTGGTATGCTGGGTCTTTTTCTCTTGAAAAGATTTCTCCATCAAATTCATCTGGGTATATTCCAAGCGGATTCATAACGCCTGTTATACCTATTTCCCTTCTAATATCTTCAAATGTTGGCATAAACAAAGTAATTAATTCGACAGTATATAAACTTAACTTCGAC
>CAYNRH010000014.1:5137-17692 GCA_964399605.1 uncultured archaeon | reverse complement strand
TATTTAAATCTAACCTCGACAATTTACCAAGAATACGTCATTAGCATGTAGCATAAGGACAGTGTGCACAGTCACCATCACACTCGGGATTATTATATCCGTGACTTAGTTTATCAGGGCCATCGTAGTGTCCTAAATCATTTCCTCCTTCTATTCTATCTTCAGGGTCAAAATCATCAAGAATTCTGCTCATATCATCAACCTCCTAAGTTTTTCTTGAAATTACATACTCTGCTATTTGTTTCACAACATCTTTTTTTGAAAACGGCAGCTCATCCAAAATTCTCATCGCCTCTTTTTTTAATTCTTCCGCTTTTTTTTGCGCATATTCAATTGTTCCGTATTTTTCGTAGAGTTTTTTCACCCATTGTATATCTTCATCAGTTGTTTCATCTCTGGGCTTTTTCATTATTTCTACAAGCTTTTTCTTCTCTTCAGGGTTGGCATTTCTTAGTGCATGCGCGTAAAGTATCCCTGGTTTACCTTCTCTTATATCACATCCAGGTGGCCTCCCTTTTCCTTCTGTCAAATCTATGATATCATCTCTTATCTGAAATGCAGTTCCAATATTTCCTCCGAGTTTCCATAGTTCATCTATAACTTCCTGTGATGCTCCAGCGATTATTGCACCGCCTACGATTGGGCATACCAGATAATGTCCAGTTTTTCCCTTTGCAAGTTCCATATACTTTTCTTCTGTGAAGTGCTCGTCTGCTCTCAGATTTACGTCAAGAGCCTGCCCTTCTCCCGTTCTAAGAAGAGTTAGTGTAAATGCTTCCTCTAATTTTTTAATCGTCTCTATTGGTAAATCAGATTTAAGAATAATTTCATACGCCTTTGCAATCATGTAGTCACCGCTGTTCACTGCATTTGGTATTCCATACTTAACCCAAACTGTCGGCTTGTCTCTTCTAAATTTGTCGCCATCCATAACGTCATCGTGGAGTAAGAGATAATTATGCATGATTTCTACAGCAAGTGCAAAATTCATTGCTTTTTTTATATCTTCACCCAAGAGTTCTGTTGTCAATAGGCATAGCGCAGGTCTTATTCTCTTGCCACCCGTACTCATATGATACCATATTGGCTCATTCAAAAATTTGTTCCATATATGGTTATTATTCTTTTCCAAAAATTTTGGCAAAAATTCATCCACTTTATACCCATATTGCTTTATCATTTCTCCTATTTTCTCGCTATCCAAAAAATCACCCCTATATCTCAAAACTTTTAAGTCGTTAATATATAAACATAACTTCGACAATTTTTGATTTATTCAATTATCTTGAATTTTGTATTTTAACGCTTAAATACCTTTAAAAATCGACATAAGACGAACAAACACTTAAATATCTAAAGTGAGAACTTTTTCTATGCCCGAAGAAGTGATTCTTGTAGATGAAAATGATAATCCTGTCGGAGTTGAGGAAAAATTAAGGGTACATCAAAACGGTGGAAAACTTCACAGGGCATTTTCTATTTTAGTTTTTAATTCTGAAGGAAAACTCTTAATTCAGAAGAGGGCTGCTACGAAGTATCATTGTCCAGGAATATGGGCTAATACTTGCTGTTCACATCCAAGGCCCGGAGAAACAACTGAAAAGGCTGTACATAGGCGCCTTAAAGAAGAGTGTGGATTTGACACAGACCTGAAAGAAGTTTTTTCCTTTTTGTATGAGGCACATTTTGATAATGGCCTAACTGAAAAGGAATTGGACCATGTTTTTGTTGGTCAATATGATGGCGATGCTGATCCAAATCCAGAAGAAATTGATGAGTTAAAGTGGATCAGTATTGAAGAGCTTAGGAAGGATGTTGAAGATAACCCAGACAAATACGCACCTTGGTTCAGGATAATTCTTCAAAAAATAGATAAGTTTTTAAATTAAGTATCATAATAGATATTATATGCCTAAAATAGAGCGGATTAAAACTGGAATAACGGGCCTTGACAAATTAATTGATGGCGGGTTTGTTAAGGGAAGTTCTGTACTTGTTACTGGTGCTGCTGGTACAGGTAAAACTATTTTTTGCTGTCAATTTCTCTGGGAAGGTTTGAAAAACGGAGAAAATTGCATGTACATAACCTTTGAGGAATTGCCAGAGGAGATTAAAGGAGACGCTGCTGTTTTCGGCTGGGATTTTGATAAATATGAGAAAAATGGTAAACTTATAATTTCTTACAGGGATCCATTTCAAACCACGGACATCACCACAAGACTGGAAAATGAAATAAAACAGTCCGGGGTTACAAGGGTTGTTGTTGATTCAACATCTCTCTTGGGGCTTTATTTCAAGGACTCACATGACATAAGGAGAGAGTTGTACAAGCTAATAAAGGCAATAAAGGCAACTGGCGCCACGGCGATTCTAACAGCAGAGATTCCACAAGAGGATGGCGTCATATCAAGATTTGGCGTGGAAGAATATGTGGCAGATGGTGTTATTGTATTGCACCATATAAGCATAGGAACAGAAAATTTTGGCAATATAGAAGTAAGAAAAATGAGAAGAACAAAAATAAAGAAAGGCCTGTACCCCATTGATATAAACAAAGGCGGCCTTAGGGTTAGCGAGGAAGAAGTACTTTCTCTAAAATAAATTTGTTGGTATATATGGTTATGGGACTATTAACGAAGCTTTTATTAACAAAGAAGTTGAAATTTGAAAATGGATTAATATCTCTTGAAGGCATGAAACTCAATCTTTTACCATCTATGTTTACTTCTGAAATAATGAGGTATCACATAAAAGAGAATAGTCTATGGAAATTATATATGATGTCTTGGTTATGGGGATTTGCCATAGTTCATAAGTCAATCAAAGAGTTTAATTTGAAAACACCGGAAGAAATTTATAGAGTTGGTATGGATTTGGGAGAAGCTCTCGGTATAGGAATTTACAAGACGCATGATTATTATCCCGGTAGATATACCCACTTTTCAATAAAAAACAATCCATTTCTTGAAAACATGAAATTAACGGAAAAAACTAAGGAACCAATAGATTATTTTGTTTCTGGTGCCATGGCAGGCGGTGGTTGTTTTGTTCATGATGCAGTCTGTCAAAATATAGAAATTAAGTGCATGGCAATGGGACATGATGTATGTGAATTTTTGACAGGAACTGAAAAAGAGCTGAAAGATAGGGGACTATGGGATATAGCTAAAGAAAGATACAAACTGAATAAAATTTATGCTCTTCAGGATGATATATTCAAGAATTATAATGAAAAAAACGGTAATGATTTTGTTAAAAAGGTAATAGATATAATATCCTAGTTTATTGTTTTAGTTCCTCTTCGCACATTTTACTAAAATTTTTTCTTGTATACTCAAGTACGGGTTCCTTTATTTTAAATTTATTTAAATCATCTATATATTCTTGAGCAATCTTTTTTGCGTATTCTTTCGGATTAGAATCGATTTGATGCGCAATAGTAAAAGGGGTTTTAATGCCATTTTCTACATCGTCTTCAATGTCTCTTATATCTTTGGAAATTAAATTAACTGCTCTGAAGTCTCTTGCTGCTCTTATGGTGTCTTCACTCTTGTAACCAAGTTCATTTAAAGCTAATTCCATAAAAATATCAATATCTATTATTCTAGAATCATAATATTTCTTCCAAAGAGTGAAATCATCTGGTGAACCTTGGATTAGTTCTGTATAATAAAATTCTCCACCACCGACTATCGGTATTTTATTTCTAAAGAAAGTTCCTACCATTTCCTTTTGTTCGGAATTTAATTTATTAGAAGAAGATATATATCCTATATCTTTACTCAAGTCAAATATATGTAGAGATTTTTTATCCTTTGGCAAGCTTTCATCCAGAAGTTCATCCAGATTATTAACAATCGCGTCAATAACTAATGATATTTCCAAGATTGGGGTTGGATAATTCTCCCCCATAGCCTCCATAACATACTTTGTTCTGCAAACCTTTTGTCCATTTTTCCACATATTAGCTATGTTTTTAGACGACAAATCAGAGATATGTGAAACTGTCTCAAACGCTTCTTCAGTAGAAAGAGATTCTGATATTTTCTTAGTTTTTTGATTATCATCTTTGAATATATCTATATAACGGTCAGAAACACTTCTCATGTATATAATATATATAGATAATTATTTAAGCTTTAAAAAATTAATTACTATTAGTTAGTAAATAGGTGTATTCAATGAAAAAATATGATGTTGTTGTTGTAGGAGCAGGGCCTGCAGGATGTGCTTTTTTAAATGATTTAGACGACGGTTTCGATTGTTTGTTGTTAGATAAGAACGAACTTCCACATTACAAAGTGTGTGGAGGTCTTCTCACTACGGAGTCCAGGAAATTTATTAGGAAAAGTGGGTTGAATCCACCAAGTTGGGTTTATTCACATCCACAAAAAATAAAAAAGGTTTACACGGACTTAGATAACGGAGAAGTTTTTGTTGATGGGGAAGTTGAGAACATTGATAGAACATCGTTAAATAAGTATTTGTTAGGTTTGTTAGAAGGAGATGTGGAAATAAAGGAGAGACATAAATTAGAATCTTTTAATTACAACGGCGAAAATATAGAGTTAAGAGTGTTTGATTCTAAAAAAAGAGAATATAAAAAAATTGAATGTGATTATTTGGTTGGAGCAGATGGTGTATATTCAAATATACGCAGAGGGTTGAATTACAAACAAACAACAAAATACATAGCAATTCAAGATATAGTTACTTTAGAAAAACCAATAGATGATTTCTTTTTGATTTTTTCTAATGACATAACTGATTATTATTCTTGGATAGTACCAAAAGGTGATCATGCCTTGATTGGTAGTGCAAACTCACCAAAAGTAGGAAATAAGAACGATATTTTAATGGATAAAGTCAAAAGGGAGTTGGGAATAAATTTTAATTTTGAAAGGAGAGAAGGATTCAGCATAACAAGGCCAAAAAGCGAGAAGGAAGTATTTTTAGGGAATGGTAATGTGATGCTGATTGGGGAAGCCGCTGGTTGGATAAGCCCAAGTTCTGGAGATGGGATAAGCTATGCTTTAAGAAGTGCTCATAATTGTGCAGAGGCGTTTAATCAAACTGATGATGTTATAACTCAATATAATAAAAATTCACGTGGACTTATGAAAGATTTTAGGGCAAAGTTGGAAAAAGCTATGGTCATTTCAAGTCCAGAGAAAAGAAAAAAATTATTTGAAAAAAGAACAGGTTTTGAAAAGATACCGTCTATAATTCATTAAGAACTTTTTATATTTCTTTCTGTATTAATTTTCTATAGGTCATAGGTTACTAAGGCTACTCTATAGGTGATGTGTTATGAAAGTCACTCCATGGGAAGTTGAAGGTAGGATAGATTACAACAGGCTAATCAAGGAGTTTGGCACAAAGCCCCTAAATGAGAAACTCCTGAAGAGGGTTGAAGGTATTGCGGGAGAATTGCATCCTTTGTTGAAAAGGGGAATTTTCTTTTCTCATCGTGATTTTGACTGGATTCTTGATGAATATGAAAAAGGAAACAAATTTTATCTTTACACCGGTAGAGGTCCATCAGGAAATACACATATTGGCCATTTGATACCATGGATTTTAACGAAGTGGTTACAGGACGAGTTTGGCGCGGAGCTATGGTTTCAATTAACCGATGACGAGAAATTTCTTTTTAATCCAAAGCTGGAATTGGAGGAAGCAAACAAATATGCATATGAGAATGCTCTGGATATTATAGCGCTGGGGTTTGACCCGGAGAAAACTTTTATTTTTACGGATACGGACTACGCCGGTGAACTTTATCCTCAGGCAGTAAGGGTTGCGAAGAAGATAACATTTTCCACAGCAAAGGCGGTTTTCGGCTTCAAGAATGAGAGCAACGTGGGTCAGATTTTTTACACAAGCATGCAGGCAGTGCCTGCATTTTTGCCATCGGTGAAAAAAGGAAAAAACATACCATGTTTGATACCACTGGCAATAGACCAGGATGCACACTTCAGGGTGGCAAGGGATGTTTTGCCAAAGTTAGGATATTACAAACCAGCAATAATTCATTCAAAGTTTCTTCCAGGTTTGGGGGAGGAGGGTAAAATGTCTGCTTCTCAGCCACATACATGCATTTTCACCACAGACAAACCAGAAGAAGTAAAGAAAAAAATATGGAATGCATTTACAGGGGGGCGTGGAAGTTTAAAGGAGCAGAAAGAAAAGGGAGGAAATCCAGACATATGCCCGATTTACCAGTATTATTATTATCTTTTTGAACAAGATGATGAGAAACTCAAGAAAATTTACAGTTCGTGCAAGTCCGGAGAGAGAACATGTGGCGAGTGCAAAAAAGTTTTGGCGAAGCGAATAAACTCTTTTCTGGAAAAGCATCAGGAAAAAAGGGAAAAAGCAAGAAAACAATTGGATAAATTTGTTTTGAAAAGATAATATATAAATATATTCTTTCACAATAATTATTGGTGATTTAGCAATGAAAAAAATAAAAATTAAAAAACCAAAAGAATTGGGAGTTAAGAGAACAAAAAAATCAATAGATAACATAGAGTGCGGGAATGACGATTAATTTTTAAAAAGATATTTATGATAAAAAATATTGACAATAATACGTTTCTTTGTAATGGAAATCCCGGCATAATTTATAATGGTCATTATGTAGTGTTTTTACCAAATAAAATGGAAATAGTTGAAATAACTAGAGAGGAATATAATCGTGGTAAGTGTTTAGAAATAAATTCTCTGAGACCGCTCAAATCTACATTTCAAAGTAATTTAGCTAGATTAAGGTTAATTGTTACCAAGGATTGTAATTTAAGGTGTAAATACTGTTTTGCTAGAGGTGGAGAAGACAATATATATCTAAATCCTCTAATTGCCAAAAAAGGATTAGACGAATTAATAAAGAAAGATACAAAATATCTGAATATTGATTTCTTTGGTGGAGAGCCCACATTAAATAAAGATTGTATAAAAGAGGTTGTGAAATATTCGAAAAAGAAAAATCTCAGGACAATGTTTAGTATAACTTCTAACGGTGTTATGGATAGGGATATTTTGGATTTTATGATAAAAAATAAATTCATATTCAAAATTTCTTTAGACGGTTTTAAGGATTATCATAACAAGATGAGACCCATGGCTTCAGGTGAAGGAAGTTATAAAAGGGTCTTAGAAACAATTAAGAGATTAAACATGAACGGATCAATATTGTCGTTAAGAGTCACGGTAACACAAGAAAATGTTAAAGATATGCCTAAGATAGTAGAGAAATATAGAGAATTTAACCTAGGCTACATACATTTTGAGCCTATGCATATTGAGGGGAGAGGTGAAATATTTGAAAAATTAAAACCATCTATAAAGGATTATGTAGATAATTTTGGGAAGTCTCTAGATATTGGAAAAAAATTAGGAATTTCAATTACTAGCTCATCACTTTTAAATTTGTATAAACCATGTGCAATATTTTGTTCATCGTTTCAAGGAAATAATATTATAATAACACCAGAAGGATATATCACCACTTGTTTAGGTGTGCAAGATTATAAACATAAATTTTCCAACTATTTTATAGTGGGAAAATACAGCGAAGAGGAAAAAAGATTCATATATGATAAGTCTAAGATAGAGAAGATAAAAAGGGAAATTGATGTTAATAGAAATGAAAGATGTAAAAATTGTTTTGCAAAATATATATGTTCAGGTTCTTGTGTGCTCAAAAATAAGTTGTCTGGCGGTTTCGACTACTACGGATGTCAGATAAATAAACAATTAATATACGACGCTATAAGAAGAATATGGATAAACTCAGTTGAACCGTCTCAATAGTTTTTCTACATTATTATACCCTATTTTTATAATTGTCTCCTTATCTAAATCTAAATTTCTGAAGGATTTTATTTGTGCTTCATACTCTTTTACTCCTACTGCGGGTATATCAGTGCCAAAAAGTATTTTATCAGCGCCAATTTGTTCAACCAAGAACTTATACAAGCCATTAATTTCCTTTATTTTTTCATTCTCTTCAGTGGTTAGAGAACCTTTATAGTAGTTTAATTTTTCATCTGAGAACATGTTAGCAAGGGATGTTTCTATGAATATGTTTTTCATTTCTTTTGCGCATCTAAGAAATGACTTATGTAGTCTTGCACAATGGGCAACAATAAAATTATTTCTTTTATATTTTTTTGTGAGTTTAAGAATGCTCATAGGATTTGATTCTTTCTCCACTCCAGAATGAAACATAACACATAAGTTGTTTTCTGATACGATATCCATTATCTCAGTGTTCATTAGAATTTCTGGAGTATCTGGAAACAGGGTAACTGCATAAAACTTAATCCCATAAATCTCATTATCTCGTAATAATTTTTTAAGTACCTTTGTTGCAAGAGGATATCTATAGTCTATTGCGATGAAAGGATAAAATTTATCTTTATTCTTCTTGTATGCATTAAGTACAGCCTTGTTTTTGTATTTAAATGGTTCGTAATTTATATGATTTTCAGAACCACATACAAGGCATTTCAATGTATATGATTTCTTATCCTTATGAGAGAGGACCATAAAGGAATTGGTTTTATGGCAGGTGGGATTGGAGCACACATTAAACTTTCCAGTTGGACATGGCAGAATTATTGATTTTTCTATGCCGTTTTTTTCCATAATTTTTAATAACCCTTTATATGATAGCTTGGATGGATATCTCCTAATCTTTTCGCGCCAGTAATCTTTTCCTATGTTGGCATGAGAATCTATTATCTTAAGATTGTTCATAAATAATTATTGAATATAATTAAATAAATCTTAAAGCCTAACAAAATAAATTGTAAGTGGAATAAATTAATAAAAGTGTTCAATTGGTATTAATTTTATGAAAAATAAAATTATAGAATATCTCAGCGAAGATATACCTAAAAATGCTATCATGATTAATGATATAGAGAATGGTTGTGAGTATCGTAATATAGGATATGATAGTATAGATGCAGTTGCCACATTTTCTGAATCTGGTGATTTCTTGTATGCACATATTAGAGGAAGGTCTAGCGAGTTGGTAAATGAGCTTTTTAGTCAAATATTAAATAGTGTAGAAACAGAGAAAGAGATAAGAGTTATTATCCCTGAAGATAAAACATATATTATTAAAAATAGCTACAAGCCAAGAAAGCCTGATATTGAATTACTACGGCTAAAAAAGGAAAACAGGAAAACTTTTGAGCCAAGATACGAAGTTAGTGTTTTGAATGAATCAGATAAAAGTTATATAGAGAATTTATTTCATGACGATGAACGTAGGGTAAAGTCTATTTTGCAACAATTAAAGAATAAAAATTCTGTTTATGGAATAATTGAAGGAGATTCTCTTATTTCAATGATAACTATATTGTTTCGCTACCCTCCTATAGTTATGCTTGATAACGGGTATACATCTAAGGATAAGAGAGGTATGGGATATGTAACTTCTATCTTAGATTTTCTTGTAAAAGAACTTTTTGATACTGAAAATTTTAATGAAATACAGTTATATACATCTGTAGACAACAACATAGTTCACTCTTTTACAGCTAAGCGTGGCTTTGAGAAATATTGTAAATTTAAAAAATTTAGTTTTTCGAGTATGCTTGTTAAAGATAAAGAAGTAAAACAATTGGATAAGTTTGTTTTGAAAGATTGATTATCCTTTAGCCACACCCAAGGGCACCATTCTTGCAACCTTTTTTGATATGCCTGCCTCATGGACAGATTCTATTACCTGGTCCACATCTTTGTATGCGCCAGGAGCTTCTTCAGCCAGGACTTTTCCATGTGTTGCGCGAGCATATATTTTTTTATCTCTCATCAGATTATTTTTGATTTTATCTCCGCGGAATTCCCTTATGGCCTTATGCCTTGACATAACCCTTCCTGCCCCATGGCATGTTGAGTAAAAACTTTCTTCGCCTTTCTCGGTTCCAACCAGAATATAGGATGCCGTTCCCATTGAGCCTGCAATGAGAACTGGCTGTCCTACGTTCTTGTAAACCTTCGGGACGAGTGGATGCCCCGGTGGCAAAGCCCTTGTAGAGCCCTTTCTATGGACGTATAATTTTCTTTTTTCTCCATTGATTTTATGCTCTTCCAATTTGCATATGTTGTGGCACACGTCGTATATCAGTTTCATGTCCATGTCTTCCCAGTCCCTTTTGAAAACCTGCTCAAAGCTGTCACGGATCCATTTAGTCATAACAGTCCTGTTTGTAAATGCATAGTTGACAGCACATTGCATCGCCTTGAAGTAGTCTTGCCCTTCCTTTGAATTTGCAGGAGCGCATACCAGCTGGTTGTCCGGTATTTTTATGTTATATTTTTTAACAGCCTGTTCATGTATTTTCAGGTAGTCGGAAGCAACCTGATGGCCAAATCCACGTGAGCCGCAATGGAGCATGACGATAATCTGTCCCGGCCTTTCTATTCCAAAAGCTTTTGCGGTTTTTTCGTCAAATATTTTGTCAGCTGCCTGAACCTCTAAAAAGTGGTTTCCTGCACCAAGAGTTCCAAGCTGTGGCAACCCCCTCTTCTTTGCGAAGTCACTAACCTTGGAAGTATCAGCTCCTTCCATATGCCCGTTTTCTTCCATTCTTTCCAAGTCTTCTTTTGTTGCATAGCCATTTTCAAGAGCCCACTTAGCGCCCATAGTCAAGACTTCATCAAGCTGTTCATAGTTCAGCCTTAACTTCCCCTTGGCGCCAACCCCGCATGGAACATTTTTAAACAGGGTATCAATGAGGGTTTTTATTTTACCTTCAACATCTTTTCTGTCCAGGTTTGTTTTTATCATCCTTATTCCGCAGTTTATGTCAAAACCTGTGCACCCCGCGGATATAACACCTTCCTCTGCATCAAATGCTCCCACGGCGCCCATCGGCAGGCCATAACCAAAGTGAATATCCGGAGCGCCTATAACTGGTTCCACGATGCCCGGCAGCATTGCCACGTTGGTCAACTGCATTAAAGCATCTGGCTCTACTGTATCTATGATGAATTGATTACCATAAACATTTGCATCTACATTCATACCTTTCCTAAAGCTCTTTGGAATTTTCCATTTGACTGGGCTTAATTGAATCATTTTTTGTTTTATGTCCATAACATCACCTATTAAAGACTAGATACAAACAGAAGCAATCTGCCTGCACCCGTTTACACAAAACTTTTCTGTCCTTTACGGACAATATTTAACAATACTTTTGTTTTTCGCTTCCAAAAGTTTTATCAAAAATTTGCGCCGGGTACACGCTCTATAGATAAGGGGATTTTTGATATTTAAAGATTAATATTTCTCTTGCCAAATATTATTATGTTTTTTAAGTCACTTTTTTCTAAAAAGAAAGAGCAGCCAGAGAAAATAAAACTCAGCCTTGAAGAGGTCGGAGATTGGATTAAGAAAGAAAATAAAAGCTTCTTTGAAGAGCTCAGCAGGGAAATATCCGAATATTACAGAGCAGTGGAAGATGAATTTAAAGCCCTTAAAGAGTCGTTCAAAATTTTCAAGGAAGCCAAGGTGCCATCGGAAACATTTGAAAGGTTAAGAAAGGCGGCAGAAACAAACAAAAGAATAATAGAAAAAGACATAGAGAAATTCATAGATTCTTTCTCCATTCCAGATAAGACAGATTTCAATACAGCCTTTAATTTTTCGGGGCTGACTTCAAGAAAGATAGTTGAGCTGGGAAAAAAGAACAACAGGGGATTTCATATAGTGACCGATGCCATGATGGAGGAAACCAAGAACTTCAAGAAATCCATTGGAGGTCTGGAGAGGGAAGTATTTGAAATGAATAAATTTCTTATGGGGAAGAGCCAAAGAGTAAAAGATATAGAAAATGTTGGGAAGATGAGCAAAGAAATACTTTCTTTGATAAGAGAATCAAAGGAAAAAGAGAAAAAAATCAAAAAGATGAAGGACGCAATATCTTCTCAGTTGAAGAAAAAGAAAGATATGGAAAGTGAAATTGAAAAACTGAAAAGCAGTAAAGAGCTATCAGAGCTAAAGAAAAATAAAGAAGCTTTAGATAATTTAAAATCAAGGGAAGAGGAACTTAAAAACGAAGTCATTCATGAAGTATCGAAGCTTGAAAAGGCATTTAAGAAAATATCTTACCAAAGCGGAAAATCAACAATGAGCAGATATATAGAAAATCCACTGGATTTCATAAAAGACAAAAATGGATTGAATGACTTCAAAAACATACTTTCAGATGTAAAAAACATTGTTCATGGCGGGAATTGTAAACTATCAGAAAAAGTAAAGAAGAAAACTTTAGAGGAAATAGAAAGGATTAATTCAGGAGTCTTGGACAGAATTTTGAACGAATACAACGAAGTTTCTTCTCAAATCTCTCAGTTGTCTGAGAAAGTAAGCAAATCTGAGATATTGAAGAAGATAGAATCTAAGAAAGAGGAGCTTGAAAAGCTTGAAGAAAAGATATTATCTCTTGGAGAAATGTTGAAAGAAATACAAGAGGATAAAAATGAAGAAATAGAATCAAAGAAACATGAGCTGATAAGAAAAATAAAAGATTTATC
>CAYNRH010000014.1:0-5037 GCA_964399605.1 uncultured archaeon | reverse complement strand
TATATATCACACACAATTTTTGCTCTCCATCCTTTTTCGGTCTTCTCAACACTGAAATTGTAGTATGTAACGCCTTTCACAACAGTCTCACCCTTCTCTGGTGAATACGGCTCCCCCCATACCTTTCCATGTGCAAATAATTTTCCATTCTTTTCCCCAACTTTTATTTCAAATTTTGAGAAAAACATCTCATTTGCATCAGATTCTGTGAGCAGTTTAGACAACCATTCATGGACCAATTCTTTCGGGTTTTCTGCCTCTATTTTGATTTCTATTGATTTTTCAGGGGTGATTTTATCGCGCTGGCACACCACGTCAAACAGCGCCATGCTTGCCTGTTCCAAAAGCTCGGACAAATCCTTACCTTCGGCTACAAACATAACATCAGATGTCAGATCATCCACGAATTTATACATGAAACCACAAAGAGATATATATACTTCGTTACTTATTAATTTGATAAATTTTATAAAATTAAAGGAGGAGATAAATATTCCAAAAGGTAAAGTTCCATATAAGAGAGGCTATACCCACGGCAGGGAGAGAGGCAGGGAAGAGACAGTCATATGTAGCATGTGCGGCTCAAAAGTCCCGAGATGGAAATGCATAACACAGAGAAGGGGATTCAGAATAACAGACCCTGCAATACTAAAGGAAGTTGGGAGAGGCAACATACATACTTCAAGTGAGAAGCAATATATTTGCCCCAAATGCGCAAGATTCCACAACATAGTCAAAAAAAGATAAAGGGGTTTAAATGGATTTTATGGGAAAACTTGGCGGATTAAAGGGAATTTTAAGAAAAAAACCTTTCAAAAACGAGCCATTTAAATTTACTATAACACCTCCAAAAGACTTGATAGTTTTTCCAAAGATTGAGTCAGTCAAGGATTTTTCTTTCATGTATCCCCTTTTGGAGCCTTTTGCTTATGCCCATATAATGTGGAGCAACATAAAAGGTTCTCTGCTTTATAGGATAGTTGAGCCCACATTAACTGACAAGGAGAAAAAAACTTACGACAGGATTGTGGAGAGCCTTACAGAGATTATAGACGTTGAGCTTTCTTCTATAAAGGGAACAGAGAAGGCATTTGAATACATAGAAAATAATGTCAAAAAAATATTAGAGGAAATAGAGATCAGAGTTGACAACACATCCTACAACAAAATAATGTATTACATCTATAGGAATTTTATAGGGTTGAATGAGATAGAGCCGCTCATGCACGACCCTTACATAGAGGACATATCCTGTGACGGATTAGGTATACCGCTTTATGTTATACATAAAAAACTAGGCTCTATAGAAACAAACATAATTTTCAATAATGAGGATAAATTAAAAAATTTTGTAATAAAACTTTCTGAGAGATGCGGGCGTTATATAAGCTATGCAGAACCGCTTCTTGATGGCGCACTGCCGGATGGCTCAAGAGTTCAGGCGTCGCTTGCTCAGGATGTAACCACAAAAGGTCCAACATTCTCCATAAGAAAATTTACTTCAGAGCCGCTGTCACCAATAGACCTGATAAATTTAAAGACCGCGTCTTCGGAGATAATGGCATACTTATGGTTCTGTGTTGAGATGGGGGTTTCTTTGATGATATGTGGTGGCACTGCTACTGGAAAAACCACGATGCTTAATGCCATAAGCCTTTTCATACCTCCAGAGTTCAAGATAGTTTCCATAGAGGACACAAGGGAGCTTCAGCTCCCCCACGAAAACTGGATACCATCCGTGGCAAGAATAGGTTTTGGACTGCCCGGATCTGGAGGAGGGAAGTATGGGGAAGTTACAATGTTTGATCTTTTGAAAGCAAGTTTCAGGCAGAACCCTGATTATGTTATAGTTGGTGAGGTCAGGGGTGTTGAGGCGTCAGTTATGTTTCAGGGCATGGCATCAGGCCATCCTTCAATGGGGACTATGCACGCGGCAGGTGTATCCACAGTCATAAAAAGGTTGCAGACGCCTCCGATAAACCTTTCTCCAAGCCTTATTGAGATGTTGGATATTGTTGTCACGATGGTCCACTCAAAGGAAAAAGGAAAATCTGCAAGAAGGGTTAAGAGCATAGAGGAAATAGAAGCGGTAGAATCGACCGGGATTGCCAGGACATCCACAGTTTTCAGATGGATACCATCTAAGGACATTTTTGAGCCCGGTGAAGGCAATTATACTCTGGACAAGATTGCCCGTGTAAAGGGAATTTCTTTAAAAACCGTAAACAAGGAAATTAAAAACAGAATAAGAATAATTGATTATATGATAAAAAATAATATAACCCATTGGAGAGATGTCAGCAAAATAGTTTCAAAGTACCATAGAAATTCAAAGGAAGTTTTAAAAGAATTGAAAATAAAGTGATTTTATGGACGAAAGAATAAAAACAGGAATACCCGGATTTGACGATATACTTGGTGGAGGGTTTCTTAAGTCGGATTTAGTTCTCCTTACCGGTGCGACGGGAACCGGAAAAACAGTTTTTGCCACACAATTTTTATACAATTCAGTGAAGCTTTACAGCGCTCCATCAATATATGTCTCCTTTGAGGAGAGGCCAGAAGATATAAAAACAAATGCACTGAGATTTGGATGGGATTTTAGAAGTTTTGAAAAGCAGAATCTTGTTGTTTTTGTAAAGTACGACCCTTTACACATAGAGGACATATACGGGTTGATAGAAAATAATATTCATGAGATAGGTGCAGAGAGGGTTGTTATAGACAGCATAACTGGTTTAGGTCTTAATATAAGGGACCCGGGGGATTTAAGGTCTGCTATTTTCAATATTGGGAGAATGTTGAAGAGGTCTGGGTGCACATCGCTATTAACTTCAGAGGCGCCATCAGAGAACCCGTTGATACTCAGTACTTTTGGTGTGGAAGAGCACGTCACAGACGATGTGGTTGTTCTATACAAGATTCCCAAGGGGACAAGCTTTTCAAGGGCTTTGACCGTATGGAAGATGAGAGGCTCTGCACATTCTGAAAAAATACACCCTTACATAATAACAAAGTATGGAGTAACTGTATATCCAAGCGAAGAGACAAAATTGTTTGTTTAATATTCAAGGTGAATATTTTGAAGGAAATTTTTAAGAAGATACCTGCAATTATTTTTGGTGGGCTGGTAGACAAGTACTATGATTACTTCAATGACCTTAAGAAAAAAATAAACGAAGCTGACCTTAAAATTTTGACAAGAACTTATGTGTGCCTAATGTTTTTTGTTTCAACTATTGCTTTTTTTGTTTCGTTGCCTGTTTTGTTTTTTTTATTAATTATTTACAACATTAATCCGGTGCTGACACCAATTTTATCTTTGTCTGTGGGCGGGCTGGCTTTTGCTATAATGTATTATTACCCTTATGAAAAAGCTGGTTCAAGAAAGAGAAGCATAGAGACTAACCTTCCCTTTGCAGTGAACCATATGGCTGCGATATCAAGTTCGGGGGTGCCGCCTAAGATAATCTTTAAGCTTTTGTCCGGGTTTGGAGAATATGGGGAGATAAGCAAAGTAGCGTCAAAAATCATACGAAACGTTGAGGTTTTTGGCCAGGATATAACCACTGCAATAGAATCTGTGGCTTCTAACGTTCCGTCCGACAGCTTCAAGGAAATTCTCTATGGAATGTTGTCAACCATAAGAACAGGCGGAAACCTCAAGAGTTATCTTCAGGTTCAGGCAAAGGAAGCCCTTTTCACGTATAGGCTGAAAAGAGAAGAATACCTTCAGGCACTGTCAACTTATGCAGATTTTTATACAGCTGTAATGATTGCTGCGCCATTGTTTTTGATATCAATACTTGCCATAATGAACATTATAGGCGGTACAATACATGGAATAAGCATAGGGGATGCCATGAACTTGGGAATTTATCTTGGCATTCCTGCAATGAATATAGCTTTCATAATGTTTGTCAGCTTCACTCAACCAGAACAGATATAAGGTGTTTTCATGAATATTAAAGAAAAATTAAAACAGCTCCCAAAGAGTATAGACGACTGGCTGAAGTTTTCCAAGGAGAGAGAGTTAATTGTCATTGGTTCCCTTTCTGTTGGTGTAACTCTCATTGTAGTAAATTTTCTGCTTTTCCAGGAAGTCGTCCAGATTTTTACAATATTCAACATAATCGGAGCTTCTTTGATAGTTGGTCCAGCAACACTGATAAGGTACAAAGACTACAGAAGGTCTAGGGAAATAGAGTCGTTGTTCCCAAATTTTCTCAGTGATGTTGTCAGCGGAACGCAGTCTGGAATGACTCTTACACAGGCAATAAAAGCTGCCTCAAGGAATGAGTATGGTCCACTTTCACCATATGTTAAAAAAATGGCAAGCCAGATAGACTGGGGCATTCCATTTGATGAAGTTTTAAGGAATATTGCCAAAACTTTGCACACCAAGCTGATTGACAGGACGATGTCAACTATAATAGAGACGCACAGAAGCGGTGGGAATATATCAGACGTTCTGGAATCAGTATCAACGAGTGTCACAGAAGTTGAGAGAATAAAGAAAGAAAGGAAGGCACATGTTTATTCTCAGATACTTACGGGTTATGTAATTTATTTTGTTTTTCTTGGAATCATAATAGGATTGCAAAAGTTTCTCATACCAACACTTTCTTTTACTGGAACCGGGGGAGTGGGATTTGGAGGAGGAGCAGAGTCGGGAGATGTTTACAAGACAGTTTTCCAGCATCTTATAGTTATTCAGGGGTTTTTCTCAGGATTGTCCATAGGCAAGATGTCTGAAGGCTCAATAATGGCTGGATTAAAGCATGTTATTGTCTTTATAGTAATAGGCTTAACGGCTTTTGTGTTGGTTTTATAATTTTTTATTTAAGGATGATAAAGAATAAATTAGATAAAATATGTCCTCAAGAGAAAGAAATCTTATTTTGATAGTTTTTATAATAGCCATCTTTTTTCTGATTTCTCCATTTAATATTCAGATAAAAGCTGATTGGTGGAATTCGTTATACAATCCAATAGAATCCTCTTCAGATTTTGAAAGTTATGCAAAAACGGTAATTA
>CAYNRH010000013.1:0-20036 GCA_964399605.1 uncultured archaeon | reverse complement strand
TTTTGAAAGTCCCAAAGACAGTGGTCAGGTATTGTCCATTTTGCAAGAAACACACAAAGCATAAGATTAGACGTGAGAAGGTTGGTGGAAAGAGCAGAAGAGCGCTCGCGCAGGACCAAAGGAGATTTAAGAGAAAGCTTAAGGGTTATGGTGGATTTCCAAGGCCGAACCCAAAGGGCAGGGAGAAGCCAACAAGAAAAGTTGACTTAAGATATCAATGCCAGGAATGCAAAAAGGAACATATCATAGGAAAGGGATTTAGAGTCAAGAAATATGAGTTTGAAAAACAATAGGTGGATATTATGGTTATAAAAACAGAGCCAAGAAGCAAATTTTTTGTTGTAAAATGCAAAAAGTGCAAAAACGAGCAGATAGTTTTCAACAGGCCGTCTTCTGAAGTGAAATGCCTGGTCTGCGGAGAAGTTCTCGCTGAACCAACAGGTGGCGAAGCTGATATAAAGGGAGAGATTTTAAAAGAACTTGAATAGGTTTCTCTTGCTTAATTTTCAACTATTTATAAAATAAAAAACTTAAATAATGCTTATGGTTAGGAGAAAAAATAAATATCCGCAAAAAGGAGAGCTCATAATTGGTACAGTAAAAGATATTAACCCTTACTCTATTTTTGTTTCCCTGGATGAGTATCCTGGGAGAATTGGTATGATTCATGTTTCCGAAGTTGCCAGGAAATGGGTTCGCGACATCAGGGACTGGGCAAAGAAAGGGCAAAAAATAATATGTCTTGTCATGGGCACAGATGAATCGAAAGGGCATGTTACCTTAAGCCTTAAGAGGGTTTCAAGCAGCCAGAGAAACAGAAGGTTGCAGGAGTGGAAAAGGGATGAGAAAGGCGAAAAATTGCTTGCTATCTTGGCAAAGAAGAACAAAATGAGCCTGGATGAGGCATACGAAGAAATAGGGTTTAGCATACAGGAAAACTTTAGGGATATGCTTGAGGCGTTTGAGCTTGCTCTAAGAAAAGGCGACGATTTCATAGAAGAGAGGGGAATTCCGGAGAAGTGGGCAAAAAAAATAAAAGATATAGCGGAAGAAAAAATAAAAATAAAGGAAGTAAAGGTTGAAAGGATTATTGAAGTGCAGTCATACGAGCCCAACGGGATTGACATAATAAAAAAGGCTCTCAAAGATGCAGAGAAGAAGTTTGGGGTTAATATAAAGTATGTGTCTGCCCCGAAGTATAATATCTATTTGGAGACAAAAGACCCAAAGGAAGGAGAAAAAATTATTGAAAGAGCATCGGAAGAAATAGCAAAAAGTGTTCATAAATGAATATGATAAAGAAATGTTTTCATTGTGGCATCTACACTTTAAAGGATAAATGCCCGAAGTGCGGTGAAAAAACCAGAACACCACATCCACCAAAATTCTCTCCGGAGGACAAGTACGGAAAATATAGGAGAATGGCAAAGGAGAAAAGTATTTAAAAGTTACGATTTTTTACAGTAAAAGTATAAATAATTGATGTTGCTATTACTATTAGATGATAATATGAATGAAGACAAATTAGTAATTAGAGCTAATATACTTGATCAAAATACCATGAGGTTTGATATACTTGATCAAACTGGCATGGAAGTCAATAGACTTATTCAAACTGGCATGGAAGCCAATACACTTTATCAAAATTACATGAAGTCCGATGTAGTTGATCAGAGTTACGTGAAAATTGGTTTATTATATACAGGAGAAGAAGCATCTTTTGGTAAATGGAATTTAAAAGGAGCAAAAATAAGGGAATGGGAAGGCGATTTGATTTACTTTACTGAGATTCATACTGATGAAAATACAAAGATACCTGAAAAATTAAGGAATGCTATTGATAATCAAGAATTTATGCTGGATGCACAAAAATATATGGAATATCTTAAATCAGAATAATTTTTGATTAATACAGGAACAACAAAAGAGAAAAACTATTTAAAAGAGTAATTGTTAAAATAATACTACTGTTAAGAGTGATAGAAATTTACGGTGTCTTTTGTATGGAAACAACTATAAAAGTTCTCAAGGAAATAAAGCCAAACAACCCGATTTTGATAGAGGGGTTGCCAGGAATTGGCAGTGTTGGCAGGGTTTCAGCGCAATACTTAATAGACAATCTAAAGGCAAAGAAATTTGCAGAGTTATATTCTCCACACTTTCTTCCGTTTACAATTATACATGAGAATGTGGCTGAAGTTTTAAAGAACGAGTTTTACTACTGGAAAAATCCAAATGGGAATGATTTGATTATACTTGTCGGAGACTGCCAGGCGGGAGAATCTGGTGGTGAGGGGCATTATGAAGTTTCAGAAAAAATACTTGACTTTTGTGAAAAACTTGGAGTTAAAAAGATAATCACTCTGGGTGGTTTCGGAACCGGAGAGGTGGAAGAGACAAAGGACATAGAAGTTCTCGGTGCTGCAAACGATGAAAAGCTCATAGAGGAATACGAGAAGTATGGTATTGATTTTAAATCCTCAATGAACAGGATAGGAATGATAGTCGGAGCAAGCGGATTGCTCATAGGGCTTGGCAGGCTGAGGGGAATGGATGGAATTTGCCTTATGGGCGAGACTACAGGGTTCCCGATTATAACTGATCCCAGGTCGGCAGAGAAGATATTAAAGGTTCTTATAAAGATGCTGGACTTAAAGGTAGACCTGGGAGAATTGGATAAGAAATCCAAGGAAATGGAAAAATTCCTTGAAAGGCTGGAGACAATACAGGAAAAGGCCATGAAAAAAATTGTTTCAAAAGATGAAAAGTCCAAAGAGAAATTAAGTTACATAGGTTAGAGGTGTTTTAAATGCTTACACCAAATGGATACACGAGATTTGAAAAAACAAGGATAATATCAGCAAGAGCTCTGCAGATATCAATGGGTGCGCCACTCCTCTTGAAGGCAAAATCCAACGAGCTGGATCCAATATATCTGGCAGAGAAAGAGTATGAAAAGGGATTGATACCAATAACTGTCAGAAGAAGGTTCCCGAAGAAAGTTGAATAACTTATAGAACTTTTACTAAACCGCTTATATCCACATTATCTTCTGGTCTGTTGATTGTATTTGTCAAGAACAAGTCGTCATATTTTTCCTTAATTCTTGAAATTCCTTCAGGAAGGACGCCATGAGTTATTAAAGCCAAAACCTTCTTGGCGCCATTGTCCTTACAGAAGTCATATGCTCTGCACATAGTTCCTCCGGTTTCAACAAGGTCGTCCACAACCCCTACATTTTTTCCTTTAATCATTTTTTTCAAATCTTCCGTGGAAGTTATTTCAATTGTGTATGAATCTTTTCTCTTCTTTTTAGTCCCCCCTATACCAGTTCTTCTCTGAGCCCCGATATCAGGAGTTATGTAAACCATTTCCCCATATTTTTCTTCAGATTTTTTCTTCAAAAGTGAAACAGCTGAGAAATTTTCTATTGGATAATTCTTCGCCCAGTTTCTTCCCCAGAAATGTGCATCTATTGTGTAAATTTTTTCAACTCCATAATACATGGTGTATTTTTTTATTAGGTTTTGGGCAACGTTTGTTTCACCCTTTTCAAACTCATTATCCTGCATACCATAGGGAAAGTACAAAAAGAAAAGTTCTTTTTTCTTATCTTTCAAAATATTCAGCACATTTTCAAGTTCAATCAATCCCTCGTTTGGTTTTGGCTGTCCCGAGTGAAGAATCATTATCCTATCTGTTTTATCAAAGTCAAGGATTCTTGTGTAAATTTCTCCATCTGGAAAATATCTTTTTCCATCTTTGTTTTCTCCAAGATAAAGCACATCTGCATCAAGTTTTCTGGCTATGTGTTCTGCTGCTGATGTCGGAACAATAAAAGTCATAATATTCCTCTGGTTGTAAAAGCATTTAAACTTTTTAATAAAGAGAAACAAAAAGTTATTATGATTAAAGATATTATTGGTTACAAAATTTTCAACAGCCGTGGTGAACCAACTATTCTCGTGAAAACCATCACGGACAAAGGAGTTTTTTACGGGTCAGCCCCATCTGGAGCCAGTGTTGGAGCATATGAAGCAAAAACACTGGATATAAACAAGTCCATAGAAATTCTAAAAAAAATAAAAGGGAATTTCATTGGCTTGATGGAAGAGGAATATTCAATTTTAGAGGATATGATAGTTCAGTTTGCAGGTGATAAATTCAAGAATATTGGTTCTCATCTTGGTTTTGCGCTTTCTTCATCTTTTTTGAAGGCGGCCACGCTAAACAAACCATACAGGTACTTTGATGAAATTTCGTTTCCTTATCCAATTGGTAACGTTGTTGGAGGAGGAAAGCACGGCGGAGGAACTGACATACAGGAGTTTCACTTGATACCAATAAATGCAAAGTCCATGCCGGAGGCAGTTGAAACCTGCATAGAAGGAATAAAGAGAATAAAGGAAATACTTTCCAAAAAAGGAAAATTGTATGGAAAAAATGACGAGAATGCTTTGATTTCAGACCTAAATGATGAGGAGACCATGGAAATAATTTATGGAGTTGCAAAAGACCTTAACGCAAGAATAGGCGTTGATATGGCTGCCACAGAGCTTTGGGATTCTAAAAAAGGAAAATATGTTTATAAAAAGCTTGGAAAAGAGGCGACGCCCCAAGAACAGTTGGATGCTGTCAAAGAGCTCATAAGCACATGGAATGTTTATTTTGTTGAAGACCCGTTTCATGAGGATGATTTTAAGAGATTTGCCCAGCTTAGAAAATGGAAGTCCAGAGTTTTGGTGTGCGGGGATGATATTTTCGCAACCAGCATAGAAAGGCTGAAGACTGGAATAAAATACGGATCATGCAATTCAATGATAATAAAGCCAAACCAGGTTGGCACTGTGGGGCTTGCAATGGAAACAGCGGAATTTGCAAACAAAAATGGCCTGAAAACTGTTTTTTCCCACAGGAGCGGTGAAACAAACGACTGGATTATAGCAGACCTTTCCCTTGGCTTGTCGCCTTTTATAAAAACAGGTGTCTGGGGAGGGGAAAGGCTGGCAAAACTCAACCGCCTGATAGAGATATGGGATACCCTAAGCTCGCCAAAAATGGTAAAAATATAAAGAAAAGGGCTATTTAAATAGCCACCCGAAAATTCCCTTGTTTTGCTTTTCTTCCTCTGCAAGTTGTTTCAATCTGTTCTGCTCCTCCTCAAGGTTTTGAATCTGTTCCTGAACCATTGACTTAACTTCCTCACTACACTCACACTGTTCCATAAGTTGGTGAAGTTGCTGTATTCTTTCCTGGTTTTTGTTTACCTCTTGTTCTATCTCCTCTGCTGCTTTCTTATCCCCTCCGAGAAAGAACTTAATCAGTCCGCTCCTCTGTTTTATTTTTTCCTCGGCTCTTATGGTTTTTTCAACAGAGTTGTTGAATTCTTTTGCTATTTGGGATACATTTTTTCCTATTCCTCCAATCAAGTCTTCCGAGGCAAGCAGGGCATGAACAGCCAATCTCATCCTGTTCTGATTTTTAAAAACTTCCTGAAGCATCTCCTGTTGTCTTTCTCTTATAATCTCTCCAAGCTCCTGTGCATTTCCTGCTTTTGTAACTTCCCTTACTTGAGGCATTATATTGCTTCCTTCTCCCCGGTTCTGTGTTTCCTGATCCACTCCTGCTTCAATTTTGGCACCTGTTTTCATCGAACTTTCAGGAACTCTTTGTGCAGCTGTTGTAAAGGAACTTAGCAAAAACAGGCTTACTATTATTATTATTGCAATTTTTTTCAATCTTTCCACCTCTCTTAATTAGTTATAATATTTTTATATAAATCTTTAGAATCTACCAAAGAAACCTATTTAAATATAAAAGCATAAAAACTTAGAATATTTGGTGAGATTATGACCGAGTTAGCTGATAGGAACGTTTATTTGTCTGCAGGAGCGCATATAGGCATGAGAATAAAGACAAAGGATATGGAACCTTTCATTTTCAAGACCAGACCCGATGGGCTTTCTGTGTTGGATATAGAAAAAACAGATGAAAGATTAAAGATAGCTGGAAAATTTTTGGCAGGGTACAAAGACATAATGGTGGTTTGCAGAAAAACAAACGGGTTCAAGTCAATAGAAAAATTTGCTGAAGTTGTAGGCGGAAGAGCTGTAAAGGGAAGGTTTTTGCCTGGAACTCTTACAAACCCTAAGTTTGAAAACTACAAAGAACCGGATGTTATAATACTTTCAGACCCGATTGCAGACAAGCAGGCGCTGCTGGAGGCAATAAAAAAGAGAATTCCCATAGTGGCACTTTGTGACACTTACAACGGATTGGAATATGTTGATTTGGCTATACCAATCAACAACAAGGGCAAAAAATCTTTGGGCCTGATATACTATCTTCTTGCCAAGGAAATACTGAAAAACAGGAAGGAAATAAAAAAGGACAGCGATTTCAAGCACAAACTGGAAGATTTTACTGAAAAAGATTAGAGTTATTTCTTCATTGCCGATATCTGAGCCAGCAATGCTTCCAGCTGTATCATTGGCTCCCCACCCTGGTTCATCCTAAATTCATATTCGCCAAGCTTCTCTATTATTTCAATTTTTTCCTCTTCTGATGTTTCCAGGTCGTAAATCTGGCGGTGGATTTCCTTGACTATATCCTCTCCGGCTATGCCCTGGTTTATCAGCAGGTCGTAAAGTTTTTTTCTTGCCTCCATAAATTTTCCTTTGAGTGCAAGCTCAAGCATTTCCTTTATGTCCGTGGGCTTTGCCTGCGCGGCAACATCGTAAATAGTTTTTTCCGTAATTTTTTTGCCCATGGCGGCAGATGCCTGCAGGAGGTTTATTGACCTTCTCATATCACCTTCTGATAAATATAATATCACATCGAATGCCTTGTCGTCTATGTTAAGCTTTTCCTTCTCTGCTATATGCTTCAAATATTTCTTTGCCTTTTCCTTGTCCAGAGAGGAGAACCTGAAAACTGTGCAACGGCTCTGTATAGGGTCTATTATTCTTGAAGAGTAATTTGCTATTAGAATGAATCTGCATGTGTGTGTATAATTTTCCATAGTCCTTCTCAATGCCTGCTGTGCCTCTGGCGTCAGTGCATCTGCTTCATCTAAAACAGCAACCTTGAACGGAACATTGCCAATCGGTTTTGTCCTTGCGAAATCCTTTATTTTATGCCTTATGGTGTCTATGCCCCTTTCATCTGATGCGTTGGTTTCAAGATAATTTTGTTTCCATCCATCGCCATACAGTTCGTGTGCAATGGCAAGTGAGCATGTGGTTTTTCCTACACCAGCCGGGCCAGCAAAAAGCATGTTTGGAATGTTTTGATTCTTAACAAAGGCCTTTAGCCTTTCTACAATCTCCTCCTGATTAACAACTTCATCAAGTTTTTTGGGCCTGTATTTTTCTGTCCACACTTCCAGGGTCATTTCCTCACCTTAACAATATTAAGTAATCATTATTTATAAAAATAAAGAATTATCCCCTTCAAATCCATGGGTATTCTTTTCTTTTTTCTTCATATTTTTTCTGCCACTTTTCTCCAAGTTCATACAGGTCTACTGGTACATTCGATATGCCTTCTAATCCTTCTATTTTTAATTTATTAAAGGGAATCTTTAACAATTCTTCGGATGCTATTTCATAAATTTTGTAAAAACGGGGAGGGATTTGTTTCCCGGCTTTTTCACTTATTTCTTCCATTCTTTCCAAGTCACTAACTAATTCAACATAGAAGGGTTCTTCACTTTCCTTCATCTCTTTCTGATATTTTTCAGTATTAAATTTAATCCTTTCTTCCAGTTCTTCAAACTCAGCGCCATAAACTTTTCTTTCAAGTTCTTTAAATTCTTTTGTTGGTTTTTCTTTCATTTCTTCAAAAATTTCTCTAGCTTCGCCTAAATATTCTTCTGCCATTCTTATATTTCCATCTTCTATTTCTTTTTCGGCCTTAGAAACATAGAATTTTAAATCATTCATAATATCACTATTTATAAGTAATTACTATATAAAGTTTTATGAAGAAAATATTTATAAATTAAAAACACACAATTAATGAATAGTCTAGAATAAAGGTAATATCCAATGAAAATCGCTGTTTCTGGAACGCCTGGGACAGGAAAAACAGAAGTTTCTAAAGAGTTATCTAAAATTCTCAACTACGAATACATAGGATTGAACAAGCTTGCAGAAGAAAAGGGATATATCATAGGAGTTGACAAGGAGAGAAATTCCAAGATAATTGACAGCGACAGGCTAAAAAATGTTAGTGTTCCAGATAATGTAGTAATAGACGGACACCTCTCGCACTTTGTTCCTGTGGACCTGGTTGTTGTGTTGAGGACAAGGCCTGATGTCCTGAGAGAGAGGTTGAAGAAAAAAGGATGGCTGCCTAAAAAGGTTGAAGAGAATGTGGAAGCCGAGGTTCTTGGCGTTTGTGTGTTTGACGCCGAAGAGGAAAAACAAAAAGTCATAGAGATAGACACAACCAGCAAAACACCGGAAGTTGTTGCCAAAATAATAAAAAAATTAATAGAGAAAAGAAATTTCACCCATAAAAATATAGACTGGATGGAAGATTTTGCAGGTGTTTGAATGTGGAAAAATATTTTCAAGACATTCGGTTTGATGGGATTACTGACGGGGATACTTCTTGGTATAGGTTATCTTCTGGGTGGGTTTAATGGTACTCTTTTCGCTTTAATTTTTTCTTTTTTCCTGAACTTTTTTTCTTACTGGTACTCTGACAAAATCGTTTTGGCGATGTATGGAGCAAAGGAGATAACACCCGCTGATAATATAATGATTCATCAGATTGTGAATAAACTAAGCGACGAGGCAAAGATTCCAAAACCAAGAATTTATCTTGTTAAGACAAATGTTCCGAATGCCTTTGCTACAGGGAGAAATCCAGAACACTCAGCGGTTGCAGTTACTTCAGGACTTTTAGAATACCTGAAGCCCCAAGAGATAGAAGGTGTTCTTTCACACGAAATATCTCATATAAAGCACAGAGATACTTTGATTCAAACAATGGCAGCAACTATCGCTGGTGCAATAACATGGGTTTCCTATGCATTTCTTTTTGATAGAGATAGAAACGGGTTTGGAGGTTTATTTATGGTGATTTTTGCGCCATTAGCTGCGGGCATGATTAGGATGGCAATAAGCAGGTCTAGAGAATATCTTGCGGATGAATCTGGAGCAAGGCTAACAAAAAATCCTTTGGGATTGGCGTCAGCGCTTGAAAAAATTCATAACATAGCACAGAAGAGGCCGCTAAACATAAATCCCTCAACTTCACATCTTTTCATAGTAAACCCACTAAGCGCTAAGGGATTTGCGATGCTCTTTTCTACTCATCCACCAATAGAAGAGAGAATAAAGAGGTTGAAGAGCATGAAGATTTAAGGCAAAGGTATTTAAATTAAAAGGTACCTAATCTCACTAAAGGTGGATTTTATGGTTAAGAGTGAAGTTGCAAAGACACGTTTGTTTGACAGGGTTTTCATCTGCATGAACTGCAATGCCAAGATAAGGGCAAATCCAGCAAAAGTTAGGGCTGGAAAGGTAAAATGCAGGAAGTGTGGTTCAAAGAAACTTAGGCTGAAGAGTAAGGAATCCAGGGGTTAAACCATTTAACTTTTAAATATAAAAATCATCAATTTTTAGTGTGGGTGTGATGAGTGGTTAAGCATTTTTTTGAATTAATGAGGCCCTTAAACAGTTTTATGGCAGCGCTGGCAGTTTTGATAGGCGCATGCATAGTTGCAGGGACAGATGTTCTTGGCTCATCTTATCTTTACCTTGCGATAATCGCAACTTTTTTGATTTCTGGGGGAGGTATGGCAATAAATGATTATTTTGACAGGGGAATAGATACATTAAGCAAGCCACACAGGCCGATTCCTTCTGGAAGAATTTCGGTAAACGCTGCTCTTATATTTTCTTTGGTGCTTTTTGCAGTTGGTGTTTACATATCACTTTTCATAAACATTTATTGTTTTATTCTTGCCCTAATTAATTCAATACTTCTCATGGCTTACTCATACCATTTCAAGAAAGTTACAGTAGTAGGACATATTATTGTGAGTTACCTTGTTGCATCGTCTTTCCTTTTCGGTGGAATTGTGTTTTATCAGATGGGAAATCTTTTGGGATTGTTCATACTTTTTATGCTTGCATTCTTTACAAACATGTCAAGGGAAATCATAAAAACGATAGAGGACATGAGGGCAGACAGGTTTGGAAAGGTGAAGTCAATTCCAATTGTCTATGGTGAGAAGACTGCGAGAAAAATAGCATCGGTATTGCTTGCCATTGCAGTTATTCTGGCGCCGTTGCCATACCTTTTAAAAGTTTTGGATGAAATTTATCTTCTTGTTGTGTCAATAGGAGTAGTCCTGTTCATATTTTCAATAATATGGAATGAAAGGGAAACTCCTCCAGAGAGAATACATAGATTAATGAAATATGGGATGTTGATATCTCTCTTGGCTTTTCTTTTAGGGGCTATATTTTAGTCTCTTTATATATCTCTCGGTATAAGTGATTAATATGTGGCTGACAAAAATAACAAAGTTCATAAAAGACAGTAATGTAAAATCTTTTGCTTATCATACATGGCGGGATTTGGAAAATGAAAAAGAGGAGAAGGTTGGTGAAATCAGGGTTCTTGTTCTTGATGACGGAATAGCCCGCGTGGAATATCACTGCCCAAAGTGCGGTAAGGAATTTTATGAGGAAAAGCCATGGAAGCGCCCCTTCTCTGTGAAGTGCCAAAACTGCGGACAGTTAATAAGGGTTCCAAGGCTGAAAGACCAGATAAAAAAGAAAACTAAATAAATCTCCCGCGGACTTCTGTGTTATTGGTCATAGAACCAAATAAAAGTGCAGAATCAGACTCTACAATTATTTCTTTTTCTCCTTTAGAGAATTTTATAAAACTTTTTTCTATTTCATATATTTTTCTGCGTGGGATTTCAATTTCTGACTTTTTTAAGTCAACATATATATTATCCGATACATTCTCTTTTTCCCTAATTCCACTTAATTCTTTTGTTAATTTACATGGAGCTATTTCAGATGCAAAATGTTTTTTGCGCCTTGAGAAGAACATATTTATATCTATATCTGGAGGTTCTCCATTTATTATTTCAAGTAATGATGCTTCGATAATTACTTCTATTTCATCTGGTCTAAATTCTTTATATTTTCTTTCCTTCAGAGAATCAACTACTCTTGGTTTAAATGGGGGGTTTTTATTTATGGGATGTGGAGAATATGCCAGCGGTTTAACATTAACATCTATTGGTATGTCAAGTGCGTGCCCCAAGATAATGGCACCTTCGTTACATATTTCATACTCTCTTCCATCATAGGTAATTTCACTTTTTATTTTACCGCCTATTTTGTCATCTTTGTTCTCCATTACTATAGTTGGCTTTTCGTCCAACACATAAAATGTTCCATATGCAATATTCATCAAAGAATTCATGAAAGGTTTCTTTAGGCAAGGCGCATCAGTTGAATAATTTAAAATGTTGCCTTCACACTCTAACACAGCTTCCGATAGGCCATTTACTTCATTAAATGCATAATTTCCCATCTTCATATTACCATTTTTTAGAAGTGAAACTATTTATACTTTCCCTGTCAAGAGAATAATTTAAATAAAACAACCTCTATTTTTTATCTATTGTAAAATGCCTCTGTAGCTCAGTGGTAGAGCGCGTGCTTGGTATGAAAACAAAAAGCACGAGGTCGTGGGTTCAAACGTACCCTTTCTTTTGCAAAAGAAAGGCTGACGGTCACCCAAAGAAAAGCGTCTTGGCCTTCGGCAAAAATTAGAGAGGTGCTAAGTTTCCCACCAGAGGCTCCATCATGCAATTAGCACTCCCTCTTTTTCTAAAAAAATACTTCAACATATAAAAAACTATTGAATTAATTACTCCAAGTGCAAATGGATAAAGTTTATACATCTGAAAAACATTAACAAAAATGCTAACCAAAGAATATGCAAATAATCCTAAAGCAACTGCAACAATTATGCCTTGTGGCTGTCAATTTGTTCAAGAGTGTATCTCTCTAAGTCCGTGATTTTGTATATATTCTCTTACCATTAGTAACCATATCTTATGATCATTCGTTTTCCTTCGAGAAGTTTTAAACCAGACCAAACAAAGATTTCAAGAAATGAATTATAATTTGAAGTAATCCCTTTGTCTCTTGAATTTCTTCTCTTATGTTATAACAAGTTCCATCAGAACAGAGATTACTCTTGCACTCGTAATTATTTTTGCAAATTTCATCAACTTCTTTTTGTATCTTAATCTCTTTATTTAGGTCACAATATAATGGTGTATTATCTTTTAAAATTCTAGTGCCATAACCTAAGCAATTTCCTTCATATAAACAACCTTCACAGACGGTTTCTGATATAGTATTTAGAGTACTACTTGTTGTAGTTGAACTGGTTGTAGTAGATGTTGTAGTGGTTGTTGTTGAAGTGGTGGTTTTTACAGCTACTTCTATACATTCATGTTGTTTACAAATATAATTAACTTGACAATCTGAATCTGAACAGCATTCATAATTAATCCATCTATGATTATCAATGTGACCGCAGGCACTTTCTTGTACTACGGGCTTGCACTCTGAAACACACCCCGAGATGTCACAATACTCAAAGTCCTCACAATCATTATCAGATTGGCATTCGTAATTACCTTCATATTTCTTAGTAACATAATCAGTGCAATACCACTTTTCTGAATGGCCAGGCCAATCTATTATATAAAAACATGCCTTATATTTTATATAATCATAACCTGTATCAGGCCAAGTTGTATCTATTTTAAATGTTTTTCCCCCATCAGGGCCAGTTATAGAAGTACCAAAACCGTCTATTTCTCCCTTTGTAGCAAATATATCATCAGAAGAAGAAACTAATTTTATAGCGTCTACAGTCATATTATTATTTTCAAAATTTCTTGTCCATAAGCTAATTGTAACAGGTTTCTCCGGATCACAGCAAACTGAACATTTATACGCTATGGTACTATGCCAGCTTTGGTTTGCATATGTTACGGAAATCAAAGATAAAAATAATAAAACAGATATTATGCTAAACAGTCCTAAATACATATTTTTCTTTGTCATAGTTAGATTTAAAATTAAAGATATATTTAAAATATTCGTATGCTAAATTCTGAAGATTTGGTGGGATTTACTATTATTCCTGCTTCCTTTTTTGTAATTGCACTTTATACTACATATATGAATCTTTTTTGGGAGACAATGTTTTTTGCATCAATTCCATTTTTGTTTAAACTTTGGTTTCTTAACAGAATAGTTTTTTATTTATGAAAAAAAAAATAAAACTTGTAGAAGAGCAATAAAAAAGAACACCATCTTTTCAAGACCAAACTCATTAAATGTGTTATGTTTCCCAGAGGATCCATTCATTGAAATAAGTTTTAAAATTTCATTTTCTTTTTTATTATTCTTATCATCTTTTGGACATCTTTGATATCTATCCCTGTTATTATTGATATTTCCCTTGGTTTCAGGTTGCCCTCCAAAAGTTCAGCAACTTCATTTTCTTCTTTGGTTAATCCAAACGGTCTCCCTTTAAATTTCTTTGCTTCTTTCAATTTTCTTTTTCTCTTTTCTTCTTCATATTTTTTAAACTCTTCTCTGGTAATGCTTCTTAAATTTTTTCTTAGAAAAGCGTCGGTCTTTTCAACATCTTCTTTAAGCGGTTTCATTTTCTTTTTAATCTCTGATTCCATGTCTTTTCTTAGTTCTCTCATAATTTTTTCAACATCTACTTTTGGGGGTTTTATCTCTTCTTTTAATTCTTTTTTCAAGTCCTCTTTTATTTTTTTCAGAACATTTTTTGGTATCGGTTGTTTTTTGCTTTTGTTTTCAGTTTTCTTCAATATGTCATCTATATCTTTTTTTATTTGATCAATTTTTTTATTTTGTCTTGAAATGTTTCCCTTAACACTTGAAACAGAATCCTCAATTTTCTTCATCTCCTCGGTCAGGTCTGAAATGTTCTTCCTTGAAGCATTTATTAAAACCTCTAACAGGTTCTGTTTTTTGAGCATATAATCTCTTATGTTTTTTAAATCATCGCAGATGGATTTTAAGTTACTCATCTTTACTATGAATCCAGAGGGGTAGTGAATCTTTGTCATGTCATCTTCTATCCCTACACTTTTTTCATCTGCCATAAAACCACAATTAGAATTAGAGGTTATGATTTAAAAAAGTTTCTTTTTAGAGGCAAATACCCACAATAAATACCGATTTATAGGGATGGAAACTTTACCAGAAGAGAATATAGGGAAGAATGTCTGCTTTATCCTTAAATTTTTGTTAGGAACGTGATGATATCCCCAATTTTTACTACCCCCAAAACCAATATAATTATGATTAGCGATATCCAGATGACTGGCATAAATGGATACTTGTTTTTCTTGAAGAAATTTACTGGATAAAGGACAAGCTTATTTACCAGGAGAAGTATGACATAAAAAAGCAGGATGTAAGGCGTATCCAGGATAGAGCAAACTGCTGAGATTGCCACCACGTCGGCTCTTGCAAGCGAGAACACTTTGCCGACGCCTCTCCAGGAAAGAATTCCCAAAACCAATATGAGAATCCACTTTAACCAGGAAATCCCATGATAAAAGTCATAGAAGAACATTACGCCTGTAACCCCGAGCCATAATATGAATAATTCCCTATCTATATTCATTTTTCTAAGGTCGCTAAATGATGCTATGAGGAGGGTGAAAAACATGAACCCCAGCCCATATAATAATTTAAGTGGCGTTCCCGATGAAAAAAGTTCAAAAAGCATATTAATATTAAATACATAATACTTTAAAATATTATTGCGATGGGCCCGTGGTGTAGCTAAGTCTTATCACTGAAGACTCTGCGATGGTCTAGCATCGGGGCTTTGGGTGTACCGCCTAACGGGTGCGGACAGAAATAGCCTCAGACCCGAGAGACCCCTTGAAGGGGAACGGGAATTCAAAGATAGCTTGACGTGCATTCCATGCACGTCATCGTGGAGATCTCGGCGGGCCCACCAAATAGAGCTACCCAAAAAATGAAGGATTAATTTAAAACCTTTTCAGGTACGCATAGATTCCTTTTTTTCCTTTTAAGAATTCAATCACTTCCAGTTTTTCTCTTCTCAAGACGTTTTCCACTATTTCCTTTAAGTCGTTATCCCTTCTCTCTTTTTCAGAAAGAAACATAAGCATTTTGCCTTTTGAGCTCAACAACGGGATAAATCTTTCTATAGTCTGCAACGATTTCATAATGTCAACTTCCATTTCGTTTATTATCACGTCAAATTTATGGTTAAAAAATACTTTTGGGTCTATTTTTGAAACGTTGCATTTTTTCACGTCTATTCCTTTCAAGAAGTCCAGGTCTCTTATTGTCAATACTGTGACCAGTGCTTCCATACTCTTTGCAAACAGTGGAAAACCCCCATCAGGGCTTTCTATGTCCAGGACCATGTCTCCTTTTTGTATGAGGTTTATTGAATCCTGGATTTCCTTCATTTTCCAGAAAGAACCGGGAACATCAAGGAATCTTTTGTCTACGATTTCTACGTCATCGTCTTTTCCTATTGGCAGTTCCGGATAGGTCACTACGCAGTTGTTTACCTTGACAAGCTCATTGCTTATAAGATACTTTGCGGTTTCCCTTGATTTCACGCCATTTTTCAAAAGATATTGATATAAATGCATAATTATTTTATATTTTTTTAGGTTTATATTTTAAATTTGAATAAAAACAAATTCACCATTAAGTATAAATAGTTTATGGATGTATATATTAACTAAGAAGTAGTTATTGGAGGTGTTGTAATGTTAAAGGAAAATCACGATATAAATTCTGGACCTGGTTATAATTTAGAAGTTCAGGCTGGACTTGATACTTGGAGAAAAAATTTAGAAAAAGTCGGGAGAAATTTACCGGTCATTGCCATAGAACAAGTTCCCCCTACTAGAAATGTAGATAAAATAAATGTAGATAAAATATATGATGCTTCTAAGGCCATAGAAGAAAAGGCAAGGGAAGTTTCTAAAAAAACAGGTTTACCATTGGATCAAGTTTATAAAGAAATGGGATTTGATCCGGATGTTTTTGTTGATGATTTTTCCAGAAGCCTTGATTATCATAGTAGCCTTATAACACCTGATGAAGCTGTAAAATATTCGGAGAACATGTTAGAAAAAATTAAAGAAAGGGAGTTGTTTAGTTCCAGACCAGAATGGTTTGGTTTTCTTGATGGTGAAAAATATAAACCAAACTTCAAAGAAAAATTGAAGAAATATGGAAAGGTGGCAAAGGTTGCCGCAGCTACTGCTGGATTTATCTTAGCAACGGCTTTTAATTCAGGGTGTATTGGAGAAACTAGTGCAGATCATATTTCTGATTTGGTATACACTGAGGATGGTAAAGTAATTGTAGACCAGACAAATATGACCAACGGGATAGACGTTTACACAGAAAAAATAAACTTATCCGGATATAATGTCATAGATTTGGTTAGCTTCGGCGATACTCCATTTAATCTTTTGCCGGGAAATCCTGCGAATGCTCTTGAAGTTGCTATCGAGAAGACACTTGAAAAGGCAGAAAAAATCAAGGATGCCGATGCAATTATTGTTGACACATGGAAAAACCCGAGATTTGGATATTCCGATGCGGGAATTGGACTGATTTTGGGTAAATCTACTGCTGGTGGTAAAAATCTAACAGGACTTCCATCCGAATTTTCAGGATTGCCTGTAATAGAATTGAACAGGGGAATTGGAGATAAATATTCTTTAGGGTTAGGTCCACTTGATTTGGTCAAAATCAATAAAGATTACATAGACCAGCAGATAAAAATTACTAACCCAGAAGAACATATAAAAGCGATTGGAGTATTGGGAGTAGACGACAAAGGAGTTGCAGCATACTTAATGCAGGATTCATCTATGGACAGAAAGGTGCCAGTAGAATACAAGTAGACCCACCACATTTTTAATATTTTAAAATAATTTATATTCAGAAATTCAAAATTATTATATGCCTGACCTTGAAGAATGGATAAAAAAACAGTTGGATTCCGGTTATTCTCAGGAGCAGGTTTTTCAATCTCTTTTGAAAGCTGGGTATTCAAAGGACGACGCTAATTCAGCGATTCAAAAAGTTTTAAATTCAAGGAAAATAAAAAATAAAACGATGTCCAAGCTACCAACAAATTTGATTATAGCCGCAATAATTCTTGTAGTTGTATTGGCTGTAACTACCTATTATTTTTATCCACAAAAACCAACTTCTGAAACCAATTCTCAGAAACCATTTACTGAGGAACAGTGTCGCTCTCTTTTGATACAAGAAGATCCTTCAGTTGCTAATATGAAGTTTGAAGATATGGATTTATACACGGATATATCAGGAAATTTTTCTTTAAGAAACGTTTTCCATTGGAAAATTAACATATCTGGAACTGAAGATAAATTTTATAAGACTCTTTATTACGATAAAGAACCAGCTGATGGTAAGCATGTATTTTTTGTAACCTCTAACCGAAGATTTCAAGGGTGTTGCATAGTCAATTTTAACCCATATGAGAAATATATTGAAGGAGCAAGAAAATATCAGTGTCCAAACTCAACTATTTTTTTAAAGAAAAGAGAGAAAGAAAATTATATCTTTTTGGAAAATATAGATATGTATTATAATTTATTTAACTTAAAGAGAATTTGTTTTTTAAATAAAAAAATAGGAGAGAACACTTTTGTGCCAAGAAAAGAGTATTGCAAGGAGGTTACTGCATGAATAAGTTTTTAATCTTATATTTATTAGCGATACTTTTAATTCTTCCCATATTACTTTCTTCTCATGTGGGAGCTCAAGGAGCTTGTCCTATTATGCCTTTTGCAGACTGTTCTCCTCATTCAGGTAGTTGTGATGATTTTGCTTCCTGTAATATGGCTAATAAGAATCAGCTATGGCATTTTAGTGGTGGATATTGGTATCAAGTTTGTGATGGTTCAACTGATCCTTGTGCCCCTGATACATGTCACTGGGAGTGTTGTGGAGGAACATGGGATATAACTGATTGTAATGATTACAGCAGTTGCGGTGGGACATATCCAAATGATGGTAGTGGCGAGTCCTCCAGTAAATATTATGATTATAAGTGTTGTGATGATTGGGTTGTATCCTGTTGTCAACAACCCGGTGTTTGTGCTGATTCTGATTCCAGTGACGGAGTTCCAAATATAGATGGTTCCGTAAGGACATGTGGTGCAGAGTGTGACCAGGATAGTGATTGTGCTTCTGGAGTTTGCTTATCTGACTGTACTTGCGGAACAGAATGCAATCCTGCAGATCCGTGTTGTGATAATAATGGAGTTTTTAGACCTTCGACTTATGTTTGTGATGATCATTATGCTACTGATTATCGGTGCTCAGGAACAGCATGTGGAGCGGATGCACAGGTAAGATATAAAACAAGAAAATGTACTGGAACCGATGCTGATTGTATTGGAACTATTTCTAGTTGGAGCTCTTGGCAAACACTAGATGACTGTTCATATACTGAAAAATGTGTTGATGGGACCCCTTCTTATTGTCAAGATGATGCTTCTTGTATATATATTCCAGATGGAGCAGTAAGAGTTTTTGTGACCTCTACTAAATATACTGGAAATCTTGGAGGTCTATCTGGAGCAGATGCTAAATGTCAAGCTAGAGCAGATGCTGCTGGTCTGGGTGGAAATTGGGTTGCTTGGTTAAGTAATGAAACTATTAATGCAAAAGATAGAATTGCTGACACTACTATTGGTTATTATACATTAGATGGTACTAAAATTGCAAATGATAAAGCTGACTTAACGGATGGAAATATAATTTATTATCTAAATATTCTAGAAGATGTTACGGATTCTTTTGGGACTACAGCAGTATGGACTGGTACAAAAAGTTCTGGTTTATGGAATGGTAATTCCTGTAATAATTGGGCTTCTAGTTCTTCCAGTGATAGTGGAGGAGCTGGAAGCGTTGGTGAAAAAAATTATGGATGGACTGAAGAATGGTCATCAAGGTCTTGTGATTCTATTTCTAGGCTTTATTGTTTTGAAATTCTTCCAGAAATATGTACCGATGGAATAGATAATGATCTCGATGGACTTTTTGATTGTGAAGATCCAGATTGTGATCCCGCTTGTAATTCTCCTCCTAATGCTCCTACAAACCCTTCTCCATATAATGGCGAAACAGGATTGTACAAAAGCCCTACTTTGTCAGTATATGCAAGTGATCCTGATGGAGATGATATGACCATATCGTTTTATAACTCTGCTGACGATTCTCTAATATGTACAGATACTGATGTTCCCTCTGGGGGGACTGCTAGTTGTCAATGGTTTGATTTAGATAGAGGAACAACTTATAATTGGTATACTATTGCAAATGATGGAATCGCCTCTTCTCCAAAGTCTGATACGTGGAGTTTTACTGTAAATTATATTCCAAATAAACCGACTTTAATTTCTCCTGCTCCTAGTGGAATAACCGGAGTTTCTTTAAATCCAAAGCTAAGCGTATATGCAAGTGATCCCGATGGAGATGATATATATGTAGTATGTTTTTATAACTATTTAGATGGCTCACAGATAGGATGTAATTTTAATGTCCTTTCGGATACTATAACAAATGTAACATGGTCAGGTCTTTCAGCTGGAACTACTTACTCTTGGTACAGTGTAGCAGGAGAAAGTTTTGGATCTTATAATACATCAGATACATGGAGTTTCACCACATGCAAGATTCAGGGACAGTCATGCTCTCCAAACGAGTGTTGTTCAGGGTTATCTTGCTGCTCCGGAACATGTGTAAATACAAGCACTGATCCAAACAACTGTGGCTCGTGTGGAAACAGCTGTGGAGTTGGTTATAACTGTGTAGATGGCACATGTGTTAACACAAATAATCCACCAACCATTTCTTCAGTTACAGATTCGCCAGATCCTGTTGTTACTG